>CAXTRQ010000097.1:1238-22042 GCA_964246705.1 uncultured Pyrinomonadaceae bacterium
TTTCTATATCTTCGCTGCTTTGTATCCCGCCCTTTCTGTTGTCCAATAATTGCTATCGGGATACCTTGAAAAACTGCCATGCCACAGACCATCGCGGGGTCATCAGCAAAGCGCCGATCACCTCGCAATTCCACAAAATCCTCAAATAATATCTCTATCAGATCAAGGGTATACGGACGATCAGGGTGACGTGCAAGTTTTAGGCGATCAAACGCATTCATAAAAGACCCTAATATCGCGCTAATATTATCATTCAACTAAAGCTATTGAAGGTTAGTCTCACTATTTCACCTACCTTCCACCGAGCCATTCGACACCACATCCTAAATCAGCAAGTGTTGTCTGTAAAGTTAGACTCCCTTCAACGCGGATGGCGCTATGGGCGCGCGTTCTCACCAATACGCCCTCAACATCCAGTTCCAGTAAAACCTCACAATCGCCTTTATGAGACTCTAGAATGCGCCACAGTTTTTCAAATGTATTATCTGTCTGAGATATTTTTGGAACGCGGACGATCATTGT
The DNA here is from genome assembly GCA_964246705.1 of uncultured Pyrinomonadaceae bacterium. Lineage (GTDB taxonomy): Bacteria > Acidobacteriota > Blastocatellia > Pyrinomonadales > Pyrinomonadaceae > DASZCR01. Next base: position 1,761 of record CAXTRQ010000097.1, read on the forward strand.
ACGTGCCCTCTGCTGGAGAACCTCATCCAGACGGGCAATCTCATCAACAATAATATTAACAACCCCATCGTCGCTTACCTCTAGGCGGCCTGTAATTAGCACTGCTACGTCCCCTTGTAACAGTCTTTTGTTCCGATTGAAGGCTTCCGGCCAGACGACGCATTTCACACCGCCCATTTGATCCTCAAGACGTAACAACGCAAAAGAATCTCCCTTCTTCGTCGTCTTAACTTGAAGCTCGGTTACAATACCCCCGGTCTGCACTTGTGCTCCCGGAGTTAAACTGCCCAAACTGATCGAATTGGCGCAGGAAAGCTCATTTAAGATATGAACATAATTTTCAAGCGGATGCCCTGTTATGTAAAATCCTATGGAGTTTTTTTCTCCGGACAACAACTCCCCATTTGTCCAAGGCTCAACACATGGTAGAGGTTCAACCGCTGTATTCTCTAATTGTTCGTCTGATCCAATAAACAGGCTGTTCTGACCGGACGCGCGTGTCTGTTGCGCGCGTCCACCACGGGATAAAGCCATATCAATCGCGGCAAAAAGGCACGCACGCAATTTATATTTAGTTTCGTTTCCGAAATTTAGAGAGTCAAAAGCTCCTGCACAGACCAGACTCTCTAAAACCCTTTTATTGAGAGCTTTAGTACCTACCCTTTCAGCAAAATCGTAAATAGACCGGAACGGGCCTGAGTGTCGAGCTTCAAGAATGGCTTCGACGCTTGTGTGCCCGACCCCTTTGATAGCTTCTAAGCCGAACCGTATCGCTCCTTGTGAAGGAGTAAAACCATCTAGACTCTCGTTGACATCCGGCGGGAGCAGCTTAATATTTTGCCCCTTCAGCTCATTAGAATACTTAAAGACCTTTGTTGTATCGTCGAGTTCATTTGAGAGGACAGCAGCATAGAAATGCTCTGGATAATGTGCCTTCAGATATGCCGTCTGAAATGCTAAATATGCGTATGCAACGCTATGACTTCGGTTGAACCCGTAGTCCGCAAATTGCGCCATTAAAGAAAATATTTGCTGTGCCTTCTCTTTTTTGATGTTTCTTTCAACGGCTCCCTTGACAAATTTTTCCTCATGAAGTGCCATCTCCTCGCGTTTCTTCTTGCCCATCGCACGCCGCATTAAATCGGCCTCGCCGAGACTGTAGCCTGCTAATCTCTGTGCCAGTTGCATGATTTGCTCTTGATAAACAATGATGCCATAGGTATTCGATAGTAACTCTTTCATCTCCGGCACAATATAACGCACAGATTTATGCCCGTGATGCCTCTCAATGAAATCATCTACCATTCCTCCGTCGAGCGGCCCGGGGCGGTAGAGAGCATTTAACGCTGCCAGATCCTCTAGACCTTTGGGTTTGAGACGACGACAAATCTCTTGCATGCCAAGTGATTCAAACTGAAATACTGCTTCAGTGCGCCCCTCTGCAAACAGTTGCATCGTCTTACCGTCCTCCAGAGGAATTGAAGACCAATCTATTTCCGCGCCAAGCGTGTGCTTAATCGTTTTTAAGCAGTCGCTTATTACGGTTAGCGCGGTTAAGGCGAGAAAATCCATTTTCAACATGCCGGTCTTTTCAAGATCGGACATGGCATACTGCGTTGTGAGTTCCTGTCTTGAGGAGATAGCGATGGGAATCAGTTCGTCGAGAGGCTCAGGGGATATGACCACTCCTGCGGCGTGCACCGAAGCATGCCTCGCGCATCCCTCCAGACGACGTGCCAAATCAATCAAGTCTCGGACTTGTTCGCTATCTTCGACGGCCTTTCGGAGTTCGGGAACCTGTTCGAGTGCTTGCGTAATTGAGACATTGCGCCCACGCACTGGAGGCGGAATTAATTTGGCGATGCGATCAACTTCTGTGTAAGGCATGCTTAAAGCCCTACCGACATCTTTAATCGCAGCTTTTGAAGCGAGTGTTCCGAAAGTGATGATTTGGCAGACCGAATCGCGGCCATAAAGCTCGGATACATGCTTGATGACAGCATCACGTCCGCGTACACAAAAGTCTATATCTATGTCGGGCATAGATACGCGCTCAGGATTGAGAAACCTCTCGAAAAGCAGATCGTATTGCAGCGGGTCAATATCTGTTATCTCAAGACAATAAGCCACAAGCGACCCTGCGGCTGATCCCCGGCCCGGCCCCACAGGAACTCCATGCTCCCTAGCATATCTGATGAAATCCCAGACAATTAAGAAGTAACTGGCGAATCCCATCTGCTTGATCATGACGATTTCTCGTGAGACTCGCTCCTGATAGTCAGCAATTGTATGCTTGAGAGCGCCACGTTCAGTAGCAGGAGTCCAGACGCTCGCACGCCGTCGTTCGTACCCTTCCCTGACTATTTTTTCAAAATACTCGTCCAAGTTTAAATTTTTATCGGACGCGGGTATCGGGAAATTGGGGACATAATTAGTGCCGTTTGGGAGTTGCAGATCGCACATCTCCGCGATTTCTACTGTTCGGTGGAGGGCTTCGGGAAGCTCTTTTCCAAAAATCGCCCACATTTCATCCGCCGACCGTACATAAAAATTGGGCGAACCGTAACGAAGGCGGTTCGGGTCTTGCACTGTCTTTCCCGAACCGATACAGAGGAGCACATCATGTGCGCGCGCATCCTCTGGGTTCAAGTAGTGTGCATCATTGGTTGCGACGAGCGGGATACCTGTTCGACGGGATAACTCTACTAGAGGCTTTCTGATTCTCTTCTGTGTATCTAAATCATGCTCCTGAATCTCTAAAAAATAGTTTCCCTTCCCTAAGATTTCTTCAAACTCGTGTGCGGCGGCCTCTGCCTCTTCACAAGCGCCACGCGTGAGCAACGATGAAGGAACTCCTGACATGCATGCTGAGAGCGCGACAAGTCCCTTGCTATATTTTGATAAAAGCTCGATATCTATGCGTGGTTTGTAATAGAAGCCCTCTGTGTAAGCTTTAGAAGTTAGACGGACTAGATTGTGATAACCTTCAAGATTCTTCGCAAGCAGAATTAGATGATAATTGGCCTTCTCACCGGGTTTTATCGCACCCTTATCACGATCCAAGCGGCTTCCGCGAGTGATGTATACTTCGCAGCCGATAATGGGTTTTACCCCTTGCGCTTTCATTGCGTGGTAAAAAGAAACTGCGCCAAACAAGTTCCCGTGATCCGTCACCGCACAAGCGGGCATTCCTAATTCTGCTACCTTTTTGGAAAGGGGTTTTATTTGTATCGCTCCGTCGAGCAAACTATGATCCGTATGCAGATGCAGGTGCACGAACTTGTTATTTTGCATTGTCGTTTTTACAATTGCAGATGCCGAAGTGTGGGCAATATCAATTATTACTTGGACATAACGGGGTACACTATATCACGTGTTCGCGGTTTGTGAAGACCCCAAGATGTAGGAAAAGCATGGTAATTCAGGCGTGAAATCTATTACGAACAGGAAGTTTGCTGAAGTTCGATAACAAAGTACTTTAGTTGTTTGGCCCACGGTATTTAAGGGTCATGAAACTATCCCCACTCAATTGTGCTCGGCGGTTTAGAGCTAATATCATAAACCACTCGATTAATCCCTTTCACCTCCGACACGAGCCGCGCTGAAATACGTCCAAGCACATCATGTGGCAATCTGGCCCAATCAGCGGTCATCCCATCTACGCTCGTGACGGCACGAACAGCGATAACCTGTTCATATGTACGGTAGTCCCCCATCACTCCAACCGTAGAGACAGGTAAAAGAACCGGAAAGGCTTGCCATAAACTATCGTAAATATTGGCTAATCTTAGCTCTTCTTCAACTATTTGATCTGCCGCGCGTAAAAGTTCGAGGTGTAGTTTCTTAACTTCACCTAAAATGCGAACCGCAAAGCCGGGACCTGGATAGGGGTGTCTTCCGATAATCTCTTCTGGAACGCCTAACTCGCGCCCAATGGTTCGGACTTCATCCTTAAATAGCTCACGTAGAGGTTCAATTAGTCGGAGCCGCATACGCTCCGGTAATCCGCCGACATTATGATGGCTCTTGATGACGGCGGATGGCCCATGAACCGAAACAGATTCAATCACATCAGGATAAAGTGTTCCCTGTACGAGAAATTCAATATCGCCGAGGCGTTGTGCTTCTTTTTCAAAAACCTCTATAAATACACGACCAATAATTTTTCTCTTTTCTTCCGGGTCTGTGACTCCCGCCAGAGCACCCAAGAACTCATCTTCAGCTTTCACGCCGATGATATTCAAGCTCATGCGTTGCTTGAACAACAATTGGGTGGTTTCAAATTCGCCTTTCCGTAAGAGTCCTGTATCCACGAAGATACAAGTCTGACGTTCACCTATTGCTTGATGCACTAAAGCCGCTGCCACTGTAGAGTCTACGCCACCCGATAATCCGCATACCACTCGACCGTCTCCTACCGTGCGGCGGATTTTTTCGACCTGTTCATGAATGATCGCGGTCGGCGTCCAATCAGCTTTCAAGTGGCAGACGTTATAGAGGAAATTACGTAAAATTTGCGCCCCGAACGTGGTATGTGCCACTTCAGGGTGAAACTGCAAGCCATATATGCGTTTGCTTAAATCTTCAAAAGCGTTAAGCGAATCGTCCGTTATAGCCGTTATGCGAAAGCCCTCCGGAACTTTTGTCACATAATCGCCGTGGCTCATCCAGACATCTATTTCATTCGGCAGACCCGTAAACAAAGGACTCTCAGGCTCCGTAATTGCGATTCGAGCGTATCCGTATTCTCTATTTGGTGAGGGTCTCACTTCCCCGCCTAAACCGTAAGCTAAAACCTGCAATCCATAACAAATGCCCAGCACAGGGCAGTCTATGGTCTCCAGCAAATGGGGAGTTACACGCGGCGACACGTTGTCGTACACGGATGAAGGGCCCCCGGATAAGATTAAAGCATGGGGATTATGGGCACTAATTGTTTCGAGCGGGGCATTAAAGGGCAAAATCTTACAATAAACTCCCGATTCCCGTACGCGGCGCGCGATCAACTGAGTGTATTGTGAGCCGAAGTCTAATATAATTACGGTGTTATGAATCTCTTTTTCACTCAAAGTAAACCTCCTAGCCGTCTGACACGTCTGACAAAGGATTCTTTAATACTATTTGGAGCCGGAAGATTATAAGCTTTTAATCGAGTCCTACAAAATCAACGTTAATTAGTTTAATTTTATGGGTATATATCAAAAAAAGCATCGCAGAGTATTGAATGATTTTAAAAACCGGCCTCTTGTTTTTCGTACTCTGGTCTGCCTCCTTGTAATCGTTATAATTCAGTACTCACCAACTCAAATCAGCGCGCAGACGCAATTGTCGCTTTCCAGACCGCTCAGAGTTAAGTGGAAGTATGAAACTTCAATGGCCATCAACTTAACGCCTGCGGTCAATAAAGACACAGTATATCTACCACTTACAGCGGGAGATATTATTTCCCTACAGGCGACGGATGGAGAATTTAATTGGAAAACTGAAACGGGTGGGGATATTTCAGCATCCCCTGTTGCGGACGAACGCGGAGTTTATATTGCCTCCGAGACAAATATAGCTGGGAGTACGAGTACACGTGCGACCGGCACACTGCGCGCTCTCGGGCGCAGTAGTGGCGTGACGCTCTGGATGCGCCCGCTCCAGAGTCCAATTCGAGGCGTTCTCGCCGCAAATCAGGACACAATCTTCGGAGGAGCCAGCGATGGGCGGATTTACGCTGTGCAAAAGGAATCCGGTAATATTTTATGGGTTTTAAAACATAGCGCCCCTTTTCTCTCCAATCCAATTTTAAGCGAAGATCGTCTGTACATCGGCAGCGAAGACGGCACTCTTTTCTGTATAGATCAAAAAACCGGACGGACGTTCTGGCGTTATCGGACACGAGGCCCCTTGCGGGCTCCCGTCGCGGTGGCGGGGCAGACTGTTTTTATCGGCTCAGCCGATAGCTATGTCTATGCTATTAACGAGAGCGACGGGCGTTTCCGTTGGCGTGTCCGCACAGGGGCTAGTGTTCAATCCGTCTTGCTGACGCAGAATGGATTAGTTGTTACTTCATTCGATAATTTCGTCTACTTTCTTTCGTTAAATCGTGGCGGGCGTCTCTGGAAACGACAACTCGCGGGTCGAGTTGCGGCACAACCTCTGGCGATAGAGGAGGGGGCGTTGTTTGCTCCTCTAGCCGGGGATGAATGCATTATTTTGGACTTGCGCGACGGTAAAAGGCTGAATAGTCTGCTTGTCGGAGAAGACAACAACACGGCGGCATCGCCGATTGCGACAGAATCTCTGCTGCTCTTAACAACACGGAAAGGTCTCTTCGCTTACAGTGGTTGGACGGAGACAGTTGATTCGTCAAGGTAAGCGGCTCGGACTGAGAGTGTGTGTAGGGTAATCCTCAGATTATTCTACGTATGCGGGGCGGCGTCTGAAGAGCAAAGCCGTCCGCAACAAAATGCCATGGAGCACATATGAGGAGAGAATTATCAGGAGAACCGGGCCTGAAAAGAGCCAGAGAAGCATTCCCACTGCGGCGAGAATCAAGATCGCGGCGCGCGTGCTGCGCCTGCCCGTTCCGACGGTCTTAAAACTCGAATAACGCACCGTGCTCACCATGAGCGCCGCAAGAACCGCGATCAAACCCATTAAGAGGCCGCTATAGACAATCGCCCATTCTCCATAGTAAGCGCCCATGAGCGGTTCCGGCGCAAAATGGATAATCGCGGCAATCAGCCCTGCTGCGGCAGGAATCGGCAGGCCGATAAAGTTCTTTTTATCAACTTTGGTTGTGCCTTCCGATAAAGGACGCGGACGCGTCGCCTGTACATTGAACCTCGCCAGCCGAAATGCACCGCAGATGAGGAACATGAAGGAAACGAACCAGCCGAGCTTATGTTGGGGACTTCCATCTCTAAATGTCGCGCCGTAGCCCCACGCATAGGCCAAGACAGCCGGAGCGATGCCGAAAGTCAAAACGTCTGCAATCGAATCTAATTGCACACCGATTTCTGTCGTCGTTTTGGTCAGGCGCGCGATCCGCCCGTCGAGCATGTCGAAAAGGATAGCCCAAGCGATTGCCAGCGCGGAATTATTGAAATGAATTGTCGCGCGCGCGATGTCGTCATCCAAGAGTTGGAACCCGCGCAAGGTTCCCATCACGGCATAAAATCCCATCGAGATATTGGCCGCAGTAAAAGCTGAAGGGAGCAGGTAGATCCCCTTCCTCAGCCCACGTCGCTCAGGCACAGGGGCGTGTTGCTCATCTTCCCTTGCGGGTGCATTACCGGCCATCGCGTATCCTCCCGATGATGCTGACGCCACCGCGCACGCGCGCGCCGACCTCCTGTTGGATATCAACTTCGGGGGGCAGTACGAGGTCTGTGCGCGAGCTGAACTTAATCAGACCGATGCGTTCTCCCAGAGAGACTCGATCGCCTGCGCGCTTCCAGCAGACGATGCGGCGCGCCAGAATCCCCGCGACCTGCTTACAGACGACTGTGATCAGTTCACCTCGAATCGTCAGTGCGTTCTGCTCGTTGACCAGACTGGCCTCGTCGCGCGTCGCCATCATAAAGCGACCTTTTGTATAGGTCACGAACGCGACCTCCCCTGCAATCGGCGCACGGTTGATATGCACGTCGAACGGGGAGAGAAAGATGCTGACGACCACAGGAGACTGTGGATCATCGGGCGCGATTTTTTCAATTCTCGTGACGCGTCCATCGGCAGGTGAGACGACGAGGTGAGGGTCTTCCGGAGCCATGCGTCGCGGGTCGCGAAAGAAATAGGCCATGAAGGCGGACAGCAGCAGCAGCGGAGCGGCCACCCACCAGAGGCCGAAGACCGCTGCCAGAAGCCCCGCGACCAGCGGTATTAAGACCCAAGGAATTCCATCTCTCGCCATAAATTAAAAGTCGAAGCGTACTCGCTTGAAAGCGCTGCGGCAAGCTCAAAATATTTCTTTCCGTTGAATCAAAACGGGGGCGCTCTTTCGTGCGAACGCGTCCCCCGTCTCTCTCTCCTCTGAAGTTATCTATTCCTATTCATTCGGCGCGACCTGCGCCCGAAGGTTTAATGTGCAGTGTCTTCGCTCTGCTGGTGGCGCAACATGATGGCGTGCATCTGATCTTTAAGGGCCAGCTTTTTCTTCTTCAAAGTAATTTCTTCTAATTGCTCTTCGTCATTAGGATAACTGAGCGCAGCCAGTTCGCTGAGACGTTCTTCGTAGCGTCCGTGTTCGCGTGCAAGCTCGCGGAACTCCGGGTCACTGGTCATCAATTGTTCTTTCAGACTATCCGTATTGGTCAATTCCATTTCGGGAAGACTCCTTTCAGATGCGTCAGGTAGTATGCCATTTTTGAGACGCCTAGCTCCGTCGAGGCTTTGGCGTCCGAGTTGCGTTTACGCGGAAAATGTTAGCCCAAATCATACGCGCTAATCAAGCCAGTGATTCTAGTTGAGCCGTCATCACGACGGCGTCTTCGGTCGGCGCTCTGTAGTAATCGCGCCTTCGTCCGGTGACGACAAAACCGTGCTGCTCATAGACGGATTGCGCGGCGTGGTTGCCCGCACGAACTTCAAGAATTGCTTTTTTTGCGCCATCAGTCGCCGCCTTTTCAAAGACCGCTCGCAAAAGCGCGCTTCCGATGCCTTGCCGCCGCGCCCACCTGTGGACGCCGAAATTATTGATGTGCAATTCTCCGGCTGTGACGCGTGCGGCGATAAACCCGTTCAGGTATTTTCCTTCGGTGATTGTCTTCGGGTCGCGGCGCGCGACCAACATGATCGCTTCAGATCTTGTCAGTTCCCCGCGATAACCATCCCAACCCCACAGGCTCAAACCGCATGCCTCTTCTATCTCGACGACCTCAAGCAGATCGTGCTCGGTCATCGGGCTGAGGATATATTCGATTGGACTTCTTTCCCAGATTGCTGCGCCCGCCATTTTTCATTCAACTCCGCATCTGAAGCTCTGACATAAATCGCTCGCAGGTCTGCCGCTTCGACGGATTGACCGGCTGCAAAACTTTGGAGAGCTAATGCTGCCACATGCGTCGCCAAAATCTCAACCGGACGCGCCAGCGTCCAGACATCTCCCTGCGTCTCTCTCTCCGTCCGAACTTCATCAGATGAACCTTCAGCGGCCTCTTCTACGAGATTAAAAGCGGCCTCAAGCGCCGCTTCGCCGATTAACGCGGCGTACAATTGCGCTCCGCTCCCTGCCCATTTCAGACCTTCCGTCGAATGGCGTCGGCTCTCGATCAAGAGGGCGGGCGAGACGTGCGCGGGTCTCTCAAGCTCTGTCATCTCCCCTTGGGCGTTGACGCTTAAAAGTTGCGCGAACACTTCGCCGCGCCCGGCTGGAATCATCGCGATGACCTTCCGCGCAGGACGAACCGCATATGCGATCGCATGCAGCGTCGGCACTCCGACGACGGGGCGTCCGAGCGTCGCGCCGAAAGATTTAATTGTCGCCAGTCCTGCGCGCAATCCGGTGAAACTTCCGGGGCCGTTGGCAGCCGCGAAGAGGTCTATCGCTCCCAATTTTACAGACGCTTTTCGCACCACTGCGTCAATGTCGCCCAGCACGTTCGCCGAGTGCGATGCGCGCAAATCCCCATACACGATGGCGAGCGTCTCCTGCCCACGCACGAGCGCGATGCTTCTCGTCGCCGTGGCCGTATCAATACTCAGAATCAGCGGTACGGTTCCCACTCTCACCATGCGCGTGCCATCCGCGCCGCTTTCAGCGTCGTCGGCCTGTGCACCCTCGCCCCTCTCGTTTGACATGCTGTGGTTGGCCGCGCGATTATAGGCGCGGTTATTTAATCAACGCAAATTTAGTTCACAGCACGAACCAAGCTGGGGATTCGTGTTTTAAATCGAGATGAGTGTGCGCATAGGTATTTTAACAGGCGGTGGTGATTGTCCGGGTCTGAATGCAGTCATTCGAGCCGTCGTCAGACGTGCGGTCGCAGAGTCTGAGCCGTCTGATATACTGGGCATCAAGAATGGGTGGCGCGGTCTCATTGAGGACGACGTGGTTCCGCTCACGCGCCAGTCCGTCTCAGGCATCCTGCCGCGAGGCGGCACAATCCTCGGCACGTCGCGCGTCAACCCGGAAGACGACGAGCAAATCCTGACGCGCATCCGTGCGACTTGGGAAAAGCACCAACTCGATTCGCTCATCGTCGTCGGCGGCGAGGGCACGCTCAAGGCCGCGCGCGATATGTGGCGCGATCATCGTTATCGGATCGTCGGCATTCCTAAAACAATTGACAACGATCTCGGCGGCACGGATTTCAGTTTCGGATTCGATACGGCTGTCACCATCGTCACGGACGCGGTTGACCGCCTGCACTCGACAGCCGAATCGCACCATCGCGTGATGGTCATCGAAGTGATGGGTCGTCATACCGGATGGATTGCCGCCTACGGAGGCATCGCTGGCGGCGCGGACGTGATTCTCGTCCCCGAACATCCATTCCTTATCTCGCGCATCTGCGAACTTCTCAAACACCGTGAAGCGGAAGGTAAAGCCTTCTCCATCGTCGTCGTCGGCGAGGACGCGCGACCTCACGAGAGCGAAGATTTTCTCAGCCGCGAGATTCGAGAGGAGATTTATCGCCACGACCGTCTGGGCGGCATCGGTTATTATCTCGCGCGCGAAATCGAGAAATGCACCGGCCTCGAAACGCGCGTCACCAATCTCGGCTACGTGCAGCGCGGAGGCTCTCCGACCGCTTTCGACCGCGTGCTGGCGACGCGCTTCGGCGTCAAAGCTTTCGAGATGGTCAAGGCCGGAGAATGGGGACGGATGGCTTCTCTGCGCGGCACACAAATCGTCAGCGTTCCGCTCGACGAGGCTGTTCATAATCTTAAGAGATTGGACGAAGAAATTTATCGAGTCGCAGAAGTCTTTTTCGGTTGAAGATATAGAGAGACTCGGAAAAGTTGCGCGTCGTGTTTAGCTTGCGCCCACACGATTTTTTGAATACGCATCTGCTTTTTGACTGATGAAGATTTGCACTACCTGCCGTCACTGTTATGAAGACACGGAGATCGCGTGCACGCTCGGCGATCACGGCGCGCTTGTCACGGCACGGCACGGCACGCGCATCATCGCAGATAAATACCGGCTCGACAAACTGCTCGGTCGCGGCGGCATGGGCGCGGTCTACGCCGGTACGCATATCGAACTCGAACGCCCCGCCGCTATCAAGTTGCTGCTTCCAGATCTGGTCTCCGAGACACAGGCGCTCGAACGCTTTCGTCGTGAAGCACGTGCCGCTGCGCGTCTCAATCATCCGAACGTCGTTGATACTTATGATTACGGTCTTCTGCCCGGCGGCGAAGCCTACATCGTCATGGAGTTGGTCGAAGGCCAGACGCTTCGGGAATATATCAACACGGTCGGGAAGCTTCCCATCTCGGAAGCCGTGCCGATTGCGCGTCAGGTTGCAGACGGCATCGAGGTCGCACACCGGAGCGGTATTGTTCACCGCGACCTGAAACCTTCAAACATCATTCTCACGCGCGACCATCACGATGCGCTGCTCGCCAAAGTCGTCGACTTCGGCATCGCCAAGTTGAAAGAGCAGACCGCTTCGGGCGGCATCAGCGTCCTGACCAATACAGGCTCGCTCGTCGGCACGCCGCGCTACATGTCGCCCGAACAGTGCGCCGGTCATGAGATAGACGCACGCTCCGACATCTACTCGCTCGGCGTCGTTCTTTTTGAAATGCTCACCGGCCGCCCGCCCTTCGACGCGCCGAGCGCCACGGCCATCGCGCTCAAGCACGTGCAGGAACCGCCGCCTCTCGTCAAAGAACTTCGCAGCGACGCGCCCGACATGTTGTGCGTCATCGTCATGCAGGCGCTTCAGAAAGACCCCGACCTACGCCCGCAGACCGCCGCCGAGTTGGCGCGTGGACTGCGCGCCGTCGAAGAAACCGCGCGCCGCGTCATCTCCGTCGAGACGACTTCAAGCGCGCCCTTCATTAACACTCACAACACAGAATCTTTTCAACATCATGCTTCTTATCTTGAACCCGAACGATTAGCCGACACAGGCGCACACGTTGACCCTACGACCAATCTCTCTCCGCAGGTTCCAGACCCCACGACCCGCCGCGCGGGCGAGCCGACGATTGAAGACGTGGGCGCAGCAGTAATCGGTACGACCGGGACACCATCGAAGACAGAGGCTTCTCATCCTCCCACGTCTCCCCCTACGGAAACCATCACGCGCGTCTCTGCCGTCTCCGGCGAGGGCGTCGAAAAGTGGGCTGCGCCCAACACCCAACCCGCCGCTCAACCTGAGCCACACGAACTCCCAAGCGATCCCACTCCACAGCCCGCGCGCGAAAACCAATACAGCCCCACGTCGCAATCCTCCGCGCCCTCCCGCTCACCTGCGATACTGGTTTACGCGGGAATCCTACTTGCTGTCGTTATCGGACTCGGCGCGGTGCTGTTCGCGAAGTGGAGTATCACTGCGCCCGCGTCGAACGCCTCTGCAACAAACGAGAATCTCACGGTCAGCGCGACTCCCCCGGCTTCAAATATCAACGCCGCGCCCGTCTCTCGCGCGCCGCAACCGACGCCGTCAGCCGCCACCGCGCAAGTCAATTCGACGCCCGCCGAGCCGATTAACGAGTCGGCTGAAATTACCGAGACGGATAAGCGCGCACTGCGCGGCGCGCTCAGCAGTTGGATCGCGGCGACGAACGCGCGCGATATCAACCAGCAGATGGGCTTCTACGCGCCGACGCTTAGTTCCTATTATCTCGGCAACAATTTTTCGCGCGCCGCCGTGCGGCAGGACAAAGCCAATGCGTTCGCGCAGGCCAGCCTCGTGAAGATTACCGCCAGCGAACCCACTCTGAATTTTCCGCGCGATGGTCGCAGCGCCGTGATGCGTTTCCGTAAACAGTATGTGATTGAGACCGGCGGGCAGAGGCGTGACGGAGAGGTCTTACAGGAACTCGTCTGGTCGAGGACGAGCAGCGGTTGGAAAATCACCAGCGAGCGCGACCTGCAAGTCATTCGTTGAAACATGCACGGCTTCAACTTTTAGGACTCATTCCAATTGAGCGTCAACAAGTTCAAAAACTTCCTACCACCGCAAAGTTTGAAAGCATGCTTCTGAGCGTCCTTACTTCTTGGCGGGCTTGATGTGAGAAATAATTTCACGCCAAGCCGCCAAGAAAGCGAGGGGTGCTTGCCTGACTCCCGTTTGAAAATCGCGCTCATTGTTTTCTGCCCGGACATCTTCACTGCTTATTCTGCTCGACGATTGTTTCTTTAAGTTCGTGTTCAATTTTTTCGCTCTTGATGTCGAGGCGCAGGCGATTGTAGAGGCTCATATACTGGTTAGCAATCCAGATGAGCGCGAAGCCGCCGACGAGATAGCCACGCCAGTCGTCGTAGAGCAGACGGTATCTAGTGATAAACAGAAAAAGGATTGTTACGTAGTGGCTGAAACAATATTCGCACGTGAACAGGTAGTAGAACTTTCGCTTGTACCATTCGCGGCAACTATTGCTCCGGTTGACGCAAAACTCGCGCGGCTCACGAAAGACTTCCTCGTGCGTCACCGTCCATGTGACGCACGCAATCGGGATGGCGAGCAGAAACAACTCAATGATCTGCAACTGTAGATTCATAGATAATCCCTGCTTGTTCCTGAAGGGGCTTCCCAACTTTAGCGTCAAGGTTTCTCTGCGCGCACCATCACATATTCCAGCAGCCCCATCGTGAAGGCGCGGTAGAGGACGATGTCAATAATGCCGCCGAGCCGTCCGGCGACGAATCCGCGAATCTTCGCCAGTTCGGCGATGGTTTCCGGCCTACGCTGTTCCCTGTAATAACCGGGAATAGTCAGCGCCCCGATCTCTTTCAAATCCACTTCGATGAACCCTGCTTGCTCCATGTGCTTCACGTACTCCGTGGAAGTGATGACGTTCTCCTTCGGCACGCGCCAGAGCCTACGAACGAGTTCGATGATAAATTTTTCCGGGGCATTGCGCGGCGTGCGTTTTAGACTGTAATCGGTAATGCCGATCACGCCGCCCGGCTCTAAGACTCTGAAAGCTTCGTGCAAAAATTGTCGGCGAGTATCGAAGTGGACAGTGCCTTCGATGCTCAGGGCGTGCGTGAAGTGGTTATCTGAAAAAGGCAGTTTGGTCGCCGTCCCGTGATGAAACTGCACGCGGTCTGCGCATCCGGCTTCGCGCGCTCTCGCCGTCGCATGTTCGATGTGCGTCCATGTCACGTCGAGCGCGTCAATACTGCGAGGCGCAAATTTGCGGTGCAGGTAGACATCCTGCGTGCCCATCCCGCACGCGACATCGAGGAGGCGGCTCTGCTCGTCCAGACCGAGCAGAGTTCCCATCCGGTGCACGAGGTTTTCCGCCGCCGTCACGAAATTTTCGATGCCCGCGTCCCACAGCCCGAAGTTCAAATACCCGTTATGAAAATTGCCGTAATGCTCCGCTCCCCAGCCGTAAAAATTCTCAACCTTATGTTCGTGCGTCGCTTTTGACCAGACTGATCTATCCGAGTTGCTAGTCATTTCCTACCCTCCTTCGCCTGCTCCTTCAACGAAAACAAAAGCCCGTCTCAAAAACTATGTCGCGTCCTTACTTCTTCTGTGCGCCTGTGCGCGAAACTTTCTTCTTCCCTCGTCAAAAAGTTTCGCGCACAGGCGCACAGGCGCACAGAACACCAAGCATCGTTCCGGCCTTCGCTCAACTCGATATGAAACGACCTTTATACGTTAGCAGAAGCTATCACGGTTTTAATTCCGATGCGAGCCTGCTTTTTTTACGAGCAGTTAACTTCCCGCCAGCGTTGCTTTCATCCATCCGCCTTCCGCCTTCCGCCTTGCCGTTCGCTCTGTGCCTTTCCGCGCCGACTGTGTTAGTTTTATTGTCTAAATCTGCTGGACGCCGCCACCCCGGTTTGACCCGAAATAAGATGACGACTTCGACACCTCTGACTCCCATGCTGCGACAGTATCAGGAACTCAAGCAGCAACATCCGGGCACAATTCTCTTTTTCCGTCTCGGCGATTTCTACGAGCTTTTTTTCGATGACGCCGTGACGGGCGCGCGCGAGTTGGAGATCACCTTGACCGCGCGGCACAAAGAGCGCGGCGCGAGCATTCCGATGTGTGGCGTGCCGCACCACGCGGTCGCAGGCTACGTCGCGCGCCTCATTCGCAAAGGCTATCGCGTCGCCATCTGCGAGCAGACGGAAGACCCTTCCAAGGCAAAAAAGCTCGTGCGCCGCGAAGTCGTGCGTGTGATTACGCCGGGGACGGCGGTTGACCCGCAACTGGTCGAAGCGAAAGAGACGGTCTATCTAGCGGCGGTCTGCGGCGCGGGCGACACCTATGGCGCGGCGTTTCTCGACTTGTCCACAGGCGAGTTTCGCGCGACCGAGACGAGCGGCGCGGACGCTTGGGCGCGCATCCTTGCCGACATCGAAAGCTATGCGCCGCGCGAACTTCTCTTTCCCGAATCGCTCGCGCTTTTGATTAGAGATTCTTACGCCAATCAGGGCGCGCGGACGCCGCCGCTGCCGCTCACAGAGCAGCAACAGCCGGAGCAGACTGCTCCGGTGGCACGCATCTGGCCTGCCGCACAGGCCGCGACGGCGGGCGGCATGTTTGCGCTGACGCCGCTCGATGATTGGCTATGGGAGCCTCTCGCGTGCGCCTCGCTGCTGCTCGAACAGTTCGGCGCGCGCACGCTCGAAGGCTACGGGCTGGGCCAAAAGACGGATGCTGTCAGCGCCGCCGGAGCGTGCCTGCGTTATGCGCGCGAGACCCAGCGCGATGCCGCCGCCCACGTCACGGACATCAGTTTCTTTGAGGCGCACGATCATCTCGTGCTCGACGCCGTAACGGTGCGTAATCTCGAATTGACGGAGTCACAGGGCGGTGCGGGGCGCGCGGCTTCCCTGCTCGGCGTGATTGACCAGACGACGACGGGCATGGGTGCGCGCCTGTTGCGCGCGTGGCTGCTGCGCCCGTCCGTCCGGCGCGGCGAGATTGAAGCGCGGCACGCCTCGGTCGAAGAACTCCAACGCTCGCAGATGAAGCGCGACCGCATCGGCGCGCTGCTCAAGGATGTCTCTGACCTCGAACGTCTCACAGGCCGCATCAACATGGGAACCGCCACGCCGCGCGACATGGCCGCACTGCGTCGCTCGCTCGAACAAGTGCCCGCCATTCGTCAGACGTTATCGGACACTGAAGCCTCGCTTCTTCAAGTGCTGCGCGAGAATACGGACGAGATGACGGACATCCGCGAGTTGATCGCGCGAGCTATCGGCGACGACCCGCCGATAAATCTCAGCGACGGCGGCGTGATCCGCGAAGGCTACGATGGAGAACTCGACGAGCTACGTTCCATCAGCCGCGATGCCAAGCAGACCATCGCCGCGCTCGAAGCACGCGAGCGCGCACGCTCCGGCATTGCCACGCTTCGCATCCGCTTCAACAATGTCTTCGGCTACTTCATAGAAGTTTCAAAGGCGAACGCAGCGCGCGTTCCTCCCGATTACGAACGTCGCCAGACGCTCGCCAACGCCGAGCGATACACGACGATTGAACTCAAGGAATGGGAACAAAAAGTTCTCGGCGCGCAAGACCGCATCCTTGAAATTGAGACGCGACTTTTCTCGGAAATACGCTCGCAAGTCGCCGCCGAAACAAAACGGCTGCAAGCGACCGCCCGTGCCCTCTCGATTCTCGACGTGCTCATCGCCTTCGCCGAAACTGCCGTCCGTCGTCGCTACACACGCCCGGTTCTCCATGATGGCGACGAGTTGGAGATTATCGCCGGACGCCACGCCGTTATCGAAACGCTCAGCGAGACGCCGTTCATCCCGAACGACCTCTACATGAACAATTCGACCGAGCGCCTGCTCATCATCACAGGCCCCAACATGGGGGGCAAGTCGACCTGCCTGCGGCAGACGGCGCTGATTTCGATTCTCGCGCAGATGGGCGCGTTCGTGCCCGCCGAGCGTGCGCGGCTGCCTCTGCTCGACCGCATCTGGACGCGTGTCGGCGCGTCGGATGATCTGTCGCGCGGGCGTTCGACTTTTATGGTCGAGATGACCGAGACGGCGGCGATTCTGCATAACGCCACGCCGCGCTCGCTTGTTCTGTTGGACGAAATCGGTCGCGGCACGGCGACCTTCGACGGGCTGTCTATCGCTTGGTCGGTCGCGGAGCATCTCCACGATTCGCCTGAGCACGCCGCCAAGACGCTTTTTGCGACGCACTATCACGAATTGACCGAACTGGCCGAGCGGCTGCCCGGCGCGCAGAACTACCAGATTCGAGTCGCCGAGCGGGAGGACGAAATAATTTTTCTCTATCGCCTTGAGCGTGGACGCGCCTCAAAATCTTATGGCATCGAGGTGGCGCGGCTCGCCGGTCTGCCTCCGACGGTGCTGGCGCGGGCGCGCGAAGTGCTGGCGAAGTTGGAACGATATGAATTGGACGTGTTCGCCGAAGAGGCCGTGGCGCAGGGCGGCGAGCAGCCCGCCAGCACCGCGGGCAGTCCCGGCGCAATCGAACGGAGCGGCGACGAGGCGCTCGACCGCGCCGTGAGCCGCGTCGGGCGTCGAGCATTAGCCGCGCAGGCGACGCTCTTCGATGCCGTCAACGAGAGCCTGATTGACGAGCTTCGGGGTGTTGACATAGAAACTTTTTCAGCCGAAGATGCACGCCAACTTTTAATCAACCTGCGGAATCGAATTGCTTGAGCAGGCAGCGGCCTGCTGGACGATGCGCAGGAGGTTAATTAATCCATGTCTCTATCGAAAGCCGGATTCATCTGCTAACATCTTTTCATGACTTATCTCCAGACTCTTCAAGCACTCCCAATCGAACAGAAAATCGGTCAAATGCTCTACATCGGACTTCCCGGCGCAGAGTTTGACGAAGAGGCGCGTGCGCTCGTCGAAGAGATTATGCCCGGCGGCGTAATCATTTTCGGTCGCAACGTCACAGGGGCGCAGCAACTTCGCGCGCTGCTCGACCGCGTGCGCGAGATGCTGCCGGTCGCGCCCCTGTTTGGAATTGATCAGGAGGGCGGACTCGTTGACCGCCTCAGGCGTATTTGCACGCCGATGCCCGCCGCGCGCACCATTCGGCAGCACGGCGACCTCGCCGCCGCACGCGCGCTCGGTCGCATCACAGGCGAGGTTTTACGTCTGCTCGGCTTCAACATGAACTTCGCGCCCGTCCTCTCGATTATGACGGACGACCGCGACCTGCTCTCGAACGGTCTCTATTCGCGCTCGTTCGGTCGTTCGCCGGGCGAGGTGCTCGGCTATACGATGGTCTACCTGCGCGGACTGCAAGGGACGGGCTGTCTGGGATGCGCCAAGCATTTTCCCGGCATCGGCGCGGGCGAGGTGGACACTCATCAGGAAATGCCCGTCATCCATCTCTCGCACGATGCGCTCATCGCGCAAGACCTCGCGCCCTACATCGAACTTTTTCAGCGCGAAGACAATATGGTTAAGGCCGTGATGGTCAGTCACGGCGGCTTTCCGAATATTGACATTAATCTCGGCACGGCGGGCGGGCATCTCGTCCCTGCCTCAATCAATTATGAGATTGTGACGAAGTTGCTGCGCGAAGAACTCGGCTACGATGGTCTGGTTTTGACCGACGACCTTGAGATGGGCGCGATTGCCAAGCACTCTGAAATCGAAGAAGCGGCGCTCCGTGCGGTTCAGGCCGGAGAAGACATGCTCCTCATCTGCGCGCGCCCTGACCTGATTCGACGCGGGCATGCGGCGCTGCTGCAAGCCGCGCGCGACGGCGTGCTGAGCGAAGAGCGCATCAACGATTCTCTCCAGCGTATCGCCGCCTTCAAAGAATTGACGAAACCTCCCCTCGCTTTCGACCTGAAGCGTTTTCAGGAATTATCGGACGAAGTAGCGGAACTCAATCGCAAGCTCAACTACACGTATGGAGGTAAATTTTAGTGTTCAGCCGAAGATTCGTCACCGCATTTTTAATTTTAATTTTATTAACCGGCCTTTTCGCCAGTTGCGGAGGCAGCATCACGGGCGTCACCAGCGGCCGCTTTCCAAAGCCTCTCGTGCTCTTAATCAACGGCGCGAGCGCACCGACCAGACAGTACGCGCAGGTCATGCAAAACTCTCTGAGGCAGGCCGGTATCCCCGTCGAGATTGATACGGTCGAGCAGGGCACGCTTATTGATCGCCAGCGCAAAGGCCAATTCCAGATGACCACGAACCGCTGGGTCGGAGGCAATCAAGACCCCATCTTTCTCAAAAACCTTTTCGGAACCGGCGACACGTTCAATCGCGGCAACTACAGCAACCCCCAACTCGACCCCATTCTCAATGAAGCCGTGGAAACAGCCGACCGCGAAAAGGCGCGCTCTCTTTACGTGCAGGCGCAGGAGATCGTCAGCCGCGATTTGCCGATGTTCCCTCTCTGGTACACAGACCAGATGGTCATCGCGCGCCGCAGCGTCGGCCAGATACAAATTGACATGAGCGGTGACTGGAGTTTTATGTCGAAGCTGACCTCGGAAGGCAAGTCGGGGCCCTTCGTCGTCACGCTCGAATCGCCGCCCATCTCCTTCGAGCAACTGCGCGAGACGGACGCTTCGAGCGAACGCATGCGACAGTTGATGTTCAATTCGCTCGTCAAGAAAAACGAGAAGTTCGATTACGTCGGCGATCTGGCGACCGACATCAAACGCGCCGATGATGGATTGTCATATACCTTCACCCTGAAAGACGGCGTGAAATTTCATAACGGCAAACCTCTCACGGCGCAGGACGCGAAATACACGCTCGACATGTTGCTCGCCTCCGGGTTCTCTAAATCGAACGATTTCTTTGAGGGCAAGGGCGAGGGCCGGCAGCCTCTCGTCGCCGGAATTGATGCGCCCGACGCGCGCACGCTCGTTGTCCGGCTCAAAAAGCCTTGGCTGCATTTGCTCTCGAACCTCGTCGCCGTCGGCATCATTCCGCAAGGCTCCGCAGAGACGCAGCGGCAGCAACCCGTCGGCTCCGGCCCTTTCAAGTTTGCACGCTACGACGAATCGCAGCAGTTGGTTGATTTGGAAGCGAATGAAAACTATTCGGGCGGAGCGCCCGCGATTAAACAACTGCGCGTGCGTACCATTCAAGACACGAATACTTTGCAGGCGGAACTCAGAAGCGGCGGTGTTGATTTCTCGGTCGTCGCCAATCTCGGCGCGGATGTCTACAA
>CAXTRQ010000098.1:0-11316 GCA_964246705.1 uncultured Pyrinomonadaceae bacterium
CGGCGATGGAATGTCGGAGCTGCCTTCCGGCACGTTCATCTTCTGAAGAACGAACACGACGCGCATCGTCTGTGGGCGGCGGTCGAGCGAGGCCGGGACGAACGCGGGGTTCTTACGCAACGCGGCTTGCAGTTCGTCCAACATGCGAGGGTTACGCGGCGCTTCAACGACGGCGGCGAGCGAGGCGCTGCCGTTGCTATAGACATCGGCGACGACAATCATATCGTCATCCTCTGGAGCGCCGCTTGATGGTGGCGACCAAGCGAGCGCTGCCAGCGCGCCGCGCGGGTTCAGGCTCGGCGACTGTGCCGAGTAGCTCGTGCGTTGTGCAGCGTAGAGCACAGGCGAGAGGGGCCGCCTCACGTCGTACTCGTCGGGCGCGCCTGTGACGGTGATGTAAGCCGTCTCCGACTCAAGACGCGAGGCTTCGGCTAGATTCCTGAGCGCAGTTAATTGACTGCGCAACGCGCCGAAGACGGCGACGAACAGGAGCAGCGAGTAGAACGCGCCGACCGTGTATGGCATCAGATGCGGCTCAAGCCAGCGCGCGAATCGCAGGCGTAGAGGAACGAACGGACTCGCCCTCTGCGCCGCGCGCTCGATGACGAGCGCCCTGCTGATGGAAGCGGTCAGGTCGGCGGGCGGCGCGGGCCGCTCAACCAACGAGAGACTGCGAATCATCGAACGCATCCCGTCGAGTTCGAGACGACAGACGGGACACACGTCGAGGTGCTCATCCACGGCGGCGCGGGCGCTGCGCGCCAACTGTCCGTCGAGGTAGAACGAAAAAACTTTCTGGGTCTCCTGACAATTCATCATTATTAGAGGCCGAAGGTCAGAGGTTGGTCAAAGGCAGTTCTTAGCTGACCTCTCAGTTCCAACCTCCGACCTCTGCTTTCGAGCGAATGGCTAACCGACCCCGGCCTGCTCCCTCGTTGAAAGGAAGCAACGCGCCAGCAGTCAATCTCCGTCATCGAGTCTTCGAGTTGGAACGGGTGCGGGAGCGGCGGCGACTCGGAAACGGGTGTTGCTGGCCTCGTTTTCAAAACCGCCGTGCCCGTCCGCGTCTGTCCCCGAAAAATTCGATACGCCGGTAAAAGACTGCTCTGGTCACTTCCTGACCCACCTGGCACCGGGTTCTTGGTAAAGCCGGGGTAGGATAGCCATTCGTTCTTTCAAATAACTATTTTAGCTTTCAGGTATCAGTTGAAGTATGCAAATCGGCAGTTCCTTAAAAACTGATGACTGACCACTGAAAACTGAGTGCTGATGACTTTTCAAACCCGACTCGAAAGATCACAGACTGCCTTCGAGCCTGCGCCTTAGTTCCAGACGCCCTCTGGATAATCTCGACTTGACCGTGCCGACGCTGATCTCCAAAGCTTCCGCGACTTCTTCGTAGCTCAGCCCTTCAATATCACGTAGCACGACCACTTCACGATATGCGCGTGAGAGCGAGTGGAGCGCGACGAGCAATACCCGCTCGCGCTCCCTTGCCAGCGTTTGCTGCTCCGGGTCGCCTTCTCTTCGATCCGAGAGCCGCGCGCTAACGGTCAATCCATTCTCATCGTCTCCCTGCGGCGCGTCGAGCGAGATAGTCACGTCCCGGCGGCGTCTGCGCCACCAGCGCCAACGATTGCGCGCCTGATTGACGGCGATGCGATAGAGCCACGTCCGCAAGTCGGCGTCGCCGCGAAAGTGTGTGATGTAGCGAAAGGCTTGCAGAAAAGTCTCCTGCGTCAAATCGCGCGCTTCCTCACGATCTTCCGTCAGACGGTAGAGCAACGCATAGACATCGCCGCTGCGCTCTTCGACGAAACGGTTGAAAGCCGCCGCCTCGCCTGCCTTCAGTCTTTCAATGAACTGGGTCTCGATGGCCGGACGCGCCTCACCCGGGGCTGCCGCTGAAGCAGTCCCCTCAAGTTCCGCATCCACGCGGAGGGCGATTGGCTCTCCGAAGCTCACAGGCGTCCTCCGGCGACCTGAAGGGGTAACTCAAGCCATCCTAACCCCGTCATCTGAAAGCTTAGACACTGCATCATGCCGTTTGTTCCAAAAAAAGTTGCCCGATTTAAACTGCGCGTAATCTCTTGGATGCGAAAGGAACAACCTTTGGAAGTCTCGCCGTCAGGCGCTAAATAATGCCGACCGGCTCCGCTCTGGTTTTAAGAAATCCTGCGCGCGTGGCCTCTTCCGGGGGCAGCACGCTTCTTTGGGCGCGAGCGTAGCACGCAGCATCAAAGCGGTCAAACGAGTTTGTAGAGCTTGCTTGACAACCTCCTCCGGCCATCGTTAGAGTGTGGCGTTAACCTCAACTCTATGAAAAAGAACGCACGCGACTGTGCGCTCTTGCAGCAAGGAAGAGAAAGTGGCTCGAACAACAAAGAAACGCCAGCGCGAACTCCGACACGATAAATTCCGCGATAAGACGCTTGAGACTTTCGACCGCCTCGGCGACCGGATGGAAGGCAGAGGCCACCAGATTCTTTATGCTCTCGCGGCTCTCATCGCGCTCGCCGCATTGTTCGGCCTCTACTCATGGTGGAGCGGTCGGCGCGCGGACGAGGCAAGTCTCGCTCTAGGCCGCGCCATCGAAACATCCCAAGCGCCCATCGTCACAGGCACTCCGCAACCCGGACAGACTGGCCCGACCTTTCCGAGCGAGCGCGAGCGCGCACAGAAGTCCGTGCAGGAATTTGAGGCGGTCGCCAATAAGTACGGCGATCCTTACCGCGAACTGGCGCGCTATTTCCGAGCCGTCCAGATGTTGAGCGTTGACCGTAAAAAAGGACTCGACGATTTGCAAGCTTTAACCAAAAGCGGCAACTCCGACGTGGCCTCGCGCACGCGTTTTGCGCTGGCGCAGGCCAGAGAGGCCGACGGGCAGTTGGACGAAGCGGCGGAACTCTACAACCAACTTTTGAAGGATAAAGATTCCCAGATTGCGCCTGACACTTTGAATCTGCGGCTCGCCGCCGTCTATGAGCGACAGGGTAAAAAGGATGCTGCTTCCGATATTCTGTTCCGCATGATTGAAGAGGCGCGCAAGGCGAAAGGAAAAGACGGCAAGCCTCTGCCGGAGACGGCCAGCGTGCGCGAAGCCGATACCAAACTCGAATCGCTCAACCCGGAGCGCTACGCGCAGCTTACGCCGAAAGCCACCGCCGTCGGCGACGTGCCGCTTTTCTAAGCGTCCTTTCATTGATACGTGGATAACCTCACGCACTCTCTGGTCGGACTCGCTGCTGCGAAGGCCGGGCTTGAGCGTGTCTCTCCGGGCGCGACGGCGCTCTGCATCGTCGCCGCCAATGCACCGGATGCCGACATCATCACGCTTCTCGGCGGGCAATTCACCTACCTCGAACATCATCGCGGTATCACGCATTCAATCGTCGGCACGCTCGGCCTTGCGCTGGCGTTGCCTCTTCTCTTTTATGCGGGCGACCGTCTCCGGGCACGCCTCGGCGGGCGACCTCCGCGAGCGCGCTTCTCAGGATTGCTCATCGCTTCACTTTTGTTAAGCGCCTCTCACCCGTTGCTCGATTACACGAACAACTACGGCCTGCGCCCGTTGCTGCCTTGGAATCCGCGTTGGGTCTACGGCGATCTGGTCTTCATCTTCGACCCTTGGATTTGGCTTGCGCTCGGCGGAGCATGCTTTTTGCTGACCGCACAGACAATCTGGCGTGTGAGGGTGTGGATGTTGCTCGCGTCGCTTCTGACAATCGCCGTCCTGCTGCTTCCGCAACGCTTCGGCTTCGCGTCGCCGCTTGTCTTATGGGCGCTCTGGGCAGCGGCGCTCGCGGCATTGATTATTTTGCACCGCACAGGTTTTGCGATGCGTTGGGGCGCGCACACGGCGTCGGTCGCCCTCGCGCTGGTCGTCGCATACTGGTGCATGCTCGCACTGCTCCACGCGCACGCGCTCAGACAAGCGCAAGCTGTCGCACAGAACTTCGCCGCGCGAGACAGCGAGAGCGTGTTGCAAGTGGCTGCGATGCCGACTTTCGCCAATCCGCTTGAGTGGGTCTGCCTCGCCGAAACGAATCGCGCCACGCACCGTTTCTCGATTCGCATCGGCGAACGAAGCGTCGAAGGCCAGCCCGCGCTCTATCATCTGCAAAGTTTTGAAAATCCGCGTGGCGATGAGAGCCGGTTGGTCGCACGCGCCGCCGCTGTGGATTCACGCGCGCAAATCTTCTTAAACTTCGCACGCTTTCCCGCGACGCGCGTGCAGCGTGGCTGCATC
Source organism: uncultured Pyrinomonadaceae bacterium (assembly GCA_964246705.1). GTDB lineage: Bacteria > Acidobacteriota > Blastocatellia > Pyrinomonadales > Pyrinomonadaceae > DASZCR01. The sequence goes on from CAXTRQ010000098.1 coordinate 4,250, forward strand.
GGCGAGACCGTCGTCCGTTTGGCGGATTTGCGTTTTACCCAACCGGACGACGAGCGGCGCGGCAGTTTCTCGCTCGACGTGACGATTCCTGCCGGTGCTCCCTGAACGCTTAGTTTGAAAAGTGCGCTGATTCAAACCGGGCTGGTTGAGCAGTTCTTAAGATACAATGGTTTCGAGGTTAGGCTTTCCCGTTAGGGAGGGGGCGAACGTTGATTGAGAGCGACGTGCTGCGCAACGCTTTTCGAGAGAGATACGGAAGAGAGCCGCGCCTTTTTCGCGCGCCCGGACGTGTCAACTTGATTGGCGAGCATACGGATTATAACGACGGCTTCGTGTTGCCGATGGCGATTGACCGCGAGACTATCGTGGCCGCCGCCGTGCGTGACGACCGGAGGGTGCGCCTCTTCTCTCTGAACGTGGAGCAGTCTTTCGAGTTTGACCTTGACCGTCCCGGCGAAAAGCAGCGCGGCCTCTGGCTCGATTACGTCGAAGGCGTCGCACTCGAAGCGCGTGGACTCAACTTGCGCGGGGCTGATCTCGGCGTCTCATCGAACGTTCCCGTCGGTTCAGGACTTTCATCTTCGGCGGCGCTTGAAGTTTCTGCCGGATTGGCTCTGACGAGCATCGCGGGTAGTGAGATTGACCGGATTGAACTGGCGTTGGCGGGGCAGTCGGCAGAGCACGAATACGTCGGCATCATGTGCGGCGTCATGGATCAATTCATCACCGCGTTGGGGCGCGCAGGGCACGCGCTTTTGATTGACTGTCGCTCGCTCAAAGCGACGCTCATCCCCTTCGACACCTCTCAAGTCGCACTCGTCATCTGCGACTCGCGCGTGAGCCACGAACTCGCTTCGTCCGAATACAACACGCGCCGCGCAGAGTGCGAGCGAGGCGTCGAAATCCTGCGCGAATCGCTGCCCGGTATTCGCGCTCTGCGCGACGTGAGCATCGCAGAGTTCGAGCAGTACGAGGAGCGCTTGCCCGACGTGGTGAGAAGACGCTGCCGCCATGTCGTCACGGAGAATGAACGCACGCTCGCCGCCGCCGAAGCGCTCCGGCGCGGCGATCTGGCGGAGATGGGACGGCTCATGGATCGCTCGCACCGCTCTCTGCGCGCCGCTTTCGAGGTCAGTTGCCGCGAACTGGATTCTCTAGTTGATATTGCCGGAAACATCGGTGGCTGCCTCGGCGCGCGCATGACGGGCGGAGGTTTCGGCGGCTGCACGGTTAACCTTGTGCGCCGCGAATCGCTCGCAGAATTTCAGCGATTCGTCAACGACGAATATTTGCGCGCCACCAATATTGAGCCGCGTATCTACATTTCAGACGCGAGCGACGGCGCGCAGGAGATTGTCTAATTATCTACCGCGCGCACATGATGAAAGACGCGCTGAGGCCGCCCGCGCGCGCCGAAATTTTCGGAACTTTCTATTTTCTCTTGTCCTTTGCGGCGCACCCGTGCACAATTGCCTGCGCTTTAAAGCCGCAAAGAAGAAGGACGCTAGGAAGATGGCTTTTTAAATTTCAACAGTCTCAACAAATGGTGAAGCTTTCTTGCCGGACATTCACTCTAATTTCTCGATGCTCTCCTGCAATCTCTAAACAAGGAAAGAATGAAACTATGAAAACGAAAACCCCCATCACATTTTTGCTGCCAGCCATTGTGCTGCTGCTGTTGCTGGCGCAGACGGGCGCGGCGCAGCAAAACCTTTCCGACGCGCAAGAAGCCAGACAGGCGCTTTCAAACTTTCCCGACGCACAGGTGCTCTATTACGTCAACGCTCGTCGCGTCACGAATGAGGCGTTGCCGCGCATCATGCCGCCAGCCAAGTTGCGCGAAGCCTTCGACGAGGTGAAGAAGAACGCCGGATTCGATCTCACTTCCATCCATTACGTGATTGCGGGCGCGCGCTTTAAAGAGGACACCACCACGTTCCAGATTCCGGATGTCGTCTTTATCATCAAAGGCGATTTCAGCGCCGACGCGATTTTGTCCGCCATGAGGATCGCCGGGCAGGGCATGTACACGGATGAAACTTACGGAACGCGAACGCTCAACGTGTACGACTTCAACAAAGGCAAAAAGGCCGAAGAGGCCACCAACGCCGCACCACCGCCAGCAGCGGCAGATAGCACTGCTCCTGCGGCGGAGGCCAATACGAAGGACATGACATCACCCGACATGTTGTCTCAGATGGGCTTCAAGACTCCGCAAGTCGCCGTCACCGCTCTCGACCCCAACACGATTCTGATCGGCGTCACGCCTTACGTGAAAGCGGCGATTGACGCGCGCGACGGCGGGCAGGGAAGGCTCAGGCCGGAGTTGCTAGACCTTGTCACGCGCCAGCCCAACACGCTCGTTAGTCTCGTCGGCGAAATTCCCGAATCGGTGAAGAATCTTTTGCAGAAGACAGGAATGCCGAAGAACGAAGAGTTGACGAAACTCGTCTCCGGCATTCAACGCGTGCAGACGGCGCTCACCATGAGCGCCACAGATTTTGGATTGCACGCCGTCGTCGGGACGGACACGGCTGAGCACGCCCGCGCCTTGAACGGGATGCTCACGATGGGCATCAATGTTCTGCGTGGCGAGATTGAGAAAGATATTCGCGCGGACACGAGGGCACGGCGCACCAAAGAACTGCCGGGAAGACGCGCCGCGCTGGCTGCCGTCAACGCGCTGACCAACACGACGCAAGAAAATGAAATCCAACTCAGCACGAGAGTCCCGCAGACGACCGTCGCCGCGCTCGTGCGCTCGCAAACTAAGCCGCCCGTGAAGCAGGCGACGACAGCCCAGAGACCGAGAGGCGCGCGCCGGAGAAGATAGCCAAGCGCAAGTATCAGAGAGTCGCTGGCCTCCGGCGGCTCTCTCTATTTTAATGAAGAGGTGCACTTCAAGTTGGCGGAGACTTCCACGAAAGAGCGGACGCGAAAAATAATCCGGCTGTTGAAGCGTGAATACCCGGAGGCGCGTTGTAGCCTCAATCACACCAGTCCACTCGAACTGCTCGTGGCGACCATCCTCTCGGCGCAGTGTACGGATGAGCGCGTCAACATTGTCACCGCAGAGTTGTTCAGAAAATATCGCGTCTGGGGAGATTACGTGCGCGTCGAGCCGGAGGAATTGGAGACCGACATTCGTTCGACCGGATTCTTTCGCAATAAGGCGCGCGCCATTCAGGGTGCGTGCCGGATAATCGGCGACGAGTTCGGCGGAGATGTCCCCACCCAACTCGATGATTTACTGAAGCTTCCGGGCGTCGCACGCAAGACCGCTAATGTTGTGCTCGGCAACGCCTACGGCATAACATCCGGCATCGTCGTCGACACGCACGTTACGCGTCTCGCGGAACGCCTCGCGCTCTCTACGCAAAAGACCGCCGAGAAGATCGAGCGCGATCTGTGCGAACTCGTCTCCCGGGCAGACTGGATTATCTTTTCGCACCTGCTCATTGCACACGGTCGAAAAATCTGCAAAGCGCGCACGCCCCTCTGCGCCGAATGCATCATCGAGCCTTACTGTCCATCGTCGCTGCTCAAAGTTGAGAGCCGCTTCAGTTAATCTCTTCCTCAATCCAATCGCGCGTCATGTCGCACCAGAGGGCGAGGCCGCGCCATGATTTGAAGCGTGAGTAGTAGCGTGCGATCTTTTGGTCGGGACAGGCGCGACCGTTATTTCGCGTGCGGATGAAAGTTGCGCGCACCCATGAATCGAGCGCGAGCACGTCGTAGCGACCGACGAGCTTTAACAAATTCTCTGCGGCGTAATCGCCGACTCCTTTAACGCGTTTCATCTCGCGCTTTAATTCGCCGGTTTCCAACTCGCTTTCCAGCCAAGACTCCACGTCCAACTCTCCGGACGCGACGCGCTCAGCCAACTCCTTTATGTACGGGGAGCGATAGCCCGCCCGCACCACTTCGCGATAAAAATCTTCGGGCTGTGCGGCCATCGCTTCGGGCGTCGGAAAAGCGTGCCGCCCGTCGGTCGTCTCGCGCCCGAGATGTTTGACCAACCCTGTGACCATCTTCTGCGTCAAGCTCCAAGTGCAGTTGGTCGTGCAGATTGATTTAACGAGGTCTTCAAAGACGGTCGGCGAACGCAGCATGCGTCCCGCGCCGCTACGCGCAATCCACGTGAAGTCGGCTTCTTTGGTTACTGCTTCATAAAAAGCCAGCAGGTCTTCGTCGAGCCGGAAAATATGGCGCACATCGCGCGCGACACGCTCCGCCGCGCGGTTTCCAAGTTGGCGCGGCAGGCGCGGCGTCAGAGAGTGTTGGTCGCCTGTGATAGTCACCGTGATGGGGCGTCGGCCTTCGCCCGTATCGAGAACGCGCACGAGTTTCCAACTGTCGCGGTCGAACTCGAAAGGGAGAAGCGTGCACCAGCCATGGCTGAGCACCGTGCGCTTGTAATCGAAACCCGCAGGCGCGGGGATTGAAATTTCCATGTCAGTTCAATTTCTTCCTGAAGAATTTGCTGTTTGCTGCGTTATGATGCTCACGCGTTTTACGTGTGCCCAGTCCGTCGAGTTCTATCCGGCAAATGCCTCTTGAGGAGAATTCCGCCTTGTCCGAGAAACGTCAATTGACAGTCCTATGCGTCGCAAGTTATGAAAAGGGTCAGGAGTTCATTCGCGAGTGCAAGCGGCAGGGTTGCCGCGTGCTTCTCATCACGGCTCATAAGCTCAAGGAAGCGGACTGGCCGCGCGAGGCGATTGACGAATTTTTCTACATGCCGGAAAAATTCGTGCTCGCCGATCTCATCAAAGCGGCGAGCTACGTGGCGCGCTCCGAAGAAATTGACCGCATTGTTCCGCTCGATGACTTCGATGTTGAGACGGTCGCCACCCTGCGCGAACACCTGCGGATTCCCGGCATGGGCGACACGACCGCGCGCTACTTCCGCGACAAACTAGCGATGCGCGTCAAGGCGCGCGACCACGACATCCTCGTTCCCGAATTCGTCCATGTGCTCAACTACGCGCGCCTCGGCGCGTTCGTCGAGCGCGTGCCGCCGCCGTGGGTTTTAAAGCCGCGCGCGGAAGCTTCGGCGGTCGGCATCAAAAAGCTGAGAAGCGCAGGGGAACTCTGGCCTGCGCTCGACGCGCTCGGCGACAGGCAATCATTCTACCTGCTCGAACAATTTATCCCGGGCGATATTTTTCATGTGGATTCAATCGTCTCGGAGCGCGAAGTCGTCTTCGCCGCCGCGCATAAGTACGGGCAGCCGCCGATGGACACCGCGCACAAAGGCGGCGTCTTTATGACGCGCACCATCCCGCGCAACTCTGCCGACGCGCAGTCGCTCGAAACTCTCAACCGCGACCTCATCAAGACGCTCGGCCTCATGCGCGGCGTGACGCACACGGAGTTTATCAAGGGGCGAGACGACGGGCGTTTCTATTTTCTCGAAACGGCGTCGCGCGTCGGCGGCGCAAACATCGCCGAAGTTGTCGAAGCGGCGACGGGCATTAACCTCTGGGCAGAGTGGGCGAAGATCGAAATCGGCGGAGAGCACATGCGCTACAAAATACCGCCGCACAGAGACGACTACGCCGGAATCGTTATCTCGCTCGCGCGGCAGGAGTACCCGGACACTTCCCCTTACGATGATCCGGAGATCGTCTGGCGGCTCAATAAACGTTTTCACGTCGGCCTGCTCGTCGCTTCCCACGACCCGGAACGCGTCGAGGATTTACTCCAACAATACATCCTGCGCTTCTTCACAGACTTCTTCGCCACACAACCTCTGCCTGACAGAGCAACAAGCTAATCCAAGGATGAAGGCGGAAGGATGAATGAAAGGCACGCTGTCTTTCATTCATCCTTCATCCTTAGACATATTGTCCGGCGGCATAGCCGGAAGCCCATGCCCATTGGAAGTTGTAGCCGCCGAGATGGCCTGTCACGTCCAAGACTTCGCCGATGAAGTAGAGGCCGGGGAGTCGTTTCGCTTCCAGAGTTTTTGAGGATAGCTCATCTGTATCCACGCCGCCGCGCGTGACTTCTGCTTTCTGAAAACCTTCCGTGCCCGCCGGATGAAGTTGCCAACCGTTGAGGCGACGCGCGATTGCGTCGAGTTCGTGTGGCGAATAATTCTTCAAGGGCTTTGACGGCGCATAAAGCTCGCACCATACTTGCGCGAAGCGTCTGGGAAGATGGCGGCTGAGAATATTAACGAGTTCAGCGTTGCTTTCATGCTTCGACTCCAAAAGTTCCGGCGCGGGCTGACCGGGTAGTAGGTCAATGGAAATCGGCATGCCTTGTTGCCAGTAAGACGAGATTTGCAGAATCGCAGGGCCGCTCAGGCCGCGATGCGTGACCAGAAAATTCTCTTCAAAGCTCGCGCCGTCGCAACTGACTTTTGAGACAACCGACACGCCGCTCAGAGACTTGAAGGCCGCGAGATCATTCTGCCTGAGCGTCAGTGGAACGAGTGCAGGTTCGGGCGTAATGATTCGCAAGCCGAACTGCCGCGCGATGCGATAGCCGAAATCGGTCGCCCCGATTTTGGGAATCGAGAGTCCGCCCGTCGCAATCACGAGCGATTCCGATGCAAACTCGGCCTGACCTGTCCGAACCTTAAACAAATCTTCCTTTCGTACTTCGAGCACGCGACAGTTGACCAGTATCCCCACTCCCGCCGCCTCGCATTCGTCGAGCAGCATTTGAATAATCAGCCGCGAGCTTTCATCGCAAAAAAGCTGTCCCAGCTTCTTTTCGTGATAGCGGATGCGGTGCTTTTCCACGAGCGCGATGAAATCCTCCGGCTGATAGCGCGCCAGCGCAGACTTGGCGAAGTGCGGGTTGGCGGACAGAAAATTCTTCGGCGTCGTATTTATGTTCGTAAAGTTGCAGCGACCTCCGCCAGAGATAGCTATCTTCTTCCCGACCGACCCGGCGTGCTCAATGACGAGCACCGAGCGCCCGCGCCTTCCCGCTTCAATCGCGCAAAAAAGCCCCGCCGCCCCGCCGCCGATAACAATCACATCTTTTTTCATGAGCAAACTATTCACAGAATAGAAGCGGAGGGGAAAGAGAATCCCGGCTCTTCTTTGCGC
>CAXTRQ010000098.1:11326-21708 GCA_964246705.1 uncultured Pyrinomonadaceae bacterium
AATTTTTCATTCACCACAAAAATATGCCACCAAAAGACGCTAAGGCGCAAAGAAGAAGGACGCCAGCTAAGTTTTGGAACAACCTCTATGGTTGTCCTCTCCCTTTCCCCGTTATCCCTTCTTTTCAATTATTGGTTTGAGATAGCGATACACCGTGTCGGCGACAATCTTTGTGCCTTCGGGGTTCGGATGCACGCGGTCTTGCTGATTGAGGTTTTCGATGCCCGCGACGTTTTCGAGGAAGAAGGGAATCAGAGTCACGTCGTACTCCTTCGCCAGAGATTGAAACAGTCCGGCAATCTCTCGCTGGTATTCGTCGCCCGCGCTCGTGGGCGTGAGCATTCCGGCGAGCAGGACAGCGACGTGCCGCGCCTGACAGCGTTCGATAATCTGCGCGAGATTTTTACGCGTCTCTTTCGTCGGTAGCCCGCGCAGGAAATCGTTCGCGCCGAGTTCGAGAATAACGATGCGCACGTCGCTGCCTTCGAGCGACCAGTCTATGCGACGCAGCCCGCCCGCAGAGGTGTCGCCTGAAACTCCCGCGTTGACGACTTCGTATTGAAACCCGTCCCGATCCAACTTTTGCTGTAAGAGCGACGGGTAACTCTGCGCGGGTTGCAGCCCGTAGCCAGCCGTCAGGCTGTCGCCGAACGCGACAATTTTAGGTAGGTTTTGACGAGCGGAAGCGACAGGTGTCTGTGATGATGATGGCGCGACCGCTTGTGATGCGTTCTGCGCGTTGCGATTTCCGCAGGCCGCCTGTAAGAATGAAGAGAGCACGAAAAAGAAAAGCAGAAATTGTTTCATGATTGAATTATACAAAGTTTCTAAAACAGTGCAGTCCGGCGGAGAGCCTCTGACCATCCTTCATGCGCTGGATTTGCAAATTCCCGATGGCCAGTTCGTCTCGATTATCGGGCCATCCGGGAGCGGCAAATCAACTCTGCTCGGACTCGTCGCGGGACTCGACGCGCCGACCGAAGGCTCTATACGAATAGACGGCGAGGAAATTACACGGATGGGCGAGGACGCGCTGGCGACTTTGCGCGGGCGCAAAATCGGTTTCGTCTTTCAATCGTTTCATCTGATACCTTCGCTCACCGCGTTTGAAAACGTCCTCGTGCCGATAGAGATTGCGGGTGCGCGAGACGCGCAGGCCAGAGCCAGACAGTTGCTCGCAGATGTCGAGTTGACGGCGCGCGCGCATCATTACCCGTCGCAACTCTCCGGCGGCGAACAGCAGCGCGTCGCCATCGCACGCGCTTTCTCCAACAACCCTTCTATCTTGCTGGCCGACGAGCCGACCGGCAACCTCGATTCGCGCAACGGCCAGCACGTCTTCGACCTTATGCTTGAGATGAATCGTCGTCGCGGCGCAACGCTCGTCCTCGTCACACACGACCGGGAACTCGCGGCTTCAGCCGACCGCCGCATCTCTCTCAGAGATGGACGCGTCGTGGACGATAGCTTGCGCCAAACGGGCGAAAGGCTTCAGTCCGATACAATCGAAGAGGATGCGATTGAGGCGTCGAGCCGTTGAGAAGCATGCGGTTGAGAAGTGAGCTAATGGAAGCGAGGCGGTCTTGAGATTTGTTCTGAACATGGCGCGGCGCGAGATACGTTCTTCGTGGAAGCGCCTGCTCTTTTTCTTTATTTGCATCGGCGTTGGCGTCGGCGTGATTGTCGCTTTGCGCTCGATGATTCAGAGCGTCAATCGCGCTGTCGCAGGGGAAGCGCGGCAACTCCTGACCGCCGACGTACAGGCCGAAACGACCAGACCTTTCACGCCCGAAACTCTCTCGGCAATCGAGAGAATCGCGCGCACGCCGTTGGTCGAAGCGCGCACGGAGACCATCGAGGCGGCGACGATGGCGCGTCCCGCCGACGAGGCGCGCGAAGGCGCTCTGATGGTCGAAATCAAAGGCGTCGAGCCGCCGTTCCCGCTCTACGGGGAATTCAAACTTGAAGGTGATAAGCCGTTCGACCATGCGCTGCTCACGGGAGGCGGCGCTATCGTCGCGCCGCTGCTGCTCGAACGCCTGAGTCTAAAAGTCGGCGACGAACTGAAAATCGGCAGCTCGACTTTTCAGATTCGCGGGGTGCTCCGGCAAGAGCCGGGCGGGGGCGGAGGTTTTCGTCTCGGCCCGCGCGTCCTCGTCGCGCGCAGCAGTCTGGAGACGGCGGGGCTGACCGGGTTCGGCAGCCGCGCGCGTCGCCGCTTGCTGTTCAAGACGCGCGAAGGCGGGATGGACGAGTTGGTTAAGAATTTGCGCGCGGAGTTGGGAAACAATCTCGTGACGGTTCGTTCCTACAAGGAATCGCAGGAGAATCTGAGCGACCAATTCGCGCGCGCAGAAAATTATCTGGCGTTGACGGGGCTGGTCGTCCTCGTGCTCGGCGGCATCGGCGTCTCAAGCGTGACGCGCGTCTTCATCGAGCAGAAGAAAAAGACGATTGCCGTCTTGAAATGTCTCGGCGGGACGGGGCGCAAGATTACCGCCGCGTATCTCGCGCAAGTCCTCGCGCTCGGACTGGCGGGGAGCCTGCTCGGCATTCTGCTGGCGAAGGCTGCGCTCGTCTTCGTTGAGTATAAGTTCTCAGAGAGCCTGCCTGCGCAGATGAGCTACGCGCTGCAAACAAATGCCATCGCGCAGGGACTCGGCCTCGGCCTGCTCATCTCGATACTTTTTTCCGCGCTCCCTCTGCTGCGTATCCGTCATATCAAACCGAACATGCTGTTGAGAGAATCCGAGGGAGACGCGCCGCGCCGCTTCGTGGACACGGGGCGTTGGGTGGCGAGTTTCTCGGTCGTCTTCGGACTCCTGATGCTGGTCTCATGGCAGGCAGGCTCAATCAAAGTCGGCGCGTTCTTTCTCGCTGGACTGGCCGCGACCGCCGGACTGCTCTACGCGGCGGCATGGCTCTTAATCTTCATCGTGCGCCGCGCGCGACACATGGGTTCGTTCGCGCTCAGACAATCAATCAACAGCCTCTATCGTCCGGGCAATCAGACGCGCGTGATTGTGATGGCCGTCGGCCTCGGCGTGTTTCTCGTGCTGGCGATTCAATCGCTGCAATCGAATTTATTGCATGAGTTCGACCAGACGCGGCGCGGCAATCTGCCGAACATGTTTTTGATTGACGTGCAGAAGGATCAGGCCGAAGGAGTCGCGCGAATTGTCGAGCAGCGAACAGGCCAGCGTCCCGAACTCATCCCGACGGTGCGCGCGCGCATCTTCGCCATTAACAACCGCGAGATTGATCTGGAAGAGACGGAGATGAAAAAGGAGCGGGGCATGTTGGGACGCGAATACGTCGTCACGTATCGCCCGCGCCTCGAAGCTAATGAGACGATTGTCGGCGGAAAGTTTTGGGACGAGACGCCGACCGCTTCGCCGGAAGTTTCGATTGAAGACGGGATGCGCGGCACTGTCGGGTTAGACGTTGGAAGCACCATCACGTTCGATATACAGGGGCGCAAAATCACGGCGCGCGTGACGAGCCTCAGACACGTCGACTGGCGCAACTCGCGGACGGGATTTCTCGTACTCTTTCGCCCCGGCACGCTCGAAACTGCGCCGCAGAATCTAGTCGGAGCCATCAACGGCCCCGTGACCGAGCCTGAGCGTTCGCGTTTTCAACGTGCGCTGCTCGATGAATACCCGAACATCTCAATTGTTGATGTCGCGGACATCGTTCGCAGCATCAACCGTATCCTCTCGAACATCACGCTCGCCGTCTCATTCATCGGCGGCTTCGTCTTCCTGAGCGGTGTGCTGATTCTCATCGGCTCTATCGCCATGACCAAATTTCAACGCATCTATGAAGCGGCTATCCTGAAGACGCTCGGCGCAAAACAGCGCGTCCTGCTCATCATCCTGCTCGCCGAATACGGTCTGCTCGGACTCGTCGCCGGAATCGTCGGCTCGCTCGCTTCAATCGGCCTCTCCTACGCCGTCGCGCGCTACGTCCTCGATATTCCTTTCGCCTTCACGCCAGTCATCAACCTGACAGGCATCGTCGCCACGATTCTCCTTGTCACCATCGTCGGCGCGCTCTCAAGCTTCGACGTGCTGACGCGCAAACCTCTGGCGATTCTGCGCGCGCAATGAAGTTTGAGAGTTGATTGTCGAAGACAAAGTTTCTTCTTCTTAGCGACTTTGCGTCTCCAACGTGAGAAATAGTTTCACGCCGGAGATGCAAAGTCGCTAAGAAGAAAGAAGGCTCGGGCAGAAGGCTTTTAGATTCTCTCTGCGCGACGATACTTACTTCTCCGTGCGGCGGCAATAAATTTATCTTTACGCCGGTTGAACTTTTCCATGCGTTTTAAAGATTCTTGGGCGGAGATTTTAGTTTTATCCGGTCGCACCCACATCGCGCGCGCTTCCGACGACATCAGACGCTCGCGGCTGTAATAGCTCAACGGCAGATTCTTGTCGGCGAAGCGGTGCGGCAGTTCGTTGGCGAGCGCGGCGAGCGAGCCGCCGCGAGCCGCAGAGGCATCGTGAAAGTTGTGTACCATGCGGAGCCAGAAACGCGTGATGGTTTCGTGGTAACCGCTATCGGGCGTGTTGGCGATGCCGTGTGACTTGTTGTAGCGCTTGATGCGCGCACGGACGAGGCTCACGGCGCGCTCACGTTTGAAATGATGGACGTACCAGAGCGCGACGACGAGATGCGCGTGATGCGTCCAACGCTCGCGCGGGAGTGCGCCCGATTTGAAGTCGCGGACGAACGCGCGCACCTCTTCGTCTGTGCGGAAAATTGTTGTTTCGATCAACCCGGTGCTCATCTCATCACACTCCTTCAATAATAATCTGCGCGGCGCTAAATTTCGCGCGACGACCAGTTGGCGGGAAACATTACTGAGGCTCTTCTACTTGAGCTACCGCGCCCGTCTCCAAGCGCGCCCCGGATTTGCACCGGAAACCTTCAGACATGGAATGTAGTTCCCCAAGCATTCGTCGCGTGTTTAAATCCGCCGGAAATTTCTAATTCAAAGGCGGCGACGGAAATTGATGAAACCTGTGCGCTCTACCGTTGAGCTATGTTCCCGTCAACTTGAGAGGAACACCGGGACTCGAACCCGGAACCTCAATGCATCCAAAGCATGTAGTTCCACCGGCATTCGCCGCGTTTAAATTAAGAGGTGACGAGTTTTTGGAAAGACCGTCTGAGCGCAGCCATCAAAGACTGCCGCGAACATCACTCCCCGCGAGGCTCAAACACCCGTATGAGGATGTTTTGGTGATGTAGTCCTTACCACGCATTCACCCCTGAAAAGAAAATCATCGGTCAAAAGTCTGGAGTCTCAAGACATAAACTCACGGTCTTTGACTTCGGACTTATAGACTCAGGACTTTAGGTTGGCGACTAATTTGGTGAGAGGTTGACCACGTTTGACGATGGTCGTGCGCCCCTTAAAGCTTTGATGGGGCGCGGCGGGATTTGAACCCGCCTTTACACCGTGTACTCCCAACCGTGCATTCGCCAAATACAAAGATCAAAGTCGAGATAAGTGGGGCCGACGAGATTTAGTCGTGATGGGTACATTTATCAAATGTAGTCACGACCGCATTCGGCCCGGCATATTGAGGGATGAAGGCGGAAGGATGAAGGATGAAAGCGCGGCTAACCGACGCTTCATCTTTCATCGCAGCGAACTGCTTCACAACAGCATTCTTTTCATCCTTCATCCTTCCGCCTTCATCCTTTGATTAAAGCGTTACCTGTTCGATAACGCCGACCCAGTGGTTCGCGTTGAGTTGCCCTGCGGCGAACTCTGCGATCACGTCGAAGACCTGATCGGAGAAGCCGCCGACGTTGAGAATGTCTGCGCGCTCCTGCGCCTGCACCGTGCCGTATGGCTGCACGTCAATGCAGACGAGGCGTGCGTTCGGGTTGCGTGCCCGGAAGACACTCCATTCGCGCATCATCTCCGTGCCGCGACCGCGATTCGCGTCAACCCACGATTCGTAGTCCGAAATGAAGATAACGAGGTCGCCCGCCGCCTTCCACTCGTTGAGAAGCGCGAGCGGCGCGCTACAATTCGTGCCGCCGCCGCCGATTGCCGCCAACTTCTGCGCCTTCGTCAACACGCTGTCGCGCGGATTCAAACGCAGATTGCCGACCACCGTCTGCTCGAAAGGGATGACCTCGGCGCGCGGGTTCTTGCGTAACACCGTCGCCGCCACGAGCGCCGCCACATCAATGACGCGCACCACGCTCGTCGCACCCTTGCGGTAACCCGTCACCGCGCTCGACATCGAGCCGGACACATCCGGGCAGACGTAAACCTTGCCGCGAATCGTCGGCACGTTCTCGATGGCGACCTCCAACGCATCCTGTAGAGCGTCACGGACAATGGCCGGAACCCTCTCGTCGGTCATCGTGTAGGCCGTCATCAACTGGTACGGAAAGACACGAGCGCGCTTAATCAACTCAGAATTGCTCAGGCGGCGCGCGATCAGTTCCGGCAGTCCGGGCTGGTCGAAGACGCCCTGCCGCGCAAACGTGTTGAGGTTCATGCGCGTCGTCTGCCACGAAGCGCGACGCGCAATCGCCGTCCATTCCGCCGTGCGGAGTTCGAGAGCCGTGAGCATCTGGAACGGGACATCGGGAACTTCCCGCAGGTCGCCGTCCTTGCTTCTCTCCTTGAATTCCTCGAAGTGGCGGATGACCTCCGGCAACTCTTCACGGTTGCATTCACGACCGAGAAGATAGCTGTAGAGAGCCGCGCGGTTCGGTGTCTTCGGCTTCGGGTGCACCATCTTGACGATGTCGGCGAATGATGGCTGCTGTCCGACCGACGCCTTAAAGACCGACGCCTCGTCGCGCGCCTCCAACCACTCGCGCACCAGACGCTTCGGCGCGGAGCCGAGCGACTTGCGACCCGTCACACCCGAACGCATGATCTGCACGAAGTTTCGCAACATCCGTCCGTTATCAATGACGCGCGGAAAGATGGCGCACAGCAGAGCCGTATCGCGCGCCGAAAGCACCGCGCACAATAGCGCGGGCACGTCCTTCATATAGCCGCGCGCGCGCGCGTAGATGGCCGTGCGCGCGATGAACTCAGGCTCGACCTCCGAGCAGAGAGCCAACACCTTCGCCAGTTGCTCTTCAGCGCCCGCGTAGAAGGTCGCGTTCAGGCAACCCGTCGCCGCGTACTGCGCCAACGCCTGCTTCGACGACAGCGCGTAAGCGGGCGCAACCTCTTCGTTGACGGCGTTGGTTGCCGGAACGAACCGTCCGACAAGCGACTTGAAAAGATTCTTGTTTGCCATAATCTGCTGACCTCCTAACGGGCAAAAGTCCCGGCATTCCGACTTCAGACGTGAAGTCGAGTCCCCAAACTCGAAAAGCGAATCGAAGCGCCTTGTGAGAATCGCGTGGGCGAAAAAGAGTGATTGATAAACTGCGGAGAAAGGAGTCGAACCTCTATGACCTGTTTCAAAGACAGACAGCTTGCCGGTTAGCTGACTCCGCAAAATGTCGAACGGTCAATAGTTCTAACGAAGAAAATTCAACGTCAGCCCTGAAAGGGACGAGAGCAACCGGCGGTTTTATTATCTCGAACTCACGTTATCAATAATCGGGATGGTAGGACTCGAACCTACGATAATCCTGCATGTCGCGCAGGCGCTCTGGCCGCTGAGCTACGTCCCGAAAAGTTGAAAGTCGCGGTGGATGGAATCGAACCCTCACAAGAAGTTTGCAAGACTTCTATGCTGCCGCTTACTGTCGTCTTGGCGCTAAAATTTTTGACGAGAGAAGAACAAAGTCTCGCGCCAAGACGCCAAGAAGAATTTGTGGGTTAAGCGCGCTCGCTTGTTTGAGTTTGGGCGGAGCGGCGGGACTCGAACCCGCGTGAACTTGTTCCCAAAACAAGTGCCTGAAATCCCCTAGGCTACACTCCGTTATAAAAATTGATGCGCCGCGAGGGACTCGAAACCCCCAATATCAAGTTTCTAAAACTTGCGCCTTTGCCAATTCGACTACGCCGGGAAATAAGAGCAAGGATAAAGGATGAAAAGAAGACTACTTCGATGAAAGCCGATTCTCGACAGCCGCGCTTTCATCTTGGCTCTCGTTCTCTCCGCAATGACATGCAAAATTGAAATTCTTATGCTAAAAAATAGTTGAAGGCAGAGAGCGGACGCACGAAGACCTACTTCGGCGCACACTTCTCCTGAGGACGGCGAACCCCGGGACTCTCGCAAAGCACTGGGTTCGTTCGTCCGGCGAAGGCTCCCTGCCTTCAACTCTCACAAGGTACTTCGATTATCAAACAACAAATGGAGCGGGTATGTAGCTTCACAAGGGAAGCTGACCCGCTCCATTCAAGTCTCTACAGATTTTCTTCGAGATTTGGGAGCGGGAGCCGCTCCCGCTGAACTAAACTTGATACTGACGGTTATCCGAAAGCGGCATGCCTTCGAGTCGAACTGCCTGTCCGGGCAATTGTCTACCGTCAATAAAATTGATGGGAGACGAATTCAGACAATGGGCACGTCCGACGACCGCCGCCACGCCATAAAATTTGGCGGACGACTGCCAGACGGTCGTCTCGATGACGACGACTGGCGTGCTGCCTATGTTTGTCCGATTCGTCAGCATTGAAGTTTCAACCTTCCAGTTACAAAAACAACTCACTGATTGAGTCGCGGGTTCTTGTATAAGGCACGATGCTTTCTTCTGTCAAGAACTTTTTTATTCGGCTACTCACAGACTCAAGTACAACTCCGCCCTCCTCCACATGTTCAGAGCAGCGTACTCAATCAATTTGGCGAGCTTATTGGAAGGGCAAGTGCCGATGGGGTGGACTCGATCCAAATTCACTGACACAGAGTGCTCAGAGCTTCCGGCTCATGTCATTCCGTGGTTTCATCATCTTCTAAAAATGGCGATTTGAACTTGGTTAATTGCATCTGCTGCCTTTCCTTTATCGTTTTGAAACGGAGATGCAGTTTTTCCTTCAAATCATTTGCGGTTTGCCAAATGATAAAGCGATTACCGGCTAAATCTAATTGAATGTCATCGCCCTTTCTGATGGTTAACACAAGTTCTTTATCCAAAGCATGGGCGTATCCTACCTCATAGTAGCAATTTGGTTTTTGATAAGTAAGATCGGCAACGACAATATCACTTAATCTGATATACCTAAGTATTTGCTCAGTAATAATTCTTGAATCTTGAACTTGTTCTATTCTTATAGGCTGGTATCCATAGTCTTCTATCACCGGCTTGATGGCGAGATCAAACACGGAATCCAATTCGATGTCGCCAAATTTCATAACGACGAAAACTTTTTTCTTTGATGAGAAATGAAGCGCTAGTTGCTCGAACGCTTTTTCAAACTCTTTGTTGGTGAAGTTGCAAATTCTCGCTTCGAGGAGGTGGTTGTAATTACAATCTTCGATCAGGACGGGAATCAGGAATTTAGTTTGAAAATGCGCTTCCTTCATAAAAAAAGCGAAAAACTCTTTTTGTAGCCATGTTGACTCAATATAAGCTTTTGATAAGACGATGATTATATAGTCACAGTTTTCTATAACGGCATCTATGTTTTCTACAATCTCTAAGCCATAATCGCTTTCAAGATTCACCGTCCATGGTATGACTCCGATGTCTCTCAACCTAGTTGATAGTTTACCAACAAAAGCTTGGTCAGCTATATAGTTGTAACTTATAAAGACTTTCATGACGTACTCTCATTGAGCCTTAATGTGCGATTCATTATTAACAAGGTTTAGCGCTTCTTCTCTTGAATGAATTTAAGATACTTACGAAGTTCGTTTGCGAGATGGTTGTAGTCGTTCCATTCTATGAAACGGTATCCGGCCACATCAAAATGGACTGGCTCCCCCTTTTTTATAGTGAAAATCATCTCTTTCTGTAATGCGTGCGCGTAGCCGGCTTCATAATAACAATTGGGTCTTTCGCCTGTCAGATCGGCTATCACTACTTCGCTTTTCTCAACGTTCATCAACATTTGATCCGTAATTTTCTTGCTATCGTGGATTTTATCAACCCTGATTACTGTGTACCCGAACTCTTTAACTACCGGCTCGATTGCTTTTTCATAGACGGCCTCTAGTTCCGGGTCTTTGTCCTGCTCTGCGAATTTCATAATTACAAAAACTTGTTGAGATTGAGTAGTGATAATGGAGGTTAGTCGGTTAAATTCCTCATCCGTCATTCGTCTCGACGCATCTGCTGCTCTGAGGTCTCTGAAGTCCGCATAGGCTCTCGACCTGATGATTCCGGGCATCTTGCAATCTTCGAGGAGAATTGGGAGGATGAAGTTGGGTTTCCCGGCCTTCTCCACCATGAAGAGCGCAACTAATTCTTCCTCAAACCATAAAGATTCAGCATAGTTT
>CAXTRQ010000099.1:0-21515 GCA_964246705.1 uncultured Pyrinomonadaceae bacterium
TGGTTCGAGCATTGCGGCTACTCAGTCGCATCCGGTTGAAAACCGTAATAGATTTTCAAAAGGCACAGCCAACAGGTGCGCGACATGTAGAGCGCGCAAGTTCTCGGGGGTCGGAGCGAGCGAGCCTTGGTAATTGATGCGTTCGAGGTAAGCCTTGATGTTCAAGTAACCCCTTCTCTGTGATTCGTCCCCATGCAGCGTTTTAAAAGTATATTGTCTGCAAATTACGTGCAATGATATGATGCGAATCGTTCAGTACAGCAATCCCTGCAACATATCACACGAGAAGTATTCGGCTTAAACACAGTCTGAAAAAGTCCGTGAAAAGATAAGAAACATATCTGATCGCGGATTACCTGTGTGTCCGTCGAGCGCCCTGTTTCTTGACGGGCGCGCACTTGCAGCAACGCAACAACTGCGCTCGAAGAAAACGATCAGTGCCTCGAAGGGTCTGTAATTCACAGCAACAATCGCTTGCAATCAATCCGGCATCTGCTTTCAAACTGACACGCGGAATCTGGTGACGCTCCGTGGTCAGTGTGAATGCAGTTCAGTTTTTAACGTCCTCGATAACACCTTAAGGAGACCTGTATGTACGACGTAACGGTGACGAACAATTACATCGCTGGATTTTCGCTCGATAATGGCAACCAGCTTTTCATGCCGGGAAGCACGTATCAGTTCCCGCACTGGGGGAACCACATTATTCATATACCGGGGATGGGTGAAATCAACTTTATTGACCTCAAAGACAAAAAACTCAATGCTTACACGAATCCGAGAATCCCTTGGACACAGCACACGTGGGGAGGTCTCATTCGCTACAGGGGTCTCGATGCTTACTTTCGTTATGAGGGCGGAGGCCATCTGACCGTCGTCATAGATCATGTCGGCTCGATCAGTATTCACTTTGATCAGGGCGGCATGATGGTCAACCTGGACGATATGACGGTCACCTAATTTCTTGCGGCGAAGATGGAACGTGCCGTGCGGGTGGGAGGACGCTCGAATGAACGGCGCGGCTGATGCCTGTCACAATCGCGTCGCACGCCCCGCACGGCGCTTTCCCTCGCTGACGAATACTCTGTTTATCAGTCGTCTGCACGACTCTCCTGTGAGTTCTTCGTCTGAGCTTTTTGTTTGAGCGATGCTACTCAGTAGCACAGAGACCATCACGGGCCGGAGAACGTCCAATTCGCGGTCTGCACGAGCAGCTTAAATAATGGACTGCCCGCGGATGCTTGCGACATTCGATACCAACCAAAATATGTCAACGGCTGCGTTTTGTGTGCGACCAGCACCGCTTGATTTGCCAGCGTGGTCATCAACACATCAACATAATGGTTAAAGGTTGAGATGGAATCCACCCACACCGGATTACCGATGTCAATCGTCCCAAGCGCCAGCCCGGCTCCCGCCGTAATCGGGTGGGTGTTGTTGACCACGTTGAAGACATCTTGAGACACGTGTTCTTTTTCTTGCTCTCCTAAACTCAGGTCGTCAGCGTAACCGCTATTGACACACATGACCGGACGCCCGGCCCGAATTAATTCCCGCAGAGTCCAAAAGCCATAGAAGTTGCAAACTACTACGCCATCGAACTTCTCCCAGTACTCCGCTTTCTTGAAGTTACCGATATCGGGTTCATTGAATACCCACTGCGTAACCAGTTGTGCGGAATATCCATTACTGTTGAGAGTGTCACGAATGACAACCGCATCCGCAGTTAGGGAAGAGGCAGGGTTGAGGTCGTAGGATACAACGGCAATATCTTTCGGCATGTTAGCCATCTCCTTTCAAGGCTTCGATTAATCTGTGAGATTCTGAAGCCCTGTATGGGGAACAAGCGCATCGGCTCTCTCCCGTTTAAGGTTGAAATTCTTAGACACCGAACGTGAGTATCGAACAGTGTCGTTTGGCTGAGTGATTACGTGAGGCTAACGAAGGAGGGTCTCGCTAGCAGGAGAACGGCGACCTTGTGAGGCGGGCAATATATTCCTGTGTAGTGCGGGGTGTCAATCCTGCGAGCACGAGAAGTTGCCGCCCCGCGGCAAAGTTTGCGAGTCCGATAAGCTCAATCACATCTTCGGAGCGGTTCACAAAATTGATGCGCCTACCGGCTCACCTGTTCCAATCAGAGTCTTTCGGATGGATGATGAAGTTTGAATTCTCAAAGTCGCCCTGCGACATGCACCATCTGTCTATGCCGGAGCGTGTGCTCCGCTAATTCAAGCGCGGCGTCCCGTCCCTGACGTAGATCAGAAATCGTCAAAGCTACTGTTTCATCGGGAATAACACCCGTGCCCTCAAGAATGCGACCTTCCGGCGAGCTATACACGCGCGCGCTCCAACGCAGCGTCGCGCCGCCCTTCAAATTTTTACTCCACTGATTGAGTACGCAGCCGCAAGTCTGTTGACCGATGACGCGAGCGCGAGCGTGTTCCTGCATTGAGACTGTGAAAACCTCGGACGCGCTCGCCGAAATCTCATCAACAAGGATGACGACCGCCCCTCTGTAGAGTTGTTCAGGTTTGTGTGTGACTATCTTTTCCGGCTTCCCGCCTCTTCTTTTGAAGCCGCCGAAGCTGTGTTCCGTTGGAAAGAACAGACTGCCGATATTAAGCAATACGTCAGTCTGCCCGCCTCCATTACCGCGTAAGTCAATCACGAGACCGTCCGTGTCCGAGAGCTTTTCAAGCTCCGTTCTGAACTGCGCATCGAGAGGAGGTTGCCAGCCGTTGAATTTAATGTAGCCATCGCCCGACGGTAAACGGCGCGCCGTGAGAGCCGTCGGCATCGAGGATGCGCCGTGATGCGTGATCGAGACATCGAAGAGTGAGCCGTCAAACCTCTCGATGGCGAATGTTCTCGAAGCGCCCAGAAAACCACCGTAGAGCAGAGCGCCATGCATCACGTTTTTCATGGCTCGCTCTGAGGACGAACCGGCGAATCGCGAACGGATTTCGGCGTAGAGTTGTTCGACGGGCTTGCCGTTGACTGCCCGCAAAATCATTCCGGGTCGGACGCCCGCGCGTGCTGCATCAGAATCCGGTTCAACTGTGACGATGGCGGTCTGACCCTCGACTTCTTGCAGCGAGATGCCCACGCTGCCTATCGGTTGGGCGGCCTGCTCATCGCTCGACCGTGGAGCATTGAAGACCGTGTGCGCGTCGCGCAGTTCAGCCAGCATCACTTCAAATAACCTGTAAAACTCTAGGTTGCTCGCCGCCGCTTCAACGAGTGGGCGATAGCGTTCATGCACCTTCCGCCAGTCCACGCCATGGAATGAGGAATCATAATACTCGACGTTAATCGTCTGCCACACCTCCTCAAATATCTCGACGCGCTCCGTGACGGACAGAGAGGCTGTTGGCTTAACCGGCGCGGCCATCGTCGGTGCAGGCTGTTTGGAAGTTGCGCAGGCCGTCGAGAGCATCAGGATGAGGAACAGCAAAACCGTCGGATTCGATTGTTTCAACGAATTGCGAATCATGCTTGATTTCAGTTTCCTTGCTGTCGCTGTCTCAAGCTGATTTTCGCGGCTCGCAGCTTGGACTTTGCTCCCATAGTCGCCCGCGATTTTTGCGGGTGGAAGTCTCTTTTGTTATCGGACATTGCCAGCGCCCGGAAAATTCTTTTCTTGGGTGCTTAAAATCATTCTCCAAAAGCCCCCTGATTGATTGACAACTTATCATTATTAGCCCATTATCGCGCTGTTTGTCTCGCATATTCTGTCGTCAGGTCAACCTACAACTGAATAGAATCTCCTCTCTTGAACATATTGCCGGTTGTGGGCTGCGCGTAGCAGGCTTGTCCTTATACACGCTCACTATGCCGATTCATTCGCTTCCGGTGCGAGAAATTATTATTCAAGGATTCGTACATGAAGCATTGTCTAGAGCTTCGATTGAATCACATGCTGTCAATAAACTAGCTGCTCGCTTGCAGCTTTTACCCCGAATATTCGCCAGCGCCTACAAGCCCGGCTAACCCTGAAGGAGTTCCCCAATGCCAAGTCCTCGTAGTTCATTCCTACGTTCTTCCAAACTTTTGTTTTGCGGTGCAGTCGCAATTTTCATTGCCTTGCTGCTCGGCGCTCCCGTGCTCCGTAGCGCCTATAGCGCAGGCGGCGAAAGTGCTGTAGCAAAGCCCTCGACTGGCGCAGATGATGTTCGTTCAATGCGAACGAGCGGTAATTTGAACGCCCCGGGTGCGGTCTCCGCACAAACGGACGAGTCCGGTAAAAAGAGGGCTTACACGAATATAGACATTCGCGTAAACGGACGTGCCGCGCTGCCGAAGGTCGCCCGCACGTCGCCTGCGGCCAGCGTCAAGCTGGCGCAGACGCAGGCCGTGGCGATTCAAAAGGGACTCGCCCGCCTGAAAGCCGACGTTCCCGGCCTTGAGGCCAAAATTTCACCGCTCACCGGAGCGGTCGAACTGTTACGTAGTTCGGGCGCGCTGACGGGTGCTGCTGCGGGTCGCTCCGGCGAGGACATCGTGCGGGGCTTCCTGACGGATAACAGCGCTCTGTACGGTTTGTCGGGTGACGAGATTGACAATCTCAACTTCATCGGTGAGAGCGTCAGCCATGCGAGCGGATTGCGGATGGTTCGCGTGGAGCAGATAGTCAATGGCCTCCCGGTCTTCCAGAGCGAGACGCGCTTTATTCTGGATCGAGAAGGCCGCATCATTCGCTCCGTCGGATTGATTATTCCTAAGGCGACTGCCACGGCGACCGCACCCGCGCTCGACCAGAGTCTCTCGGCACAGGAAGCGTTGGGACATGCGATGTCCACGCTCGACATCTCTGTGGATGTCGGCCAGACGTATCTGACCGAGAGCAACGCGGATGGCACGAGAACAGAAATCGTCGCCAATAATCCGCAGATCGCGGGCAATGTCCCGAGCAAACTGGTCTACTTCCCCGTCGCGCCCGGCGTGCTCATCCCCGCATGGTCGCAGATTATCTTCACCATCGGCGACGCAGACTGGTACACGCTGGTCGACGCCAACACGGGCACTCTGCTCTGGCGCAAAAACATTCGCAACACCGTCTCGACGCACGATGCGCGGTTCCGCGTCTATGTGCAGCCGGACGGCAAGACGCCCGCCGATAGCCCGGCTCCGATGTCTCCTTCGACCGTCGCGCCCGGCTCAGGCACGCAGGCTCCTGCGATTCTTCCGACCATCGTCAGCATGTTGACCGCGCAGGACATCGTCGCCAGCCCGAACGGCTGGATCAACGATTGCCCCGGCGGCATCTGCACCGTCAATGAAACCCAAACGATTGGCAACAACGTCCATGCCTACTTGGATCGTCAGCAGGGTGCGGCTGCCGGTGGAGCCAACCAACCTGACACCAACGCGGCTAACGTCATTGACGGTGGCGGCAAGCCGTTGGGCAACCCGGACCCTAATGGCCGGAACCGCGACTTCCTCGGCACTACGCCCCGCGACTTCCAAGGGGGATTCTTACCCCCACCGCAGGGCGGCAACCCGGAGGCCGGGCAAACTGCCGGTACAACTGCTGCTTCCGGAAACGGAAATAACGGCACTAACGCCTTTGACTCCTTCCGGCGCGGCGCTATCACGCAACTCTTCTACGTGTGCAACTGGTATCACGACCAACTCTTCGAGCTAGGTTTTGACGAAGCGGCGGGCAACTTCCAGCAAACCAACTTCAGCGGCATGGGAGTAGGCAACGACCGCGTGCTGGCGGAGGCTCAGGACGGTTCGAGCACCAACAACGCCAACTTCTCCACGCCGCCCGACGGCACATCCGGGCGCGCGCAGATGTTCGTGTTCACCGGCCCGACCATTGACCGCGACGGCGATCTTGATGCGGATGTCTTGATGCACGAGTTGACGCACGGGACGAGTAATCGCCTGATCGGCAACGGCGCTGGACTGAATTGGGATGTCGGCGGCGGTATGGGCGAAGGGTGGAGCGACTTCGTCGCGCTTTCGCTCTTGAACGGCACCAATGCCGATGACCCCAATGCAAACTACACCGAGGGCGGTTATGTCACTTACAAGGCTTTCGGCTTACCTTATCTCGATAACTACGTCTACGGCATCCGCCGTTTCCCTTACTCGACCAATAACTCCGTCAACCCGATGACGTGGGCTGACGTTGACGATGTCACGAACGATCTCTCAGGCGGCATTCCCCCCGACCCTTTAGGCAACAACACCGGCGGCGCGTTTGAGGTGCACAACATCGGCGAAGTCTGGGCGTTGACTCTCTGGGAAGTCCGCAGCCGGATTATCGCAGACCCCGCCGGAGCCAACGGCGACGTGCCGACCGGCAACCACACGATGCTTCAAATCGTCATTGACGGGATGAAGATGACGCCGACCAACCCCACCTTCATCGAGGCGCGCGATGCGTTGATTGACGCCGACTGCGCGGCCAACGCCTGCGCCAACGAGCGTTCGATTTGGGGAGGCTTCGCTGATCGCGGGCTGGGACACAAGGCGGATGCGCCATTAGCACAGATGTTCGGCTTCCTCGCCGGGCATATGGGCATTCACGAGTCTTTCTTGATTCCTGATTTGGATGTCCAGACCGTCACGGTCGACGACAGCCTCGGCAACAACAACGGCGCGATTGATCCGGGCGAGCCGATTAAGCTCACCGTCAAGCTGACGAATCCTTGGCGCAATGCGGCGCAGGGTGTGGCGTCGGCCACAGCGACCTTGAGCAGTTCGACTCCGGAGGCGACCATCATTGACGGGAACTCGTCTTATCCGGCCATCCCTGCACAGGGCAACGCCGACGGCGACACGTTCCTGTTCACCGTCTCGACCAGCGCCGCCTGCGGCCAGTCGCTCAAGTTCACACTGACACCCAACAGCACGCTCGGCTCGACCACCACTCGCGAGATCGTGCTGCGCGTCGGCGCGCCCTCCGGCACAAGCGCTCCGGTCATTTACACGAAGACCGTTTCACCTGCGAAGGCCATCCCGGATCGTCGCCCGCGCGGCGTCGTCGACGCGATGACGGTCACGGACGACCTTGAGATTGCCGATCTCAACTTCCGCGTTGATAACATTACGCACACGTTCACCGGCGATTTGTCGGTGATGATGAGAGCGCCCAGCGGTTACGGCACCGATTTCATCTCCGTCATCGGCGGCGTCACAGACGGCGGCCCGGGCGACAACTTAATCAACACGGTGGTTGACGATACGGCGGCAGCGCCCAACGACTTCCTGACGGCCACGGCAGCGCAAGCGCCTTTCACAGACGACTTCATACCGGTCTTCAACTCGCCGACGTGGGATACCATCGGCTTCATTCCGCATGACCCCGTGGGCGAACTCGGTCGTCTCAACGGCACGAGCACACAGGGCACTTGGAACATTCTGGTTTCCGACCAATTCACAGGCGACACCGGCACGCTCAACGGCTGGTCGCTCATCGTCACACCGAGAGCATTCTCTTGTGTGGCGTTCACGCCCGTGGCAGCCGTTTCGGGAACCAAGACCGCGTCGGGCACCTTCGCCCAGAACGGTAACGTCACCTACACCGTCACGCTGACCAACAACGGGTCGGGCGCGCAAGCCGATAATCCGGGCAATGAGTTCACAGACGTGCTACCAGCTGCATTGACTCTGGTCAGTGCCACCGCCACGTCAGGCACCGCCGTCGCCAACACCGGCACTAACACCGTGACATGGAACGGGGGGCTTCAGTTAGCCGGTGGTTCCGTCACGATCACGATTCAGGCGACCGTTAAAGGGGATGCGGGCGGTTTGACAGTCTCCAATCAGGGAACCATCTCCTTCGACGCCGATCTCAATGGTACAAATGAATCGTCAACCGTGACGGACGACCCCGGCACGGCGGCTCCCAACGACCCGACGGTAAACTTCATCGCCTGCCCGACTATCACTCTCAGTCCGGCGGCGCTTCCGAGCGGCACAGTAGCCCCTTATAACCAGACGATAACAGCCAGCGGCGGCACTGTGCCCTTCAGCTTTACCGTCACATCAGGCGCGCTGCCACCCGGACTGACGCTCAACACGAATGGCAACTTGAGCGGCACGCCCACACAGGCCGGAAACTTCAGCTTCACTATCACTGCTACTGATGCACGGGGTTGTAGCGGTTCTCAGGCTTACACGCTCACAATCACTCCGAGTCTCTCCATCAATGATCCCTCGATCATCGAAGGCAACAGTGGCGCGCAAGACCTCTTCTTCACCGTCACACTCAACGCTCCTTCAAATATCCCTGTGCGGGTGTCCTTCAGTACCGCGAATGGAAGCGCCGTCGCGCCGAGCGACTACCAAACCAACGCAGGGACTTTGATCTTCAACCCCGGAGAGACTATCAAGGGCTTCGGCGTGAAGGTCAACGGCGATTCAACGTTTGAGCCGGACGAGACGTTCACAGCCACTCTCAGCAACCCTGTCAACGCCGCTATCACCAAGAGTCAGGGCGTAGGCACAATCACCAACGACGACGAACCGTCTGGCGGAACATTAAGGTTCAGTCAGGCAACTTATACTGTTCAAGAGAACAGTACGAGTGTAACCATCACGGTCACCCGCACCGGAGCCACCGTATCGCCGGTCACCGTCGACTACACTACCTCCGACCTGACGGCTTCCAGCCGCTCCGATTACAACACCGCCTCCGGCACGCTCTCTTTCGGCGGCGGCGAAACGTCGAAGTCCTTCAGCGTTCTCATCAACGAAGATTCATACGTTGAGGGAACAGAGTCGCTCCAGCTCTCCTTGAGCAACGCGACGGGTGGAGCCTTCATCGGCTCGCCCAATTCGGCCACGCTGGACATCACGGACGACGTTCCAGAGTCGAACGGCAATCCGAATGATGACGCAGAGCAGTTCGTGCGCCAGCAATATCACGACTTCCTCAACCGTGAGCCTGACGCTCAAGGACTCCAATTCTGGGTCAACCAGATTACGGAATGTGATTCAAGACCCGCCAACGAAGTACAGGCGTGCCGCGAACTCAGGAGAATTAACGTCTCGGCAGCCTTCTTCCTCTCTGTCGAATTCCAACAGACGGGCTTTTATGTCATCCGCGCACAGCGCGTGGCCTTCGGCAGCAAGTCCGACACGGCCTCATCTCGAATCACCTATCAGTTGTTTATTCGGGATGCGCAGCAAGTCGGTTCAGGCGTTGTCATCGGTCAGTCCGGCGCGGATCAACAACTTGAGCAGAACAAGCAGGCTTATGCCCAACAGATAGTCACGAGCGCGGCGTTTGAAGCCCGCTTCGCCACTTCTCTATCGGCTGCGGATTATGTAGATGCCCTCTACGCTTCGGCGGGTGTCACCCCGACCGCTGCGGAACGGCAGGCAGCAATTAACGCATTCGGTGGGGGAGGTACGTCGGGGCGCGTGGCAGCGTTCCGCAGAGTGGTTGACTCGAATTCGGTTCAACAGGCCGAGAGCAACCCGTCATTCGTCCTCATGCAGTACTTCGGTTACCTGCGAAGGAATCCGACGGATGCACCGGACGGGAACGACAACGGCTACCAATTCTGGTTGGCTAAACTCAACCAGTTCAACGGCAACTTTGTGGACGCCGACATGGTTAAGGCGTTCATCACCTCGGCAGAGTATCGCCAGCGCTTCGGCCAGTAACGAAGGCTAACGCGTGAAAGAACAATAGCCGCTTGAGCATCGTCTCAAGCGGCTATTGCTTTCGGAGCGCCGCGTGAAAGCCGCCGGGGCAACTTCGTGCCGGTTGAAGACGTGAAATCTCCCATCTTCAATCGCTCAATTTTTATGCGTCTTTGCGCCTTGGCGTGCCCCCCGGGGGTGATATTTTACCCCCGGGGCCGCCACACCACCACATTTTTACTGCGTGTTTGCGCGTGGCGGACCGGGGGGCACACCACTTCACCCCCGGGCACGCCAAGACACAGAGAAATCAGAGGACTGCGATGCTCACTTCAGATGCCGTTCTCCAGCAGCGTTACCGCATCCTTCGCCCTTTGGGGCGAGGCGGCATGGGCGCTGTCTATGAAGCCATAGACCTCCGGCTGAGCCGGACGGTCGCCATCAAGGAAACGCTCTCGGAAACCGATGAATTGGGGCGCGCTTTCGAGCGTGAGGCGCGTCTGCTGGCTAATCTGCGTCATCCGGCACTCCCTAAAGTGCTCGATCATTTCAGCGAAGCAGACGGATTGTTTCTGGTGATGGAATATATTCCGGGCGACGATCTCGGCGTCATGCTTGAACAACAGGGACATTCTTTTGCGCCCGCCGAAGTGATGCGTTGGGCCGATCAACTTTTGGATGCGCTTGAGTACCTGCACAGGCTCGAACCGCCCGTGCTTCATCGAGACATCAAGCCTTCAAATCTCAAGCTCATCTCTCAGAATCACATCGTCCTGCTTGATTTCGGTCTCGCCAAGGGAAGCGCCGGGCAGATGACGCGCACCGGAAACGAAAGCTTGCTCGGCTATTCTCCGAGCTATTCACCTCTCGAACAGATGCAGGGCACGGGCACAGACGAGCGCAGCGATCTCTACTCGCTCGGAGCAACTCTCTATCATTTGCTCACGGGCGCGAAGCCACCGGATGCGCTCTCGCGCGCGACCGCTATCGTCAACGGCCAGCCCGATTCGCTCCAACCCGCGAACGAGATTAATCCAAATATCGCAGCTTCGATCTCAGCCGCTCTCATGCGCGCGATGGCGCTCAGTATTGACAACCGCCCGCGCACCGCTTCCGAGATGCGCGATGATTTACACAACATGACGCCACGCGCATCGGCTACCGTTCCGATGATAGATGAAGACGAAGTTACTAAAGTCAGTCCACAGGCTAAGCGTGCTGCCATCATCGCTCCGAAAACTGTTCCATACCGTGAGCGCGGGCGACAGGTGGTGGTGGTGCCTGTCACGGAAGAAACGTGGGTCGCACGGAAGCCGGATAGGAGAGCGCGGAAGTGGGTCGTCGGAGTCTTCGTCTTCGCAGGACTAGTCACCCTCTCAGCCGTGCTTTACCTGTCATTCTCCGGCGACGATAAAAACAGGCGAGCACAAAAAATCCAGCCTGTCGTCACAACCAGCCCGCGCCCGTCTCCCAGTTCGACACCAGCGCAGAACATGAACCAGCAGGCCAACGTCAACAGTTCGCCCGTCACGAGTCAGGATGAGTTGGAGGCGCGCGCGAAGCTGGCACAAAAGAATATTCTTTACAGCGAGAAGGCTTTTACAGAAATCGTCGAAGATGGAGACACCTCGACGGTTGATCTCTTCCTCGCAGCAGGGATGAACCCGGACGTGAAAGACGCGACGGGTCGAACGGCGCTGATTAATGCGGCCTCAAAAGGCAGCAATAATATCAGCCAAAAATTGTTAAGCGGTGGCGCGGACGTGGACGCCAGAGATAATAACGGCTCGACTGCACTGATGGAGTCGGCGCGCGGCGACCACAGGGAGACGACCAAAGTTTTGCTGGACAAAGGCGCGGACGTGAATTTGACGGACAACAACGGGCAGACTGCACTCGTCCGCGCAGCCGTTCAAGGGCATGCCGAAATCGCGCGCATGTTAATCAATAAGGGCGCTAGAATAGATATTAAAGACAGGAGCGGGCGTGACGCTCTGACGTGGGCGGAGATAAACGACAAGACTGACGTGATCAACTTGCTCAGGAAGGCCGGAGCGGCGACGGCAAGACCGTAGTTTCTATTTCTCATTGACGTTTAGAGGCTGATGGGGAGCGCGAAAGTTATCCGTCAAGGTGGCGTGCGGGGGTTGATGTCGGACATGGCAAAGTTCGAGGAACATACTACGGGAGCGCCGCTGCCGTTAGCCGATGGGGTTAGTCCGAGTATTCAGTGGCTTCCGGCAGGTCTCTGGAAAACCGTTCTCGATTTTCTCAATGAGCGCTTCCCCAATGTAGAATCCGCGACGTGGCTCTCCCGGATGGCAAAGGGACAGGTGGTTGATGAAACCGGGCTGCAACTCGATGCACGAAGTCCTTACCGTGTCGGAGCCTGTATTTATTACTACCGTGAGCTTGAGTCGGAAAAACCTATTCCCTTCGTCGAGCGCGTGCTTTATCGAGATGAACATATTCTGGTGGTTGATAAACCGCATTTTCTGCCCGTCGTTCCTTCCGGGCGTTTCCTTCACGAAACGCTGCTCGTTCGCTTGAAGAAAAAAGAAAAGTTGGAACATCTCGTTCCCCTTCATCGCATTGACCGGGAGACCGCAGGCATTGTCCTCTTTTCTCTCAACCCGGCGACGAGAGGCGCATACGCGTCGCTTTTTCATCGTCGGAAAGTTATGAAAGTGTACCGGGCGCACGCGCGCTCCCTTCCCGGCCTCAGTCTTCCATTGACGCGGCGCAGCCGAATTGTCGTGGGGGAACCTTTTTTCCGCATGAGGGAAGTTGAAGGCGCGCCGAACTCCGAGACTCGCATTGACGAACTCAAAAAATTGAACGGCGTGACCCTCTATCACTTGACTCCCGTCACCGGCAGAAAACACCAAATCCGCCTGCACCTCTCTGCGTTAGGGATTCCCATTCTTAATGACCAACTTTACCCTGAGCGGACGTTCGTAGAGGACGATGATTTTTCAAACCCACTCCAACTATTGGCGAAATCAATTTCCTTCCCAGACCCTCTGACCGGGCGTGAACACTACTTTGAAAGCGGTCGAGAACTCTGAGTTTCCCGGTCATGTTTAAGCTTCAACAGAATCTTGAAAAGCGTGCTATCGAAGCGTCGAATTCTGTACCGGGAGAAGCGTTGCCGAACTCGACGGCGCGCGGCTTCGTATGGGGTCTGGGAGATAAAAACAGATGTATTGTTCATCATGCGGTACGGCAGTGATGCCGGGTTTGAGTTATTGCAATCGTTGTGGAGCCGGACTGAACGCGAGAGAAGCCAAAGCGATGAAGCGGTCGGAGGTGGCCGCAGAGCATCTTGTCTGGGCTATCGTCTCGGTCAGCGTCGGCGGTCTCGGCGTTATCCTCGCCCTGATGGCGTTGATGAAGCAGGCGCTCAATTTCAGTGTCGATCTGATCGCATTGTTCTCGCTTCTGAGTTTTCTGCTTCTTATCGGAGCCGAGAGCGTGTTCATCTGGCAGTTGCTACGCTCGAAGGCGAGCGCCAAAAAAGCAGGCGATATCACTCACCTCAACGAATCCGCCACGAGAGAACTCGACGCGGCACATGGGCGCGCGCTCCCTGAGCCTGCGCCGAGCGTCACAGAGCAGACCACGCGCGCGTTCGAGCCTGTCAGCTTGAAGCGCAAGACGGAATGAAGACCCGCCGCTCCCAAGACTTATTCTCCCTCCCCACAAATCATCTGAAAATCCGTGAGCGTGCCGAAGCGCCTTGGAGGGTGTGCGGCATGCTTGTGATAGGCGTTTTGCATAACCCCGTGTTCTCGCATTTCCCCTTGACAATCTGGGGGAAGCATTGCTAATCTCTGCCCCAGATAATCTAGGGAGGCTAGACAATGGCAAATGCCCGGACGGATTTGATGCAAGGCACATTAGAATTGTTGATTCTGAAAACGCTGGCGCGCGAATCAATGCATGGCTACGGCATCGTTCAACGAATACACGAAACTGCCGAGGACTCGCTCAAAATCGAAGACGGCTCGCTGTATCCCGCGCTCTACCGCATGGAAGAACGCGGCTGGATCAAGTCGGAGTGGGGACTCTCGGAAAACAATCGTCGAGCCAAGTTCTATAAGATGACGAGAGCGGGTCTGAAACAGCTTGAAGCTGAACGCGCCAACTGGGAACGCATCTCTCAAGCGGTTAATAGGATTTTGCAAACTGCTTGACGAGGCCAAATGATGGAAGCCTTAATCACAAGTTTGTTCAAGCGTCTCAATCGCCGAAAAATTGCGCTTGAAGTCGAAGAAGAGTTGAGCTTTCACATTGAACTGCTCAGGCGAGAACACATGCGACAAGGCATGTCTCCTGCAATGGCGAAGGATGCGACGCTCAAGCGTTTCGGCGATCTAGAACAAATCAAAACCGAGTGTGTAGAAATAAGCAGAAGGAGTCATCCTTTGATGCGCGCACTAAAATCTTTTTTAATCTTGATTTTTCTGGCAGGAGTTTTGATGCGGGTTTTTAGCAACAATCTTAACGTCCGGCATATCGGCGATTTGTTGATGGCAGTCGGCGCTTTAAGTCGCTTATTGCTTTATGCGCGAGGTTTGAGTCCGACAAGTTTTTCTCAAAAAAGCGACATCTCTTCGCCGCTGCTCTTTAATGATGCCTCTCGAATGCCGCCTGCGGCTTACAACGAAAGAATGCGGACGCCCGTCGAGCGTGTTATTTCCGACGAGTAATCTTCGATAAAAATCAATTCCTCTTTTAAAAGACTCAAATGAAAATTTTGAAGAGTAAGTATCTGTGTGTCTTCGCGCCGGTCAATTCGACTTTCGAGAGGACGGAAGGAAAGAGATGCTCGGAATAAAAGATTTGAAGAAGACCTACGCGGGCGGCGTGCAGGCGCTCAAGGGAATCAGCCTCGAAATTCCGGCGGGGATGTTCGGGCTTCTAGGGCCGAACGGTGCGGGCAAGACGACGCTGATGAAGATCGCCGCAACTCTGCTCGAACCCGACTCGGGGAGCGTCGAGATTGATGGGGTTGACCTCATCGCCGACAAAAAAGCTGCGCGCAGAATGCTCGGATACCTCCCGCAAGAGTTCGGGCTTTATCCGACGCTGACCGCCGAGCAGACGCTCAATTATCTGGCAAAGCTCAAGGGCGTCACAAATCATAAGGAAAGAAAGGCATTGGTTGCCGCGCTGTTTGAAACAGTCAACCTCTCGTCCGCGCGCAAGCAGAAGGTCGGAGGGTTTTCGGGAGGGATGCGGCAACGCTTGGGAATCGCACAGGCTCTCATCGGGCAGCCGAAGCTGATCATAGTTGACGAGCCGACGGCGGGACTAGACCCGGAAGAGCGCGTCCGTTTTCATAATCTGCTCTCTGAAATCGCCAGCGAGAAGACAGTCGTCATTCTTTCAACTCATATCGTCTCGGATGTCTCGAACCTGTGCGGGCGCATGGCAATTATTCGACAGGGCGAAATCATCGCTTCCTGCACGCCACAAGAAGCGGTCGAGCAAATTACAGGCGCGATTTGGGAAGCCGTTCTGCCACGCGAAAAAGTCTTAGCTTTGAAGAAGACGCGGCTCAAAATCGTATCTTCGCAGATGTTCGACGGGCGTGTGCGCGTCAGAGCTTACTCGAAGGGCGAGAGACCGGGCGAAGAATTCAAACTCATCACTCCGTCTCTCGAAGACTACTATTTCAGCCTCGCCAGCCGGACGGGGAGCATACATTGAGAAGCCTTGCCCACACGCCTTTCGGCGCGATATTTCAAACGGAAGTGCTGATTAACTCGAAGCGCGTCGCTCCTTATGCGTTGGCGCTCCTGTTCGGCGGTAATGCCCTGCTGTGGTGGGGTTGGGGGCCTGCCGAGAGCAGAGGCTTGGCGACGAACAGCGAGTATTTCATTGTCGGCATGCTGCCGGTCTTCTCTTTTATGACGCTGCCTCTCTTCACCGCCGTCATCATGGGAGACCCTGTGATGAGAGATTTCAGCACGGGCGTAACCCCGCTCATTTTTTCAAAACCCGTCAGTCGCGCCACATATCTTCTCGGAAAATTCTCCGGCAACTTTTTCGTCCTCGTCTGTTGCCAGATGGCTTTCCCTCTGACGCTTCTCCTGCTTCAAGGATTCAGCAGACCGCACATGATCGTGCAGCCGGTGCGTGTGTTCCCTTACTTCAAACATTTCTTACTCATCGTCGTCATCTCACATCTGGCTCTGGCGGCAGTGCACTTCACCGTCGGAACGCTCACGCGCAATGCCAAAATCGTCTACGGCTTAGCCGTCTCTTTTTACCCCCTCTACATCGCCTATCAGGTGCTCTTATTGAAGCGACTGCCGCCGCGCTGGCGCAGTGTTCTCGATCCTTTGCTCATGAACTGGCAGCAAGAGACTACACAGGGGCGCAGCGCGGAGTGGCTCAATCAACTGGCGATCAGTTACGATCCGGACGCGCTCGCCAACCGCGCGTTAATGATTCTCATCGCGGCCGTGTGCCTGACGATTCTTTACGCTCTGTTTTCGATGGCCGAGCGGTCTCGGCACGGCAAGGATATTAGTCAAATCACGACGGTCAATCTCGCCCCAAGCGCTGAATGGCTCGACGCAGGGACGGATAGTTTTAGCTCCGCTCGACCGGCGCAAGTTGAACAAGCCGCCCGAGGGGAAAGAGTGACGATTCCCAAAGTCGGCGCGGCAACCGTAGGTGCTCGCGCGAATCTCAAACAGTTGATCGCGGCTTTAGGGATTGAGCTTCGACTGCTTTACGCCGAGCGCGGCCTCGTCGTGCTCGTACCCCTCTCGACGCTTTTGTGTGTAATCGAGATGGCCTCTCACGAAGACATGCCCGAAGGGTTATACACTGCCGCTTACGCGGCTCGCACGGCGGAGGCGCTTCTGTTATTTCTCGTCGCCATCGCGATATTCTTCACGGGCGAGTCAATGCACCGCGACCGCGAATTGAGAGTCGAGCCTGTGCTCTGGAGCGTGCCCGCTCCTAACTTTGTGCTGCTGCTCTCAAAGTTCTCGGCCACGCTTCTGCTTTCGCTTTCCTTTAGCTTGCTGGTCTGCATGGCGGCCATCGCGCTGCAAATCGTTCGAGGTCGTACGCCGTTTGAAATCTCAGCGTATCTCACGACCTACACTGTGATTCTGATTCCGAGCATGGTCTTCCTCATCGCCGTGACCACCGTTTTAAATGTCCTGCTGCACGACAAGTACCTCGCATATGCGGTGAGCATCGCAATAAGCGGCGGGTTATTTTATCTATACAATCAAGGCTACAACCATTGGCTGTATAACCCTGTGCTTTATCAACTCTGGTTTCCTTCTGATTTAACAGGCGCTACAAGGAATTTGTCGCAAATCATTACTCACAGAGTTTACTGTCTTGCCGTTGCCGCCCTCTTTCTCTCGCTCGCTCATCTCTTCTTCGAGCGCAAGTCCACAAAAGGATTCAAGACAAGCGGTCGTCTGAGCGGCACGGGCTGGTCAATCTTGATAATAGTCGTTTCAGTAGCAGTAGCCTTAGTCGCAGGTTTGATGATTGGCGGCATAAGGTGATTGTAGCTTTCAGGAATAGGTAATGGCTCAAACGCGGGAGAGGATTGTAAGCTCTTCCGCACGGTCGAATTAAAATGCGAGCACTGTCGCAGCGATAAACTTGCGCGTCACGGCTTAACTCAAACTGCACCTGTCGAGCGATGGAATAATACCTTGCGGCAAAGACTCGGACGCTTCGTCAGGAAGAGTAAGTCATGCTCCAAGTCCGATACCATGCACGACATCTGCTCACGCCTCTTTCTTCATGAAGATAATCAATCACTGCCTCCCTCCCCTCAGTGAGCCACTACCAGAAGATGATCGAGTGTAGGGTTCAGAAATGGAAGTCAAAGGAAGTGGCTCGCAGCCTTCCGGCAATGGGCATCGGAGGATCGGGCAAGAAATATCCCCGAATGGTCTATCGCGCGGTGGGTTAAAAACACTATACTTTCCAGTTCCCCCTACAAGACTGTCCCCTACGACTCGCACGAGCGAATTGACCCGGTTTCGCCGCGTCCGCTGCCGGATGTCGGCGTCTGTCTGAGAGGAGTCTTTCTTGGGACGGAGTAACGGACGGAGCGTTCGCAGAGCACGCGGGAGTTATAGCGGTTTAAGTCGGATTTGTAGATGAGGCGGGACTGCTTGTGACACCTCGAAGGAGAAAAAATGAAGAAGCGAAAACTTGGAAATAGCGACTTGGAAGTTTCGGCAATCGGATTCGGCTGCATGGGGTTGAACTATGCCTACAGCCATACCCTCGACAATAAAGAAAGCATCTCCTTACTCCAAGCCGCGGTGGAGCGTGGCGTCACCCTCTTTGATACGGCCGAAATGTATGGACCATTTACCAATGAAGAATTGGTGGGCGAGGCGCTCAAACCCTACCGTGACCGCGTCCGTATTGCCACGAAGTTTGGTATCAAGGTACAGGACGGCAAGCAGGTGCAGGACAGTCATCCATCGCGGATCAAGCAATCCGTAGAAGGTTCGCTGAAACGCTTAAAGACCGACGTGATTGATTTGTACTACCAGCACCGCGTTGATACCCAAGTGCCTATCGAAGACGTAGCCGGAACCATGAAGGATTTGATCAGTGAAGGCAAAATCAAACATTGGGGACTTTCAGAAGCAGGTGTACAGACCGTGCGCCGGGCACATGCAGTCCAACCGGTCACAGCCGTCCAAAACGAGTACTCCCTTTGGTGGCGGCGTCCGGAAGAAGCCTTGTTGCCTGCCTTGGAAGAGCTAGGTATCGGTTTTGTGCCGTTTAGTCCTCTGGGTAAAGGTTTCTTGACGGGCAGTATCAGCAAAGACGCAAAGTTCGATAAGTCCGACTTCCGCAGCATTGTTCCCCGGTTTACTCCGGAGGCTCTCGACGCAAATCAGACCTTGGTGGACATGTTGAAGAAGATGGCGGAACAGAAGAAAGCCACAGCCGCACAAATAGCGCTGGCTTGGCTGCTGGCGCAAAAACCTTGGATTGTACCCATTCCTGGCACGACCAAATTGAGCCGCATGGAAGAAAACATCGGTGCTGCGGACATCGAACTCACGCAGGACGAATTGAAGAGCATCGCCGAGGCATTGGCGCAAATTAAAGTGGAAGGCGAGCGTTACCCGGAAGAGTTAGAAAAGAGAACGGGATTGTAGGTAGAATCACCGGCCAGAGCACTGTAACTCAAAGAAAGGCGTGCTTATGACAAAGGATAGCACCCAACCCTCGGCGAGATGATTGATCAAATGTATGAACGATCACCCAAAGACCAGCTGCACATTCAAAGGTTTCTGTCCGCCAATTGCTTTGGCGATTATTACACCCGCAATGGTCTGGACATAAAAGTCCGGGAGCTCATAACACTTTCTATCCTCATCGCCTTGGGCGGGGTTGAATCACAAATAAAAGGACACATTCAAGGCAACCTGAACGTGGGAAATGACAGAGAAATATTGCTGAATCTGATCACACAGTTGTTGCCATGGGTTGGGTATCCCCGAACACTGAATGCGTTGAAATGCCTGAATGAAGTAGCACCGGAATTATGAACGATGATAACAATCAACTTATTACGTGCTGAATGATCGGCGGCGCTGATCGTCCAGCCCGGCGGAGCCGCTGAAGCCGCCAGAAGTTGGAAGCGTCGGCGTTCATCAGGATGAGTCGATCCCGGCGGCGCAACCGACCTCGTGTACTGTGGCGACGGCCCGGAGGCCAACGAGGTGACCGCTACGCTGATCCGCGCCGCGGGTTTCGACCCGATGAATGCCGGACCTCTGCGGATCGCCCGCTACACAGAGCCGTTCGCGCTGCTCGTCGGCCAACTGGCATACAAGGGAAAAGAGGGGCCGGAGGTGGCGTACCGGTTCGAGCGGTTCGGGGAATAGAAGGAGTTTAGAAGATGGACATCAAGAGAAATGGCTCACAGCCTTCAGCCAAAGGGCCGGACGAGTATTTCACCGGCTCGGTGCGGATTGACTCGCCGTTCCAGAGTAGCGCCCCCGCGCGTGTTGGCGGTGCGATTGTCACGTTCGAGCCTGGCGCACGCACAGCATGGCACACCCACCCGCTCGGACAGACCTTGATCGTCACTTCGGGCTGTGGGTGGGTGCAAAGCGAGGGCGGCCCCAAAGTGAAGATTCGTCCGGGTGACGTGATCTGGTGCCCACCCAATGAGAAGCACTGGCACGGCGCGACGCCGACCACCGCTATGACTCACATCGCCATCGTGGAACAGCTCGACGGCAAGACCGTCGAATGGATGGAGAAGGTCAGCGACGAGGAATACCTTGCCGGATCAGGGGCCGAATAAAAGGTAAACAATCGGCCGCAGGAGATGTGCGCCCGTGAAGAGATGTTCAAGTCAACGGACATCTCGTTCAAGCTATGACAGCATTCGCCGAATGGAATAACTTCTATGTCATCGTCGGCTCGTCTGCCGGCGCGCTGATCGGATTGCAGTTCGTCGTCCTAACACTTATTGCCGGCAGGCCGATCGCCCGCGGTGAGGCGCAAGCGGGTGCCGCCTTTACGACGCCGAGCGTCGTTCATTTCGGAGTCGTGCTGTTGCTGTCAGCCATTATCAGCGCCCCGTGGTACGGAATCGGCACCGTCGCACTTGTTTGGGGCTTAGTGGGACTCAGCGG
The DNA here is from genome assembly GCA_964246705.1 of uncultured Pyrinomonadaceae bacterium. Taxonomy (GTDB): domain Bacteria; phylum Acidobacteriota; class Blastocatellia; order Pyrinomonadales; family Pyrinomonadaceae; genus DASZCR01. The sequence continues at coordinate 20,268 of CAXTRQ010000099.1, forward strand.
GATAGTGTACTCCATCGTCGTGGCTCGGCGTATGCGAGCGCAAACCGCCTACCAACCCGTATTCGAGGACTGGCTGTTTCATGTGCTGCTTCCGTTTGCGGCATACGCAATGCTGGCCGGATCGGCATTCGCGGCTCGCTCTCATGCGCGCCCAGCCCTGTTCATCGTCGGCGCTGCGGCGCTACTGCTACTCTTCATTGGTATTCACAATGCTTGGGACACGGTAACGCACCTCGTCTTTGTCGAGAAACGGGGAAAGCGAGAGGCTAAGCGGAATCGCTGAGTTAGCATTTGTATGACCTCACGCAACCCCGCAATGTCCCCGCCGGCTCTGAGGTTTACGAGCTGATGAAAGAAGCCGTACTGATCGAGATGAGGCATCACTTCCGGCCAGAGTTCCTGAACCGCGTGGACGACAACGTCGTCTTCCATTCGCTCACCGAAGAAGACCTCAAGCAGATTCTGGACATTCTGCCCAGCCGTCTGCGCACGCGACTGGCCGAACGCCATATCGGTATCGAGTTGACGCCGGAGGCCGCGACGCATCTGGCGCGCGAGGGTTACGACCCGCTCTACGGCGCGCGACCGCTGAAGCGCGCGATCCAGAAGGAGTTGGAAACGCCCATCGGGCGAAGACTGCTGCGCGGCGAGATACGCGACGGGCACACGGTCGTCGTGGACTGGCGGGACGGAGAGTTCACCTTCACGACTAAGGGGGCGGAACAGGCAGAGGCCGCAGGCGTCAGGGGGTGACCCTGTGAAGCCCCCGGATAACTGGCGGAAAGCGATGGCGAACGATGAGCAACAACGGTGTGCTATTCGCTCGGCGCGGCTGAATTCGAGCGTTATGCCACTTCCTTTCTACGTGGTAAAATAGGCGAGATTGCTAATAACAAATGGTGAGAAGGTCAGCAGATGTCTTGGTTTCGGCAACGACGAGGTAATCATATAGACAACAAGCAAACGTTCCGGCTGGGCGATATGGTGCGAATGAAGTCTGGCCCATTTGTACCATTCAAGGGGAAGATTGAAGGGATCAATCAAGCCCAGCAACTGTTGAAAGTAGCTTTGATGGTTTTCGATCAGACGAAGACCCTCAAGGTGAAGTTCTCAGAGGTTGAGAAGCTGCCCGCCTCTTAAGCTATTGTCTTGTTAGCACCTGAACTTCTCATTGCTTTTTACCTTTCCGGGTAGCATAACAACCCATCTGAGGGCGACGAGTCAAGCAGAACTTCTCCCTCAAGCCGG
>CAXTRQ010000100.1:0-21488 GCA_964246705.1 uncultured Pyrinomonadaceae bacterium
GATCATCGTTGTCGAGACGTTCTTGTGGCCGAGCAGTTCTTAGATCGTTCTGATGTCATAGCCTGCCTCGAGAGGGTGCGTGGCGAACGAATGCCTGAGCGTGTGACAACTCGCGCTCGAACTCTGAGAGCCACGGGAGTTTTCAGGATGTCGCGGTAGAGAAAGAGGATGGAGGAGAGGGATTGGTTCAGGGTGGAGGGGGCCATGTGCCTCTCGTATAGCATGTCGAGGAGTTGGCGTGTTAAGACCTGTACAGATATAACCTGATTAGACGGACGACGCTTGGGTCTAATCACAAAGTTAGATGCCACTTCGCAATCCACAAAGCGAAATAGATGCGTCCCCATTGGTCTATTAGATTTTATTCTGTATATTCAAGCAAAAGAACATTCGCACAGAGGCGCTTCAATATGAGAACAAATCAAACGATAAAAGGGCTAATGTCGCTAAACTTCTTTCTGTTATTGGCAATCAGCTTTAGTGTTCACGGTCAGACAAACCTTACATCTAACGATCAAGCTCCTGCCCCATCCGCCGTCGTCGTAAAAAGGCTGGGCGTTTTTACGAATATGAGATTTACCAGAGAACATCAATATGGCTATAGCGTTGAACTGTGGCAAGAGAAAGATCGTCTGTTCGGCTTTCTTCTGGTGTCGGAGGGCTTGATCGGCGATACTCCGACCGGGTTACTTGAGGATGTCGTATTAGATCCAGAGACGGGAAGGTTAGCTTTTCGGACACGCCTCTCAACCGGATCGACTTTCAATAGAAACAACGAACAGATTCCGACGCGCGATGTTTACCTATTTAACGGCAGGCTGAAAGGTCAGAGACTGACAGGAGTATTGGAACACACATTCGCTTTAGACCGAGCAGCAACCAGCACGAAAAAGAATGTCTCTCTCCGAAGGTCTAAAAGCGAATCAGAGTCAATGATTGAAGCGAGAAGCTATGACGAGTGGAAAAAAGAGGCGGATGAGATTCTGAAGCTCCGTGGCCCGAAGTGGTAGAAAGTGTCTGTGATAAATCACCCCTAACAAACCATCTGACGCGGGGTGCCAACACGTCGTTTCTTATCCGTTAAGGCGCTTGCCCCCGCAGCACCGGATTTCATGTGAGGGCATGGGCAGCTACAAAGGATAATACTGGCGAGTCGGTCGAACTCGATAAACAAAGGGGTCTGCCCCAGAGAGTGTGCTGCGGCGTTGAACCTATCGCATCGACCGTCATAACAACGCCATGCAACCGACGCCCCTCCACGGAGTCTTTTATGAACCTTGAATGTGGGCGCGGGTGATGCCGGGCGGTAGGCCACACAGGCACATGATCGCGAATCGAAAACCAACGCCAACGCTTGTTCTTGCGGGTGCCGGGTCGCTTGCAGCATCGCTCCTGCATCTGGCGTGCATCGCGGGCGGAGCGGACTGGTATCGAGCCCTCGGGGCCGGTGAGCGCATGGCGCGGATGGCTGCCCGTGGCCATTGGTATCCCACGGTTGTCACTCTTGGCATTGCGGCAATCCTGAGTGCATGGGCGCTGTATGCATGGTCGGGTGCCGGGCTTATTCGGCGGCTGCCATTCCTGCGCCCGGGACTGTGTGTTATTACCGGAGTCTATGTCTTGCGCGCGCTCTTCTTCGTGCCGCTCCAAGCCTTCTTTCCCGGCAACAGTGCGGCCTTCTGGTACTGGACGTCGGGCATCTGCTTGGGCTTGGGGCTGCTGCACGCGCTCGGGCTACGTCAGGCATGGTCTCGCCTGTGAACCGGGTGTGGCCTCACAATTCGTCCAAGCCGACTCCGCCTCATGGCTTGCAGACGAAGTCGCTTTTTAGGCTCAGCTTCGGCTTTCATCTTTTTGAGCAAGAAATCTGCCGACTCTTTGACGGTTGGAAGCTTTTTATTCATCGCTTCCATTGCTCTCAGCTTATTGGATATTAATCAAGTTGAAACCGTATTATACCCAATTTAGATAACGACTTTATTTGTCGCCAACAATAGTTATAAAAGTCGCGTGCATGGGCAAGCTCTTTCCGAACTTTGCGCGAAACTTTTGTTTTCAGTAAGAAGGAAGTTTCGCGCAAAGGCGCAAAGATAAGGATGGATGAATATTTTGAAACGAACTTTAAATTTCGATTCTGAGCGCCGCGAGAATGCCCATCAACAAGCAGAGCGCGAACGCCCCGTAGCGGAGAGCCTCGCGCGGCAAAGCTTTGCGTAAGCCCATGCCAAGCGTCAAAGCCAGAATGCCTTTGACGACTAAGGCCAGTGTTGCCCCCAGCCAGACGGTGAGCGGAGACTGGTAGCGTGCCGCTAGCGTGGCCGTCGTGATTTGCCCGATGTCTGCCCATTCGGAAAAGAAGATCGCGGCGAACGAGATGAGCAGCGCCTTCGACCAGACCCGCCTGCGCTCAGGCACGACGGGCGCGTTCCCCGGTTTTTTGAACCAGATGAAAATTGATGTCATGAGAAAGGTCGCGGCGCTCGTTCCCGCTACGACCTTCGCCGGGAGTTCGCCGACGGCCGAGCCGATTGAGACGACGACGAACATCTTGCCCATAAACGCGAGCGTGATTCCACACAGTCCAGTTGAGGCCGCTGTTGATGCTTCGATAAAGCCCGTCGGTCATTACGGCAAACAGCCTCGCGGGCGTGCCGGGCGTGACCACCAGACGCGAGAAGCGCTTACCGATAAAGGTGGACTGAGCCAGCGTCGTCCAAGTATTGCCGCCGTCAGTGGTTTTCCAGACGCCGCCCTGCGCCGTTCCGATATAGATGGTGTTGGTGCTGAGCGGATCAACGACGATGGACGTGACGCGCCCTGTAACCAACACGCCGGCCAAGGTCTAATTCTTCGTGGCGTAAGAGCGGGTTGTCAGGAGGCGGGTCGCTTTGGTGGTTTTTTTGAACTCTTCGACGCCGATTCCTTTGCTTTGCCTTTCTTCGTAGCAGAACTCTTTTTCCTCGCCATGGTGTTCTCTCCTTTGCGGGGCGGGAGGTGGTGAGTCAAGGAGAATGTTGAAGATTACTCAATTATCCTCTGGGGTTGGAGTCTCTTCGGTTGTGTCTGAAGTGGGCATCTCTCTGGTCGCCTTGATGGCTTCCATTCGCATGAGCGCCATCTGCTCTTCGTCAATAGCGATGCCCATGTTGAGCGGGTTATATGCCTGCTCGCGGAGCAGAGGGTTGTCGGGCGGCGGGACGGCTTTTTTCAAGCGCTTGGTCGGTGACTTTTTAGATTTACTTTTCTTTGCGACAGCTTTCTTTTTGGTTGCCATAATCTGCCTCCTTGTCGAGAAATTCGATGCTTGATATTGATGACTGGCGGGAACTCACGATGCTTGTGAGAGACGCTTTGAAAAGCCCTGCTGGTATGAGTCGGCGAGTCGGCGCGGATTGTATCACAAGTATTTAGCTCCGGAGAGGCGATATATTTTTTTAGCCCCGGAGGGACGACATAAGGTGTCGCCCCTCCGGGGCTGGTGACGTTGAGGCTCGGTCGTCTCCCCACGGCTGACGCCGTGGGCTATAAATCTTTCGCCCGTCCGGGGCTAAGCCATGTCGGTCTCGTCCATGTCGAAGTTGGCTGAGACTTTCTGCACGTCGTCGTGATCTTCGAGGGCTTCCATCAGTTTGAGCATCTGCTTGGCTTCCACGCCCTCCAGTTTTTTGTACTCTTTGGGCAACATCTCGACCTCGGCAACCTGCGGTTCGATGCCCGCCTTCTTCACGGCATCGAGCACGACATCGAAATCTTCGGGCGCAGTGATAATCTCGAAGTTGTCCTCGTCGTCGCGCAGGTCTTCCGCGCCCGCGTCTGTGACAATCTCGAACAATTCTTCTTCGGGCTTAGCCGTCTTGTCCACGACGATGTAGCCCTTCTTCTCGAACATCCAGTTGACCGCTCCCGCCGTGCCGAGGTTGCCGCCGTTTTTACCGAAGATATGACGAATCTCGGCGACGGTGCGGTTGCGATTGTCCGTCATCGAATCAACCATCACGGCGACGCCGCCCGGCCCGTAACCTTCGTAGGTAATCTCGTCGTAGCTAACGCCCTCCTCCTCGCCCGTGCCCCGCCGGATGGCGCGCGCGATGGTGTCGTTCGGCATGTTCGCCGCCTTGGCGTCGGAGACGGCCTTGCGCAGACGCGCGTTGGCGTCCGGGTCGCCGCCGCCCGTGCGCGCCGAGACCGTAATCTCTTTGATAAGCTTTGTGAAAACCTTGCCGCGCTTGGCGTCGAGCGCGCCTTTTTTATGTTTAATAGTATGCCACTTGGAATGTCCAGACATGTTTGACGAGTTCCTCAGATGAATTTACTTTGAACTTTAGAAGCGGGACGCGAATATAGCACGCGGTTTTTCCGGCCTGCAACCACCACCGCCAAACGTTCAGCGGTCAGAGGCTAGAGGTCTCGTTCTCTTCCCACGCGATTTCAGTTCACGACCTTTAACTTTTTGCGACCAAACTCAAGAGGCGTGCGGACTCAGCGCCCCGGACGCGCACGCGTTTGGTCTTTGAGGCATGACCGCTCGCAATCTCGACGGCACGTACTGGCACATTTAGTTCGCGCGCGAGCAGTCGCGCCAATTCCTCATTCGCTGCTCCTTCGACGGGCGGCGCGGCGACCCGCACGCGCAAAGCCCCCGCGTGCTCTCCGACTATCGAACTTTTAGAAGCGCGCGGCACGACGCGCACCATGAAAGTAATGGCCCCGTCCGATTCACTGTACTCAAGCACGCGCACGCACTCTCGAATGCTCACCAGAAAAGGCCGTCGGCAGCCCGCGAGGCAGCGTCAACAGGCCAGCCGCGTAGCAGCGTCACCACTATCGCCGCCTGAAACATCAAAATCAGGATGAAGGCAACAATGGGTGAAATGTCGAACATGCCGAGCGGCGGAACGATGCGCCGCAGGGGCATCAGTATCGGATCAGTGATGTCCGAGAGAAAACGCATGACGCGATTTCTGTAGCTGATCTGTCCCCAAGAGAAGATGATGCGAATCATGATGAACAGCCCGTAGAGCGAAAGCATGCCGTAGAGCACGTAGCCGATCAGCGCGACGATGCCGCCAGCTTTCCCGCTCGTTAAGCTGAGCAGGATGCCCGCTGCCGTGTTCAAGACGCTGGCGGCGAGCATGAACAGGAAGTAGCCGAGAAGAATCGTCAGCAGAATAACGAAGAGCGGAGCGCCGTTCGGCTGGATGCCGAATCCGGCGAGCGCACGTCGCACAGGATTAACGAACGGGTCGCTGATTTTTCGGATGAAGTTGACGGGACGGCTGAAGGGATTCATGTCGGCGTAGTTCAAGATGAAACGCACCGCCATCAGCGCGGTCATGGCAACGATAGCGGCGACGACCAAATACCAGACGAGATTAAATATGCCCCCAATAACTTGCATGACTTTTAAGTTAACCTTCTCTTCTTATTAGAGCGAGCCTTCTGCGCCATTCGTCTCACGAAGCGGCAACGCCGACGCCCGCGCGCCGAAGATAGCCGTGCCGACACGCACCAACGTCGCGCCTTCCTCAATCGCCACTTCAAAGTCGTGGCTCATGCCCATCGAAAGCTCGCCCGCGCCATCCTGAAAATAGCCGCGCGCTTTGAGTTCGTCGCGCAACTCGCGCAGGCGTCGAAAGTATGGACGCACGCTTTCAGCATCGTCGAAGAATGGCGGCACGATCATCAAACCGCGACAGCGCAGGCGCGCGCACGTTTCGAGTTGTTGAAAGATCGCGGGTAATTCGTCCTCGCGCGCGCCGCTTTTCGTTTCTTCACCCGCCAGATCAACTTGAACCAGCACGTCGAGCGAGATGCGCCCCTCTTCGACAGACAAGCGTTCGAGCCGTTCGACGAGCGAGGCGGAATCCACCGCATGAATCACGTCGAAGAGGTTGACGGCGCGGCGCGCTTTGTTCGCCTGAAGATGCCCGATGAGATGCCAGCGCACCGCCCGCTCGCCCGCCAACTCGCCAATCTTCGTTTCCGCCTCCTGCACGCGATTTTCGCCGAAGTCGTTTGCGCCCGCCGCTATCGCTTCGCGCAAGACATCCGCCGGGTGAGTTTTGCTGACGGCGATGAGCGTCACCTGCTGCGGCTCGCGCCCGGCGCGACGCGCGCTCCGCTCAATGCGCGCACGCACTTCGTCGAGCCGCGCACGCAAACTTTCCAGACTATGAGAAGCTTCCGACATCTATGATTTTCAGCGACGATTCTACAACGTGACTATAACAAGCGCGCACGCGCCGCCGCAACCAGCCTTCTAACCACCGTCTCTTTTCGTTGCACCGGGAGTCCAAATTTTCTACACACGATACGGTACGGCGCATCGCTTTTATCGTGTAAGCATGAACAAGTTTTCCAACAGTGCGCCGGTTTTCTCAACAATTTGGCCGTCGCGCGCGGTTGGCACGCCGCTTGTAGCATCATGCGCCGAGATTTGTTGCTCTACTAAACAGCAGAGCCGTTGAAATCCAGAAGGAGTTAAAAGATGAAAAGCAAAGGTCAGAGTTTATTGAAGGGAACGCTTACGCTGGCGCTCGGTCTATTCGTGTTAATGCCGACGGTCGCTTTCGGCGCGCAGTGGGGTTACCAGAATGATAACCGCGACTGGAGGCGCGACCGACGCGACGATCGGCGCGACCGGCGTGACGACAGACGCGATGGGCAGCAAGACCGGCGCGACCGGCGTGGCCGCGACTGGGATCGTTATGGCAGGTACGGTGGGAATTCCCAACTCCGCCAGACGGCGCTGAACGCCGGTTATAACGAAGGCATCAAGGAAGGCCGCAAAGACCGCAATCGCCGTCGAAATTCCAACTACCGCGATAATAGCGCCTACCGGAACGCCGACAGGGATTACAGCTCACGTCTCGGCGATAAGGAACTATACCGCCGTTACTTCCGCGAGGGATACGAGAACGGCTACGACGACGGCTACAACGGCTACTAAGATAGTGTCGAGCGCGATGTCGGATGCGGTTTTCAGTCGCCCGCTAAGATTTACGGACAAGGGCAGGTAGTGGCTCCGGTAAGTGCCGGCGCCACTTTTTTATTCGCGCGGCAGGGGCGCTTGACACCATAGCGCGTGCGTCCGTATATTGTTTTCACAACCCACGGGGATGTGGCGGAACTGGCAGACGCGCAGGTCTCAGAAGCCTGTGATGGTGACATCGTGGAGGTTCGATCCCTCTCATCCCCATCAAGAAAGTTAAAAGGCAAAAGTGAGTCGGAAGTTCAGTCTTCCACACTTTTGCCTTTTAACTTTTTAGTGTTGCCTTCTATTTCAGTTGACGGCTTCGGAAGTGGCGTCCGCCTGCTGGCGTTGAGCGGTCTGGGCGTCAATAATCATGAGCGGTTGTTCGTCGAAAAGCATCGAGTCAACGAGCGTCTGCACCCAGTATTCGCCGGGTTCGTGGAAAGAGACATTGACGAAAAAGCTGATGTTGTCGGCGTAGCCGCCGGGCGCGATCTCGAAGTGGGTCGGCTGCGAGACGACGACCGGCTGCTTTTTGTCCGGCGTCAGGATACGCACTTCCGAAAGATGCGAGCCTTCGCCAGCCCAGTGGTTGACGACCGCGAATTTAATCAGCGAGATTGGTAATTGCTGCACCATAATGTTATGGAAGACGCCCATGAAAGAAAGTTTGTTTCCAGCTTCGAGGCGCACGTCGTCGCAGAAGATTGTGTAGAGCAACCGCAGGTTTTGATTCTGTTCGGATGTTTTCATCATTCACCTTTCAATATATTTTTGGAATCAGACGCTTCGTCGTTCGAGAGTACTCTATATAATCAGCGCCGAGCGCATTTCTTAAAGCATCCTCCTCGACATGCATGCGGTAGAGAACTGCGCCCAGCAGCGGCAAGAAAATAAGCGCGAGGCTCAGCCAGTTGGCGAGCGCCACGCCGAATCCCAGATAGCGAAGCAGCAGCCCTGTGTACGAGGGATGGCGCATGTACTTGTAGACGCCGTTCGTGATAACCCTGTGCTCCTCAAAAATTGTCACCCGTGTCGTGAAAAACTCTCGCAGCGTCGCAATCGCCGTCCAACGCAGGGCCGTCCCACCGAGCATCAATAAAATTCCTGCGAGCGAAATTGCCGCTTCACCGCGCCGCATCCGTCCAACATCCGTCAAACCCAAGATGATGCCCGGCGGCACGCTCAAGATGCCGCTCACGTCAAAGACCGTATAAGAGTATTTATCCAGCTTACCTTGTGACTTCGCGCTGCGCCCCCACAGAAGCCATTTTTCTATGACGAACGTCACGGCATAGATTGAAGTGGCGACGATACGAAGCAGCATAAGTTTTAACCCGCCGCCGTCTCGCCGCCGAGCAAGGCTTTGAGCGCCGCCTCGTCAATCACGCGCAGTTTAAGTTCCTTCGCTTTGTCGAGTTTCGATCCGGCGTCTTCGCCCGCAACAACGAAGTCGGTTTTTTTGCTGACCGTCGAGGTAACGCGACCGCCCTGCGATTCAATCAGCGCGCGCGCCTCGTCGCGCGTCATCGTCTCAAGCTTGCCGGTTAAGACAAACTGTTTGCCGACGAACTCGCCGTCGCGCATCGCGCCCGCCTTATTCGCCATTTCGGTTCTGACGCCCGCCGCGCGCAGACGCTCGCACAGATTGCGGTTACCTTCGTCTCCGAACCAGTCTCGGACGCTCTCGGCGACCGTCAGCCCGATCTCATGCACGGCGTCAATCTCTTCGACGCTCGCCGCTGCCAATCTTTCGAGCGAGCCGAAATTTCTGGCGAGGATTCCGGCGATGCGCTCGCCGACGTGACGAATGCCGAGACCATAGACGAGGTGTGGCAGGTCGCGCGTCCTGCTCGCTTCAATCTGCGTCAACAGATTCGCCGCAGACTTCTCTGCCATCCTCTCCAGAGACTCGACCTCTTCCTGTTTCAACTCGTAGAGGTCTGCCACGTCCCGCACCATCTTCTTCGTGACGAACTGTTCGGCCAGCGCATCTCCCAAACCTTCGATACGCATCGCACGACGCGAAGCGAAATGCAAAAGTCGCGCTTTCAACTGCGCCGGACAATCGGCGGCGACACAACGCGAGACCACTTCGCCTTCCGGGCGCGACACGACTCCGTTGCATACCGGACACTTCTCCGGCATCCGAAAAGGCTTGAGCTTGCCCATGCGGCGCGACAGGACGACGTTCAAAACCTTCGGGATAATCTCGCCGCTTTTTTCAATTGTCACCCAATCGCCTTCGCGCACATCGAGCCGACGAATCTCATCCTCGTTGTGCAGCGTCGCCCGCGCGACGGTCGTGCCCGCCAACAGCACCGGCGTCAAGTTAGCGACCGGCGTGAGCGCGCCCGTCCGTCCCACCTGCACGACGATTGTTTCGACCTGCGTCGTCGCCTGCCGCGCCGGATATTTATAAGCGATAGCCCAGCGCGGCGCTTTCGTCGTCGCGCCGAACTCCTCTTGCAAAGCCGTCGAATTAACCTTCACAACAACGCCGTCAATCTCATATTCCAGCGCGTTGCGCTCCGTCTCCAGACGATTGCAAAACTCGATGACCTCTTCAATCGAAGCGCACAATGCGCGGTGCTCGCCGACGCGAAAGTCCGCGCGCGCAAGCCAGTCGAGCGCCTCCCAGTGCGTAGGAAAGGGCTTGCGTTCACCGCTGAGCACGTCGTAAGCAAACATGTCGAGCTTGCGCGCGGCGACGATTTTCGGGTCGAGTTGTCTGATGGTTCCGGCAGCCGCATTGCGCGGATTGGCGAAGCGCGCTTCGCTCGCTTCCTCGCGCTCCGTGTTGAGCCGCTCGAAAGCCTTGCGCGAGAGATACGCCTCGCCGCGCACTTCCAATTCCGCCGCCGCCGCCCCGTCATCACTTTTCAGACGAAGCGGTACGCTGCGAATCGTCCGCACGTTTTGTGTAACATCTTCGCCGATGCGCCCGTCGCCGCGCGTCACCCCGCGCACGAGTACGCCCGCGTCGTAATGAAGAGAAATCGAAAGGCCGTCAATCTTCAACTCGGCGACGTATTCGAGCCGCCGCCCGTCTGCCAGTTTCCGGCAGCGTTCGTCGAAGGCGCGCAGGTCTTCAATGTTGTAGCTGTTCTCCAACGAGAGCATCGGGCGACGATGCACGTATTCCTCGAAGCCTTCGGCGGGACGACCTCCGACGCGCAGAGTTGGACTGTCGGGCGTCTGAAGCTCCGGGTGTTCTTCCTCCAACTGCCTGAGGCGTACCAACAGAGCGTCATACTCGGTGTCGGAAATTTCAGGACGGTCGTGGACGTAGTACAGTTCCTCGTGATGCAAAATCTCATCACGCAGCTTCCCGATTTCGTTTTCGATACTCTTCACGCTGGCTGGCAAATTTAGACACCATCGCTCAAGGAATATTTATCTCGGCTTCCCGTCCATCATAAAGTTATTCATTTGCACCGCGCAAACGCGCGCTGACTTTTACGGGGCATCAGTAAAGCAATCGCCATACGCTCAACTAAAATTTGCGCTATGAAATCACAAAACGTTTGTAGTGCTCGAAGCGTTCGAGGATTCTGCCGACGTAGGTGACCGGCTCGACGCCCCGGCAGAAGCCGTATTTGACGACGGGATCGGTCGAGAATTGCACCTTTGATTTTTGCAGGAGCCAGTAGGACACGTCGTTCCAGACTTTCGGATCTCCGCCGTACTTCTCTGCGAGACGTTGCGCGTCTTCGACGTGGCCTGCGCCCGTGTTGTAAGAAGCGAGGATGAATTTGAGGCGCTCGCGTTCATCGGGAATTTGCTTGCCCCAGTAATCGTCCAACGACTTTAGAAATTTGACCGCGCCGCGCACGTTGTCCGCCGGGTCATGGATGTCTGTAACGCCGTAAGCCTTCGCCGTCGAAGGCATCAGTTGGAGCAGCCCCGTCGCCCCGGCCCAAGAGCGTGCGTTCGGGTCGAAACGCGATTCCTGATAAGCCTGCGATGCGAGCAGACGCCAGTCCCAGTTGAGGTCGGTCGCGTATTGCTTGAGCAGCGAATCGTATTTGCAGAGTTTCCCCGTTTCGGAAGTCAGATATTCGCTCGCGGCGCGTTCCTTGTAGCCCTTGCGGTCGGTGAAATACTTTTTGTACATCTTGTCGAAGAGCGCGCCGTTCTTTTTCTCTTCAATCCAACGGTTCAACTCTTCCTGAAGCGCGGGCGCATTTTTCCTGACCGCCCACACGACTTTGTGCGAGGCTCCGACGATGGGGCGAATTTTGAGATTTGAGAAATATGCTTCTTTGAGTTCCGCGATGTTGCCTTGCACGACTGTGTATTGGATGTCGCCTTTCGCAACCTTGTTGACGAGGGCTTCGTCATCCGTCTTCCCGCCAACCTCGACCACTTCGATGTCGCCCGAAATTTCGTCGGCCAACTCGATGAGCGTCCTTTTGTAAGCGGAGCCTTCCGGCAGTGTGACTTCCTGACCGGCGAGTTGGGACGGCTTCGTGATGAGGCGCGCTTCGATATCGAGTTCGTCGGACGCGACATCCGACGGCTCAGACTTGATTTCGGTCTTCGCGGGTTCGGTTAGTTTCGCCTCGTCGGGCGGCGCTTTCTGCTGGACGAGCGCAGGTTCGGTGCGGTAGAGAGTTCGCGTGAAAGAGACGCGATCTTCGTCCTCCGGCTTCGGGTTCAGGCGTGCCGCGACGATGTCGCCGTCGCCGCGATTGAGCCTCTGGTAGAAAGTCTTCTGGTTGGTGACGACTTCCATCTGAAGGTTCAAGTTATGCTCTTCGGCAAACGTCCTGAGCAATTCGTATTCGTAACCGAGGGGTTCGCCGCGATAGAGGAAGTAAGTGGTCGAGTTGTAGGGAGCCAGCACGACGAGCGTGCCACGCTCTTTGACGGCTTCAAAGTCACGTTCGATGGGAGGGTCGAGAGGGACTTCGCCGGCCGCGCCGATAGGGCCGACATCTTTGTTCGCCGCCTGCTGCCGCGCATCCCTCAACTTCGTCGCTCCATAGTAAAGACCTACTCCGAGCAGAGCGACTCCGATGAAAACAATCGCGGTGAGCCTTTTGATTGGCATCCTTGTTTCCCCGTCCCGGCAGCGAATGCAAGAGAAAAAAGCAAATCTCAAATTTCTTAACTTCTCCTTGTCGTCTTTGAGTGAGCTACAAATTAACTAAAAGACGACAAGGCGCGAAGAAGAAAGAATTTGAAAATAGTCTCAAACCTTTTACTTGTTCAACTGGATGAACCCCTGCGCCTCTTGTTCTGCGTTGCCGACGGATTCGATGAGCGCGAGTTTATGGATGACGCGTCCGAAGTACTTGATGCCCTGAATAAAATCGTCAAGGCGGATGTTTTCGTCGGGCGCGTGGGGGTTCGAGCCTGAATAGCTGATGCCGAAGGAAACGACGGGCGTTGGCGGTTGCTGCACGCCGCAAACCGCGCCGACCGGCCCGCTCGCGGGGTCAAGCGGATAGACGATTGGCTGTTCGCCGTAAATCTCGTGTGCGGATTCGATGGCCGCGCGCGCGACGAAGGATTTCGGCGAGGCTTTAGCGGTCGGCGCGAAACCGAGTTCCATAATCTCGATGTCTTCAAAGCTGCGCGCGTCGAGATGTTGGCGTAGAAGATTGATAACCAGTTCGGGCGTCAGGTCGGGCACGAGGCGAAAGTCGAGACGCGCGGTCGCCGTGCCCGGAAGCACGGTCTTCGCTCCGGCCTCGGTGTGGCCTGTGCGGATGCCGCAGATGGTACAGGTCGGGCCGAAGATGAGTTCCTTCGTGAGCGCGCGCCCGGTCATACCGCGCACCCAGCCGCCGATGCGAAACTCGCGGCGCAAGCCCGCTTCGTCGAGTTCGACGGTTTTCAAAGCGTGCGCGTCTTCGGGCGTAATCGGCGCGATGTGCGACGAGAACCCGTCAATCGTGATGACGCCTTTCGGAGACATGATGGTTGAGAGAGCCTGCACCAACCGCCACGCCGGGTTGGGCACGATGCCGCCCCATTTTGAATGAAGATCGGTGCGCGCGCCGTAAGCGCGGAGTTCGAGAAAGGCGATGCCTTTGAAACCGAGATTGATGACGAGCCGCTCTTTCGTATCCTTGTAGCCATCGTCCCAGATGCAGCCATCGGCGCGCAGCAGGTCGCCGTGCTCCTCCGTGAAGCGATAGAGGCTGGGGCTGGCGAGGCCGTCTTCGCCTTCAAAGATGAAGCGCAGGCAAATCGGAAGCTTGCCGAAAGTTTTCTGGTAAGCCTCGACCGCCGCGAGACGCGCGACCAGATCGCCCTTGCTGTTCGACGCGCCGCGCGCGAAAAGTTTTCCGTCCGTAATCACCGCCGCAAACGGCCCCGCAGACCACTCCGTTAACTGCCCGACCGGCTGCACGTCATAATGACCGTAGACGAGAAAGCAACGATTTCCCGCGCCGCATTCGCCATAGACCAGAGGATACCCGCTCCCGAACTTGAAGACACGCGTGCCCGCGCCGACCCGTTGCATCATCTGCTCGACCGTCTCCGCCACAGCGCGCATCCCCGTTCCGCGCGCCGCCACCGAAGGCATCCGACACAAAGCCTGTAAGCGCTCCGTGAAAGAGCGCGCGTGCCGGTCAACATAACGGTCGAAACGTGTGAAAGGCATAACTACACAAGTGACAAGTGACGAGTGACGAGTGACGAGCAAAACCGGGAACGGTTTTCGGTTTTCAGTGACGAGCGAGAGTTTGTTTTAACTTGTCGCTCGTCACTCATTGCTCGTCACTGGTTTATACAACAAGTATCGCGGGTGCGCGGGGTCGCGCACGAAGCCCGCGCAGACGAGGCGAGCGTCGAAGGCACGCCGGAATTCGTCGCGGACGCGCAGTTGTTCGCGGCGCGCGGCCTGCGGGTCTGCCTCGACGAGCGCGCCCCAATCCGTGGGAATCTCGATGGTCGCGGCGTGCGCGCCGGGCGACTCCGGCGCGTCGCCACGCGCCAGACTCTCGACGCGTGGCGAGCGCAAGTCCCATCCGGCAAGTAGGCGGTCGCTGTCAATACCATGCGCGTCACCGAACGCGCCGGAGAATGTCGAGTAGTCCGTCCCATAAAAGTTGGCGATATAGGAACGGACGGTGACGCCGAGACGGTTGAGGTTGAAATGGGCGTTGCGCACCTGCAAAGGATCCCACGTCCACTTAATAAAGTTGCGCCCTTCCGAAAGCGTGCGCTCTCGCTGCGCCCACTTGAGACGCGCGCCGATGCCGCTGTTCTGAAAATCTTTGGCGACCGCCATCATGTGCGAATAGCCGATCATCTCCGCGCCGCGCACGGCGACGAGATGATGCACGAAGCCGACCATCCGCTCACCTGCAAACGCACCGAGCGTCCAGCCGCCAGCCGCGCGCGAGACGATGAGATGACGGCGCGGCGAGAGTTCCAAGTCTGGTAGCCCGAAGCCTTCGCGCTGCAAACGCACGCACGCGTCAAACTCTTCAATCCCTGTGCACTCGCGCACGACGATCTCATCGCGCTCTGGAAGCATTCTTCTTAAACGTCCTTCTTCTTTGCGCCTTAGCGTCTTTGCGCGAAACTTATTCTCGCGCAAGGAGGCCAAGCCGCTAAGAAAACGAAAAGCTGAAAACCGTTTCAGATCGCGGTTCTCGTGTGCCAGTGACGAGTGACAAGTTAAAAACTTTGCCTCCCGTCCGGCGCTCCGAAAATCGAAAGTTAATTCTTGGAAACGGATTTTATCTCGTCACTCGTCACTTGTCACTCGTCACTGCTTTTTCAGTCTCTCGCCAGCCAGATTTCCTGCGGGCGCACGACCGGCGTCACGAGATGCGCGTGGAGACCTTCTACGTCGGCGCGATGGATGACGGCGACGCGGCGGTGCGTGAGGAAGGCGCAGACCGCTTCTTCTGCGATTAAGTGTTGGAGTTTCGTGTAGAGCCGCGCGCGTTCGGCGTGGTTGACGATGGTGCGCGCCCGCGCCGTCAGACGATCAATCTCTTCAACCTGCGCTGTCCGACCAATGCCCGACTGCCGGTTGGCGGAGTGAAACAGAACGTAAGTGAAATTGTCCGGGTCGGCGTAGTCCGCATACCAACTCAACTCCGCCAACTGCGCGCGCCCTTCCAGAGCGGCACGAATGAGGTCAGCAGCGTCGGCGAGGCGTATCTGGCAATGGATGCCGATTGCGCCGAGTTGTTCGCAGAGAATTTGTCCGGCGCGCTCGCTCGCGGCCTGTTCGGGGAACGAGCGCCACAAATCGAGTTTGAGTCCTGACCTGTAGCCCGCCTCCTTTAATAGACGATGCGCCAACTCAGGGTCGTAAGTAAGTCCGAGATAGTCCGGGTCATAACCGATGAGTCCCGGTGGTATCGGCCCGGCGGCTGGAATCGCCATCTCGCCGAAGGCTTCGTTAACGAGCCGCTCGCGGTCAATGGCGTGTGCCACGGCGCGGCGCACGCGCACGTCGTCAAAGGGCGGCTGGTCGGAATCGAGGATGAGCATTTGCGTGTGAAGTTGTTGGGCGAGCAGGATACAGGAGTGCCATTCGGGGTCGAGGGCGAGGCGTGCGACGCGTTTGGCTGAGCCTTCGCGCAGGAAAGCGAGTTTGCCCGCGCGCATCCGCTCGAACAGCTTGTCGCCGTTCTCGTTGTATTCGACCGTCACGCCGTTGACGTAAGGTTTATCGCCGTCCCAGTAATCTTCGACGCGCGCCAGTTCGACGCGTCCCGCCTTCGTGTCGCGCGCGACGAGACGAAACGGCCCCGTGCCGATGGGGTGCTCGCTGAAATGCGCCCCGCCGTCCGCTTCAATCTCTTCCGCAGGCACGACCGACGCGAAAGGCAGGCAGAGCATCGGTAGAAAGAAGGCGAGCGGTTCGGACAGTTCAAGCTCGACGGTTCTCTCATCTCTCGCGCGTGCGCCGCGCAACTCTTCCGATGCGCCGTGCGCGAACTCTTTCGCGCCCGCCAGACTCATAAAAACCCACGCGCCGGATTTCGACTCGCGCAGAGCGCGGCGGATGGAATAGACGACATCGGCGGCGGCCAGTTTACGGCCATTATGAAAACGAACATTTTGGCGCAGGTGAAATGTGTATGTGCGACCGTCGGACGAGGTGTCCCAACTGGCGGCGAGCGACGGCTCGACCTCCGCGCCCTCGCCCGAACGCACGAGGCTCTCAAATATCATGCTAATCAGATCGGCGCTCGCCACGGTCGAAGATTCGAGCACGTTCAAGGTCGGGACGTGCGTCGGCACGCCGTAGTGCATGTGGCCTCCGCGACGCGGCGCGGGCAGTTGAAAGTGGCTGACGGAATCGCGCAGAGAAGTGGCTTCGTAATCCAGCAGTCCGGCGGCGAAGTTAATCTGGACGATTGACGCCTGATTGCGCGTGACGGCTTCGCGGATCACTTCGATGGCGCGCAACGCATCTTCCGCGCCCTTATATTGCTCGCCGACCGCACCCCCGATCTGCCCGACCACGCCCGTCAATTGCTCCATCGCTTCGGCAATGTGCTTCGACCCTTCGGCCTGCTCCTGCATCGCGCGGCGCACCTGCTGCGTCAGTTCCGACATGCGGATGGCGCGGTCGCCAATCGCGGCGGCGGTGCGCGCCTGCTCCGAAGTAGCGCGCTCGATTTCCTCTGCGCGCTGGCGCACTTCGCCGGTCAACTCCGTGACCTGATGCGATTCGAGCGACTGCATGGCGGCGGCTTCGGCAATCTGTCGAATCGAGGTCGCCGAAAGATTGGTCTTGTGACTAATCTCGTCCAGAGACGAGGCGGCGCGCTCAGCCAACTGCACGCCTTCGTCGGCGAGTTGGCGGTTCATCGAAGATTGCCCCATCGCCTGCGTGACATTATCGCGCACGGCCTTAATCAACTCGTCAATCTCGTCGGTCGAGCGCGCGGTTCTCTCCGAGAGTTCTTTAATCTCTTCGGCGACGACGGCGAAACCGCGTCCCTGTTGACCGGCCTGCGCGGCGAGGATGCGCGCGTTCAAGGCCAGCAGATTCGTGCGGTCGGCAATCTCGTCAATGACGCGCGTGATTGCGCCGATGCGCTCCGAGCGCGCGCCGAGGGCGGCGATGGTTTCGGCGGCTTCTTCGATGCCGTGGCGCGTGGCGCGCATTGACTCGGCTGTTTCAAGGACGATTGAGGAGCCTTGCTCGGCTGAAAGCTGAACTTCTTCGGCAAGCACCGCCGTTTCCGAGACGGCGAGTCCGACGCGCTGTGTGGATTCATCAATGGCGCGCATCGAGCGTTCGGTTTCGTCCGTCGCCTTGGCGAGCGATTCGGTCGAGGCCGCGACGTTGCGCACAGACGCTGCCATCTCTTCGATAGACGAAGCCGTCTCTTCGACGAAGGCGGTCAGGGCGTCGGCGTTAGAAGAAACTTCGTCAATCGAAGCAGCCATCTCAAGCGAAGAGGTCGAGGTGGTCTGCGAAAGATATGCGAGCGCGCTGACGGCCTCCGCGACCGAGCGCGCGGAGGCGCTGATTTCGGCAATCGAACTGACGGTCGCGGCGACCGATTCGGCCTCGTCGCTGACGGCCAGAGCGAGCACGCGCCCGCCTTCGAGGACGCGTCCGGAAATCCGCTCGATTGAATCGGCGGCGCGCTGTAAGCGCCCGACCGCGCGGCGCATGCTGCGCGCGAGCGCGTTCAATTCGGTGAGCGCACGCTGTTCGCCGTCGCTCAGATTCTCCGCGCCGGTCGAGGCGGGAAAATCGGTCGCCAGATCGCCGCTCGCCAGCGCCGCCGCCACGCGCTCGATAGTGCTGGCCGACTGCGTAAGAGTTTGCTCGGCGGATTCTTTATCGCCGCGTTTCACACCGCCACGGTTGTTTCCTTCTCTACTCCCGCGCGGCTTCGCCGTGCGCGTGCGCGAGCCGCGCACGGCAGCAGCGCGGGCGGTCGTCTCCAATGCTTCGCCGCGTGCATCCGTTCCGGTTTTAGTGGAGTTTGAGGACATAGAAAAATTTTAAATCGGGCGCTCCGGCGAATCCGTCTGCGAATCTTGTTTATCCGAATGAAAGCGACACGGAAGCGCCGCTCGTAGGAAAGGAAGAGCTTTGAACAACGGACGCCAGCAGCAGTGGCGACCTCACGTCTGACGCGCCTGCTTCGCCCCTCCGGCATCATAGCACAACAGTCCGAACTTCAAAGTTCAAAGTTGAAAGTCCAAAATTCAAGGCCGTGTGTGAAGCAGGCTCTTGATGTCCCGTAGGAACTTTTCTAACTTTTAAGAAATGGCTTTCGACTATGAGCTTTGAGCTTTAAATTTTGAACTATTTATCTGACGGGCAGGTTGGGAAATTGAGGCGGACGGTCAGCCCCGCAGGCTCTTTGTCGAGCAGCGTGACGTTGCCGCCGAGCGCAAGCAGGAGGCGATGAGCGATGACGAGACCGAGTTCGTGCATGTTCGTTCCGTGCTCGTTCGGGGCGTCAATGTCTACCGGGTCGAAGAGGTGCGCGGGGTCGACGAGCCGTTCGCCTTCGTCCGAGATTTCGATGCAGAAAGTTTCCACTCCATCAGGATACGCGCGCACGACTACGCGCCTCTGTGCAGGGCTGCGGCTGATGGCGTGCGCGAGAAAATTGTAGAGCACTTGCCGGAGTTTGCCTTCGTCGGAAACGACGTTGCGGAGTTCGTCCGCCGACTCGCAATCGAGCGTCACGTCCTGCTTCTGCGCCAGTCGCGCGACCGACGCGCAGGATTCGCGCAACGTCTCGCGCAGTGAAAATTCATGCAGGAAAAGTTCCGTGTGACCGGCTTCGAGCCTTGAGAGATCAACCAGTTGGTTGAGGCTCGCTTGCAGTTGTAGCCCCGATGCCTGAATCTTTTCGCAGAAGCGTCGTTGTTTATCGCTCAAGTGTTCCTGATCGAGAAGAATTTCGGCGAAGCCGAGCATCGAGGTCAGAGGTGTCCGCAGTTCGTGGGACATCCGCGCCAGAAAGAGCGAACGATAACGTCCGACGCGATGCAATTCGCGGTTGGCCTCTTCAAGCGCGGCGCTGCGCGTTTGCAGTTCTTCGATGAGCCGCTCGATGTGGCGGCGCTGTTCGCTCATCGCCCCGCCGCGCCGCGCGTAGCCGATGGCGATGACGATAGGCGCGGCGATAAACCTCACGCCCGTCAGGGCGGCGCGCAGACGCTCTGGATAGTAAGAGACGGCGATGACGGCCCCGGCCAGCGTCCCGCGCGCATGAATCGGAACGGCGATTCCAGCCTTCAGTTTTGCTTCCTTGAAAGCCTGTCGCACTTTGGTCTTGTCGTGGTCGCAGCCTTCAACTACATCGTCGAGCCAGACCTGACATTCGCCGTTCGTCTTTTCCACCGTCGCCGCCATCAACTCGCCGACGCGGCGCGCGTGGGCTTCGCTCAGATGCGGGCGCGTATTAATCGCGCTCTCGCGCAGGTGGCCGTCTTCAGCTTGCAGAAAGGTGATGATGCAGCACAAATCCCAGTGGCGCAGCACGATCTCCGAGAAGGCTTCGCAGATGTCGGCTTCGCTCAGGCTCGCGCCCGACCCGTGCGCTTGCGAGTGCAGAAGGTCTACGACTTCCGCACCCAACCCATGCAGGTCGCTCGTCGTTTCGGTCGCCGGGACAACGGCAGCGTGGGAAACATCCGTGACCGCCGTTGCCGCTCTGGACATTGTTGAAGTCGCCGCCGCCCGGTGTCTTTCGCTGGTTTCTCCGATTACCGCCTCGCCTGTGTTCTTCTTAATCCGCTTGCCCATGAGATATGAAAATAAACCCGAACTCTTCCTTTGAAGAAGAGAGATATGATGCCGAAAAAATTTATTGCTGCTTTACCGAGAACTATAAATCTCCGCTTCGGGGGTGTCAAACATGACCGCCGTTCGAGGAGGCCGGTTCTCAAATCGCGCGCACGTAGGTTATGATGCGGGAAGAGGCTGAGTTTCGCTTCCGGCTCTTCCTCGACTGCCTCCATGAACGGCCAATTGCGCGATCATCCGCTCGCCGAACTCATCTGCGAAATTTCCGCCGAACGCCTGTCGGGCGCGCTGCGTCTCGTGCGTGAACGCGTGCGTGCGGTCATCCATTTCGATGCTGGACAACTCGTCTCGGCGCGCACGAACCTGCGTCTGCACCGCCTCGACGAATCGTTGACGCGATGGGAAGCGTTGAGGCCGGAGCGGCTCGAAGCTCTCAGCGCGAAAGGAATGAGCGATGAGCAGGTCGGCGAACTACTCGTCACATCCCGCCTCGTGACAAAAGACGAGTTGCAAAAATTTCAGGTGCGGCAGACCGAAGACGTGCTGCGTCTCTTGCTGCTATGGACGGACGGTCAATGGTTGTTTGACTCGCAGGCACGTCTCGAAGGGCAGGAGCGTCCGGGCATCAACGCGAGCCAGCTTTTGCTGGAAGCTGCGCGCCATCTGCCGCCCGAATTTATCGCGTCGAGATTAGAGGACGAGGCGCAGACGCTCGCGCCCTCCGGCAAATCGCTTGATGACATGACGCTTCAGCCCGAAGAAGCGTTTGTCCTCTCGCGCGTCGAGGGGCCGATTCGCGCCGGCGAACTGCTCGCCATCAGCGGCCTGCCCACCGAACGGACACGACAGGCCATCTATGCTCTCTCGCTCTCAGGTTTCCTGCGGCGCGCGTCAGGCGCGCGCCTCTTTACCGCAGAGGCTTTGCAGCAGACGCGAACTGCGCGCCCGTCTCAACCGGCACGACCCGCGCAGAGCGAAGCCGCGCCGCGCGGCGACGAAGATGCCGGAGAAACGGCAACCGTCAAGACGGCGCAGGAAGAGGCCGACCCGCAAGCCGAACTCGACAATCTCTTTTTGCGCGCGAACGGCGCAACTTATTATGCCGTGCTCGGCATCGCACACACGGCCAAACCCGAAGAGGTCAAGCGCGCTTACTACGCGCTGGCGAAGCGTTCTCATCCAGACCGCTTTCGGCAGACCGCCGACGACAGCTTGCGCCCGCGCATCGAGTTTGCTTTCGGCAAACTCACGCAGGCTTACGATGTCTTGAAGGATTCGGCGTTGCGCGCCGCCTACGACCTCAAGCTCAAGCAGGAGCAACAAGCGGCGGCGAGCCAGCAGCAACCGAAGAGTTTCGCGGCAGCCGCGCCGGAGCGTGGAGAGGAATCGGACAACAAAAAAGATGCTGGCAATACTCCGTCCGGCTCTTCGCTGCAATACCGCGCCGAGGAATGTTTTCAGCACGGGTTGGTGGCGTTGCAACACAAAAATTCCGCCATGGCGGCGAAATATCTCGGCGAAGCGGCGCTGCTCATGCCGAAGCAAGCGCGCTATCGCGCCTTCTACGGCCGGGCGCTGGCCTTCGACCGCCAGACGCGACGGCAGGCCGAGAGCGAGCTTCAGGCAGCCATCACGCTCGACGAGCAGAACGTCTCCTATCGCGTCATGCTCGCAGAGCTTTATCAGGAGATCGGTCTCAAGCGACGTGCGGAAGGCGAACTCGAACGCGCGCTCTCGATTGACCCGCGCCATGCGCAGGCGCTCCGCCTGCGCGACGCGCTACGCAACACAACATAAGTTCAA
>CAXTRQ010000101.1:0-21477 GCA_964246705.1 uncultured Pyrinomonadaceae bacterium
TATGTTTCAGGGTGGGGAGGCCGAGGCGCACAGGAAGAGGGAAAGTTGGGTGATTTTATTTACTCCGAAAGATTAAGGTTGAAGAAGCGCGCAAAGTTTGACGAAGTGATGCGCCCAAGTTCTTCGACTTCTAAGCCGTGGAGTTCAGCAAGGCAGCGTGCCGTCTCGACGACGCGCGCCGGTTCGTTGCGCCGCCCGCGAAAAGGTACGGGCGTGAGAAAGGGGCAATCCGTTTCAACGAGCAGACGCTCTATGGGAACGCGTCGCGCCGCTTCACGCAGAGGCTCTGCTTTTTTGAACGTGACGTTTCCGGCGAATGAAACCAACATGCCGAGTTCCAGTACGCTCCCGGCCATCGCCGGGCTGCCACCGAAACAATGCATGATGCCGCCGGGGGAGCCGCGCCCCAATCCTGCGCGCAGAATCTCGACCGTCTCATCATCGGCTTCGCGCGAATGGATAATCACAGGCAATCCCGCTGCGCGTGCTAGATGCAACTGCCGCGCGAAGACCTCGCGCTGCACTTCGCGCGGCGAATGGTCGTAATAATAATCGAGACCGATTTCGCCCCATGCGATCACGCGCGGGCTGCTTTTAATCAGTTCGACAATCCGCCGCTCGGCGCTCTCGTCAAACAGACGCGCGTCATGCGGATGCACCCCGACCGCCGCGTACACGTCCTGATACTTTTCCGCGACGCCCACAGCGCGCTCCAGATTCCCGCTGTGAGGGTCGCCCGTCCCGACATTCAAAATCGCGCGCACTCCTGCCTCACGCGCCCGCGCCACAACCTCGTCGCGGTCTGCGTCGTAATCCTCGCCGTCAATATGCGCGTGGGAATCTACGAACATCAGCATAACAAATGTTGAATGCGGACTGATGAATGATGAATGACAGCAGAAAGGCTTTTATCATTCATCAGTCCGCATTCAACATTTCTACTTTAGTCTCGCTCCGTTCGGTACGTCTTCCGTGAAGGTGGCGAGGACGGGGCGGCCTTCGTCGCCGACGGAAGCCGCGAGCACCATGCCCTGTGATTCAAAGCCGCGTAGCTTGCGCGGTTGAAGGTTGGAGACGACGACGATCTTGCGACCAATCAACTTTTCAGGCTCGTAATATTGTGCGATGCCCGCGAGAATTTGTCGCGGCTGCGCTTCGCCGAGGTCAATCGTGAATCTTAAAAGCTTGTCGGCTTTCGGCACACGCTCTGCCGTGAGAATCTCGCCGACGCGCATCTCGATTTTTGCAAAATCTTCGATGCCGATGAAGTTGACGATGCCCTCGGCAGCGGCTTGCGACGCGTCCTGCGATGTTGCGACGGTTGCCGCCGCCGCGTCGGCCTCCGTCGCGCCGCGCGCGGGCGGCTCCGGCTTCACGTCTGTCGCGGTCGGCGAGCCGGGTACGGCGGCCTGCGTCGCATGTGCGCCCGAAGCGTTGGGCGTGGTTTCGTCTGCGTCTCTTCGGGCTTCCTCTTTTTCGATTTCCGTCATTGTTTTCGCTTTCTCAATTCGCGGGAAGACGGCGACGATTTCGCCGATGCGCGTTCCCTGTTCTAAACCACCCCACTTGAGTTCCGCCGGGTCAATACTTGAGAGCGCTGCTGTCTGGCCGAGTTGCCGCCAGATGGCGGAAGCCGACTCCGGCATCACCGGATAGAGCATCGCGGCGAGCCAGCGCAGCGTTTCGGCGGCGCGATAGAGCACTGCGCCGAGTGTCTCGCGCTGCTCGGAGTTTTTCGCCAACTCCCAAGGCTTCGCGTCCGAGATAAACTTGTCGACGCGCGCAATCATGCTCCAGATGGATTCGAGCGCACGGTTGAACGAGAAGTCGTTAAAGTGCGAGACGAACTGGTCGCGGGCGTGCTCAAGCGACGAAGCAAGTTCCATCGCATCCGAATCCACGCCCGCGCGCTTCGCCGTCAACCTGCGCGCTTCGGAGATGTCGGGCGAGGGCACAAGGCCGTCGAAGTATCTCTGAATCATCGTCAGCGTGCGGCTCGAAAGATTGCCGAGGCCGCTCGCCAAATCGCTATTCGCGCGCTCAATCACCGTCTCGTAGCTCATCCGCCCGTCCTGCCCGAAATTCATCTCGCGCAGGAAGAAATAACGAATCGCATCGGTCGAGGTATAACGATGGAGCAGGTCGAGATGAATCACGTTGCCGAGCGTCTTGGACACTTTGCGCCCCTGCTGGTCGAGCCACATCCCATGCGCGATAACCATCCGCGGCAGTTCGAGACCGGCGGCCATCAACATCGCAGGCCAGAGAATAGCGTGCTGCCGCAGGATGTCTTTGCCGATTAAGTGAATGCCCGGCCAGAACTTCGCCAGCTTGCCATCCGGTCTTTCCGCTTCGTCGCTCCCGTAGCCGAGCGCCGTGATGTAGTTAATCAGCGCATCAAACCAGATGTAAATCGTGTGCTCAGGATTATCCGGAACGGGAATCGCCCAACTGACGGAAGACTTCACGCGGCTGATTGAAACATCGAGCAAGCCCGCGCGCACCATACTGATGACCTCATTGCGACGCGTGTCTGGACGAACGAAATCAGGCCGCGATTCGTAAAACTCCAACAGCGCGTCGTCGTAATCCGACAGGCGAAAGAAGTAGCTCTCTTCGGAGACGCGATCCACAGGAGCTTCGTGGATGGGGCAGAGCGGCGGCGCACCCTCGCTTTCGGGCGCGATTAACTCATCCTCAGTCTTGAAGGTCGCGCAAGGGGCGCAGAACCAACCCTCGTAAAAGCTCAGATAGATGCAGTCTCGGCCTTTCGGCGTCTTGTTCCGCGCCACCTTTCGCCAGAGAGCCTGCGCGCCCTGATAATGGAAAGGCTCGGTCGTCCGCATGAAGATGTCATAGCCGCCATGTTCTGTGTCGAGTCCGAAGGAGGCGAACATTTTCTTGAGTTCGCCGACGATGTAATCAACCTGCTCTTTCGGCGTGCGCCGGTTGCGCGCCGCCGCCCGCTCGATGTTGATGCCGTGCTCATCCGTGCCGGTCAGAAAGAAAGTTTGATAACCGCGCTGCTGTTTATAGCGTGCCAGCGTATCGGCGACGACAGTCGAATAGAGATGACCGAAATGCGGCAGGCTGTTGGCGTAATAGATAGGTGTTGTGACGTAGAAAGTTTTCATCTGGTAAATAGTGAATGATGAATAGCGAATGGTAAACAGGAGGTTTTTTATTCATCCAACATTTACCATTCGCCAACTCATTGCTTCCCTTGAATCAAAGCCATCGCTTCGGCGCGCGTACGCGGGTCTTTGCGAAAACCGCCGCGAATGGCGGAAGTAATAGTCGTCGCGCCCGGCTTCTTGACGCCGCGCAGAGTCATGCAGGTATGCTCTGCCTCCATCACGACCATCACGCCGACGGGCTTCAATCCTTCGTAGAGCGTGTCGGCAATCTGCGAAGTCAGACGCTCCTGCACTTGCAAGCGGCGCGCAAAAGTTTCGACCAGCCGCGCGAGTTTTGAAAGCCCGACGATGCGCCCGTTCTTCGGAATGTACGCGATGTGGCTTTTGCCGACAAACGGCGCGAGGTGATGTTCGCAGATGGAAGCGAAATAGATGTCTTTGACGATTACCATCTCGTCATGCGAATCGCCGGGCAGAGGCAGGACATGCTGCTGCGGGTCTTCGCGCATGCCTGCCGTTAGTTCCGCGTACATCTCCGCGACGCGCACCGGTGTTCTCTGAAGGCCGGGGCGCTCCGGGTCTTCGCCGATGCCTTCGAGCAATAGGCGTATGCCCCGCGCAATCTTGTCGAGATCAACCCCTTCCGCCTGCTGCTCCGGCGAATCTTCGTCCGGCTCCGTCGCTGAAAATTTTGTCGCCATACTAGACCTCTCGCTCAACACACCCGCCCGTCAAACATTCCAAAGTTGCCTCTCAAACCTCTCTTTCTTCTTTGCGCCTTGGCGTCTCCAGCGCGAAACTTTGTTTCACGCCAAGGCGCAAAGAAAGCAGGACGCTAAAAGAAGATTTGATGCACGCGCCCTAATCGCGGCGTTGACTATTATAAGCGGCACGCGCCGCCGCTTCGACGACGCGGAGAGCAACGCCCGCTCTCTCTGCCGCCGCGCGGCATTGTTCGTATTCGGGGGTTGCGCCGCTTTCGTGCCCCGCCATTCGCGCCACCTTGAGGTCTATCGCACCGAACTCCGTCTCGACCGTCACAGTCTCGCGTGCGAGCGCGCGCCGTTCAACTTGATAGAGACGCGCGCCGAGCGTCGTCGTCTCTCGAAAGAGCAACTCGAACATGGCTTCGCGTTCGCGCGCGCGGCAGAGAATGGAAACGAGCACGCCCGGACGATTCTTCTTCATCTGCACTGGCGTCAGAAAGCAATCGAGCGCACCGAGACGTAAAGCTTGCTCCATGACATGCCCGATAATCTGCGGCGAGGCGTCGTCAACGTTCGTTTCAATCATCAGCAGTTTCTCGACGTGAAACTCCGCGTCCCTCTCCGCCACCTCTTGCGCTTCTCCGATGATCACGCGCAGGACGTTCGGGAACTTTTGGTATTCGCGCCCGCCCGCGCCGTAGCCCGTGCGCTCGACGCGCATCGCGGGCAACGGCCCGAACTTTGTGCAGACCGTCGCGATGATGGCCGCGCCGGTCGGCGTGACGAGTTCGCCCACGATGTCGGAGGCATAGACGGGCACGCCTCTGAGCAGTTCGGCGACCGCCGGGGGTGGAATGGGGAAACGACCGTGCGCCATCTCGACCATGCCGCTTCCGACATGCAGCGGCGACGAAATAAAATTTTCGATGCCGAGCAGTTCAAAACCGATACAAGCGCCGACGACATCCACAATCGCGTCTAACGCCCCGACTTCGTGAAAGTGGATGCGTTCGACTGGCACGTTATGCACGCGCGCCTCGGCCTCGGCGAGCCGCGTGAAAATCTGGGAAGCGCGCTGCTTGACCGCATCGGCGAGACGCGAATCGAAGATGATTTTATGAATGTCCGAGAGATGACGATGTCGGCGTTCGTCGCCTGTGCGGACGTGCGCGCGTGTCGCACTAATGCCGGAACGCTCAACTTCTTCAAAAGAGATTTCGTAACCGGGCACGTCCAGCAGCGCGAGTTGTTCGATCAGCGCGCGCGCGTCCGCCCCGGCGCTGACGAGCGCACCAAGCGTCATATCGCCGCTCGTTCCGGCGAAGCAATCGAAAAAGAGAGTCTTCATGCAAACTTTCAAATGTCCCTGAGAACTCGTTTCAAAATATTCCGTCCCCTCTTTCTTTGCGCCTCCGGCGTCTCCACCGGGGAACGTTTGTTTTTTTGAAAAAATAAGTTTTGAGGGGGGCGCGTTAAACTTTTGATTTTTACAAAAAAGAAGTTTCGCGCTGGAGACGCCGGAGACGCAAAGGAGGCAGTCGCTTCTTATAGATTTGCGCGTCTGTTTTGAAACAAGCTCTCATTCGATGGTAACAGAGCGCGAAGGGGCAGTGTCAAGCGAAGTGTGCTGCGAGCGTTAGCGTGAGTCAAACGGGCTGCGCTATACTTTCAACTTTTACGGCCGCCGGTATTCTTATTTAAAGGTGGCGGCCATCGAGTAGCTTTCGTCAATGTTTGCAAAGGAATGAGACTGATTTGAATTTGATTGAGTTGCAGGAGAAGCTGCGTGAGCATGTGCGCCGCGCCGCTTCAGAGAAGTTTCAGATAGAGTTGGGAGAGATTTCCGTCGAAGTCCCGCCACGCACCGAGTTGGGCGATCTCGCCTTTCCCATCGCCTTTGAACTCGCCAAACGCATCAAGCAGGCGACCGGCGAAAAACGTCCGCCGCGCGCCATCGCCGAAGAGTTGAAACAAGCGCTGGAGATGGCGGAAGAGGTGTCGCGTGTCGAAGTGGCGGGCGCAGGCTATCTCAATTTGTTTTATGACCGCGCATGGTTTCTCGCGCGGACAATCGCCGCAACAAAAGAAGAGACGACAGCGGAGACTTCGCCCGCATCTGCCGACACGCGTCCCAAGCGCATCGTCGAACACACCAATATTAATCCGAACAAGGCCGCGCACATCGGACATCTTCGCAACGCCGTGCTCGGCGATACGTTCGTCCGCACAATGCTCGCGTCGGGCGAGCGCGTCGAGGTCGAAAACTATATTGACAATACGGGCGTGCAGGTCGCCGACGTGGTGGTCGGCTTCATGCACATTGAGCGCATGACGTTGGACGACGTGCGCGCACTCGACGCATCTCTGCCGCCCGAACGCCCCTTCGATTATTACTGCTGGGATTTATACGCGCGCGTCGGACTCTTCTATCGCCACGGCGACCCGGATGCCAAGGAAGACCCGGAGCGTCTGCAACTGCGCCGGGAAACTTTGCACGCTATCGAGGAGGGCACGAACGCGACCGCCGAACTCGCTGATTTCGTCTCGACGCGCGTCGTCAATTGCCATCTCGACACAATGGAGCGAATCGGCATCCGCTATGACCTGCTGCCACGCGAATCTGAAATCCTGCGGTTCATGTGGGAGCGCGCGTTCCAGCGTATGAAAGAGACGGGCGTCATCCATGTGCAGACCGAAGGGCGCAACGCCGGTTGCTGGGTGATGCCGATGGACACGCATTCGAGCACCGACGAGCACGAGGCCGACAAGGTTATCGTCCGCTCGAACGGGACGATTACTTACACGGGTAAGGACATCGCCTACCAACTCTGGAAACTCGGCCAACTCGGCATTGACCTCAACTACAAACCGTTTCGCACATATCCGGGCGGCCACGTCGTCTGGATTTCCACGAACGATGCGCCCGCCGACGAAGAAGCGAGACGGGTGATTCCCCATTTCGGCGCGGGGCAGACCGTCTACAACGTCATTGATTCGCGCCAATCTTATACGCAGGAAGTCGTGCGGCGCGGTGTCGCCGCCGTCGCGCCGGAGGTCGGAGAAGCGGCGAGCGTGCATCTCTCTTATGAAATGGTCGCGCTCTCGCCGGAAGCCTGCGCGGAACTCGGTATCGCTCTGAGCGAAGAAGACCGCGAGCGTTCCTTTATCGAGATGAGTGGCAGGCGCGGTCTCGGCGTCAAGGCCGACGATCTCATCAACCGTCTCGAAGAGGGTGCGTTGCGGGAAACAGAATCACGGCATCCAGACCTCTCCGACGCGGAGAGACGCGCGACGGCGCACCAGATTGCGGTCGGCGCGCTCCGCTATTTTCTCTTGAAATGGACGCGCAATTCCGTCATCGCTTTCGACTTTCAGGAGGCGCTTTCGTTTGAAGGCGAAACCGGCCCGTATTGCCAGTATGCTGCTGTGCGCGCCAATTCAATCTTTCGTAAACTCGATAACACGCAGTTGCTCGAAGCGCGCGCCTTCGCCGGTTCCGGCGGCACGGATGGCGGAGAGAGAGCGGCGCAAGTGCAGAATATCTTCGCGGGCGAAGGCGGCGACGAACTCTGGTCGCTCATCACGCTCGCGGCGCACCTCAACGAAATCATCGCGCAATCTGCACAGCAAGCCGAGCCATCCTATCTCGCCAAGTATGCTTTTCAACTGGCGCGCGCCTTCAATCTTTTCTATCACCGCCATCGCATCATCGTGGAAGAAAACCGCGCGCGCCGCGCCGTGCTCATCTCGATTGCTGACTACGTGCTCAAACAGATGACGCGTGCGCTCGCCACGCTCGGCATCGTCGTCCCCGAAAGAATGTGATACCGGATTTCGTCTTCTTAGCGGCTTTCCAACTCCCGGCGGCGGTGCTCAGTTTTTGAGGCGGCTTAAACTAAATTGAAATGTGCTTTAGAATAGGTGAAACTTCATGCGTGGCGCTTACTGTCTGACGGTTGAAAGTTGCGCAGCGGGAGTTTAGAGAGGCAATTAAAAGAAATGCTTATTGTGATGAAATCCGACGCGACCGAACGCGATGTCGAGTTGGTTCTTAGCATTATTACGGAAATGGGTCTGCGCCCGCACGCCATGCCGGGCGCACAACGCACCGCCATCGGCATCACCGGCAATCAGGGCGCGGTTGATCCCTCGCGCTTTGAGAATCTGCCCGGCGTCGCCGAAGCGATTCGTGTCAGCAAGCCTTACAAATTAATCTCGCTCGACCTGCGGCCTGAGAAGACGATTGTGCGCGTCGGCGGCGACGCGGCCATCGGCGGCGACGAACTCGCCATCATCGCCGGGCCGTGCGCCATCGAGAGTCGCGCGCAGGTTTTTGCCGTCGCCGAAGCCGTCCGCCGCAGCGGCGCGCGTTTCTTTCGCGGCGGCGCGTTCAAGCCGCGCACGTCGCCTTATGCCTTTCAGGGATTGGGCGAAGAAGGGTTGAAGATTCTCGCGGAAGTTCGTGAGACTTATGGTTTGAAGATCGTCACGGAAGCGATGGACGAGCACGGCCTCGACATGGTTGAACGCTACGGCGATGTGATTCAGATCGGCGCGCGCAACATGCAGAACTTCTCTCTACTCAAGCGCGCGGGACACTCGCGCCTGCCCATCCTGCTCAAGCGCGGGCTGGCGGCGACGCTCGACGAATGGCTGCTCGCCGCCGAATACATCATGGCCGAGGGAAACTATAACGTCATTCTCTGCGAGCGCGGCATCCGCACCTTCGCACAGCACACGCGCAATACGCTCGATCTAGCGGCGATTCCGGCGGTGCGCCGCATCTCGCATCTTCCCGTAATAGTTGATCCTTCGCACGGCACGGGCAAGAACTACATGGTCACGCCGCTGGCGCGCGCAGGTGTTGCCGTCGGCGCAGACGGCCTCATCATCGAAGTACACGACCAACCCGAACGCGCGCTCTGCGACGGCGCGCAGGCGCTCACGCTCGAACAATACGAGCAACTGGTCAGCGAAGTGCGCTCGATTCACGAAGTCATCGCGCCCGCGCCCGTCGGATAAATTGATAATTTACCGCTGAGGCTTTTGAAACTTTCGAGAGCTAAAAAGCTGTCTTCTTAACGTCCTTATCTTCTTCGGCGCTGGTGGGGGCTTTCGCGGGATTTTTTTGAGTCGCGCGGAGCCCCCCCCCCACCCCCCGCCCGCGAAGAAGATAAAGTACTTTTCTCTATGCCCGCTTCTGTGCTCTGCGGTGGTGAATCTTACTTTCCCTGATTCTAAAACTCTCCACGCAAAATCTCCGGCAGTTTTTTTGTGAAGGACGAGCGCGGCATGACGTAGTCCATTCCGGCTTGCCGTGCGCGTTGCAACAATTCGGTCTGCACATGCGAAAAGAATCCGACGATGGGCACAGAGCGCAACTGTACGTCCGCTTTGAGTCTTTCGGCGAGTGCGAACGGGTCGTAGAGTTTCGCGTGCAGGTCAATGATAACCAACGCGGGCGCATCTCTGCCGTCCGGCGCGAAAATGGCGTCGGCTGTCTTCGGGAACTCCGTCTCGATGCCGGACTGTTCAGCCGTCCCGCGAATTTTGGCGGCGAAAAAAAGATCGTCAACGGCGGCGACGATGCGACGATTCATTTATAATCCCCTTTCATTTCCCATGTACGCCGGAGCATTCTCGCACCGCCCGCGCGGCTTCGGCAAAGGTTGGTGTTCAAGTGTCGCACGCAAAGGTACAATCACTTCCAAAAACCGAGCAGCTAGTCGAACCGGATATTGAATGCGGGAGCTTCGCCCCTGTTTCTGGCGAACAGAAGCATACTTCAAGAGTCGTCATCGTTTCCTACAACATACGCTATGCGGTCGGCTCTTTTCTCATCACGGGCAGCCTGCTGCGCCGCCTTCATATCTCACGCCCGCGACGCCGGAGTGCGCTCGTCGCCGCTAATATCCTGAAAGCCGCACGCGCGCTAACGGACGGGGCACGAATGCCGCAGGCCGATCTGGTCGCTTTGCAGGAAGCCGACAGGGGCACAGTCCGCGCGGGCGCGCATCACGTCGCGCGTGAGTTAGCCGAGCAGTTGCGGATGAACTACACGCACGCGGCGATGGCGATTCCGCGCGAGGAAGAACCGAAGGCGAAGCAGTGGTATCTCGATTTTGAAGAGCACATCCGCACCAACGACACGGGCGATACGGGAGTCGCAATTCTGAGTCGCCTGCCTCTCGAAGATGCGGCGCGCGTTGAGCTACCTTGGCACGAATGCGCTTGGCGTCCGCGTCTCGCGCTGGCGGCGAGCGTTCCCTTCGGAAGTCGTCGGCTGCACGTCTTCAACTCGCACATTGACCCGCACGCCACGCTCGCAGAGCAACTCGCGCAACACGAGGCGGTGCTTGCGCGAGCGGCAACGTTAGATGAACGTGAGCCGCGCATCCTGCTCGGCGATTTCAACACGCTTGTTCCGGCGGCGCGCGAGGCGACGCGGCGGCTGCTTGAATCGCACGGCTACGAGACGCCGCTGCCGACGGGGACGCCGACGTGGCGGGCGGGGCTTCTGCGCCTTCATGCCGACTGGATTTTTGTACGCGGCGCGCACGTCTTGCGCTGGGGCGTCGCGCGGCCTCTCAGCGTTTCCGATCACTGGCCGGTGTGGGTTGAAATCGAGACGGACGAGCAGACCGCAGGAGAAATTTAGTGTGAACAAGACGAACGTTATCAACAGCCGCCAGAACACGCTCGTCAAGCAAGCGCGTGCGGTGCGCGACGGGAAGATTAAAGAACTCGTCTTTGTCGAGGGCGTGCGTTTGTGCGAAGAAGCGGCGAGCGCAGGGTTGAGCATCGAAGCTGTATTGTTTACCGAATCAATCTCGCACGATTCGCGCGGGGCAGCGTTGCGCGCGTCGCTTGAAAGCACGGGCGGCCAACTTTATGTTGTGAGCGAGAGCGTCCTTGAATCAATCTCCGACACAAAAACTCCGCAGGGCATCGTGGCGCTCGCGCGCCGCCCGCTCACGAATCAAGAGGCTCTCACCGCGAAGAAATTGGGAACGCCCCTCATCGTCATTCTCCATCGCATCAATAATCCTGCCAACGCCGGAGCGATGCTGCGCGCCGCAGAGGCCGCCGGGGCGACCGCTGCAATTGCGACGCAAGGCACGACCGACATCTTCTCGCCTAAAGCTTTGCGTGGCGCGATGGGTTCTATCTTTCGCCTCCCCGCGTGGACTGGCGCAAGTTTTGGAGAGGTGACGGGCTGGTGCGCGAAACACGGAATCAGAACTGTCAGCACCGATGTCCGAAGCGCACGACTGCATACGGAAGTTGACTGGACGACCCCGCGCGCCGTCGTCGTCGGCTCTGAAGGGAACGGCCTGAACGCAGAAGAAGTCGAAAGAACGGATGAGAGCATCAAAATTCCCATGCGCGAGCCTGTCGAGAGTCTCAATGCAGCCGTCGCGCTCGCCGTCGTTCTCTACGAGGCCGCGCGGCAGAGAGCAAAGATGAAGGCGGAAGGATGAAGGATGAACTCAAAACAGAGTTGAAATTTCAATTTGAGATTTGAAATATATTTAGCTTTGCGTTAACCGCTGATAGTTCCGCCTTCATCCTTGTTCTTGCTTCTCTCCGGCGGCTTATTTCAGATAGAATGGCCGTAGCGCCGATTCAAAGTTTTAATTCCCTCCCCCGCGTGTCGCGTCCTCTGTGGGCGCAAGCGTCCATGTTTTGCAGGCGCAGCAATTTTTTATTCGACGATAAGATTCTGAAAATATCGCAGCTCTTGAAGTTTTTATGGCGAAAGAGGACGAGAAAAAACGGGACGAGGCGCTGGTTGAACGGCTCATGCGGCGCGTGCTCGAAGGCATGGGATCGGTCGTCGACCGCAAGCTCGGACGCGAGACGACTGCGCCGACCGCCTTCACGACGACCAAACTTCTCGAACGGATGAAGCGTCTGATTGATGAACGCGTGCGCCCAGACGGTCGCGGAGGCCGCCTTTCACCGCATCATCTTCAACTAAAAATTGAATGGGGCACGCATTCGGAAGCATCGCCCGAAACCATCAAAGAGTTGGAGCACGAAGTCCTCGCCGCCGCGATTGATTACATCAACGATAATCGTCTGCGCACGCTTGCGCCCGTCAAAGTAGAAACGGGCGTTGATATTTTCACCACCGGCATCGCCGTCGATCCGACTTACGGTGAGTTTGAAGAAGAGTTGCAGCGACAGGACGAGGAGCAAAGACGTGCGAAAGAGGGCGGACTCGTCGCGCCCGTATCTGCAAAACCGCAGGATGTTCCCATCACGGCGCGCGTGACGCTGCCTGATTCGACGAAGGCAATCC
Organism: uncultured Pyrinomonadaceae bacterium; assembly: GCA_964246705.1. Lineage (GTDB taxonomy): Bacteria > Acidobacteriota > Blastocatellia > Pyrinomonadales > Pyrinomonadaceae > DASZCR01. The sequence goes on from CAXTRQ010000101.1 coordinate 12,150, forward strand.
GGCTCGCATTTCGACCCGGCGGGAGACGCATGAACGTCGGGCGCGTCGCCGATAACGATCTGTATCTCAATCATCCGAGCGTCTCAAAGATTCATGCGACGCTCGTGATGAACCGCGAAGGGACGCTGCTTGTAGCCGATACAGGCTCGACCAACGGGACGTTTATCAATGGCCGGCGCATCGCTTACGGAGAGGCACGCCACCTTGAAGATGGCGATGTCGTCGGCTTCGGCGATGTCGAAGTCAGGTTTAAAAAGGGGTAAATGGTTAATGGTGAAGAGTCAATGCTCAATAGAAACTGCTTTTCCCTATTGACCGTCGACCGTTGTCCATTCGGTTATTGTTTATGATGCTTCTCGACGCTATTCCTGTAAGACAGCCGGCGCTGCTGAGTCTCGTCTATATGGGCGGGCTGGGATTGATGGTTCTGCTGTTGGGGTTGTCGCTGCTGCGTCTGGCGCGGCGGAGGCGTTCGGCGCTGGGTGGGGTCGCTCCGGCGGACTTGCCCGAAGAGGTGAGGCAGCGCCTCGGCGTCACCTCGACGAATCGTGGCTTGCGTGCGCTACGCTGGATTTTTATTCTGCTCGCACTCTCGGTCTTCGGCTTTCATGTCTACTGGGCGCGTTATGCCGAAGAGTCGAACGAACGCTTTCAAGAGTTAAACTATAAAGACCTGCGCAACCGCCGTCTCGCCGAATCCACTCTGCGCGGTTGGATTCTCGACCGTTCGGGAAGCCTTGACCGTGCGCTCGCGCTCTATCATCGCGGGGCGGATGGGAAGATTATCCGTGAGTATCCGCTCGATCAGGAGATGGCGCAATTGTTCGGCTCGGACAGGGGCGACCCCGGTCTGGAACGCGCGCTCTTCGGCGTCGAGAGCGGGGCTGCACCGGAGGCGCTCGATGTCGTCTTGGAGCGCAACATCAAGCAGGCCGGTAATCTCGACGTGCGCCTGACGATTGACAGCGAACTGCAAAAGACAGCGGTCGAGCAACTGCGCGACCGTCACGGCGCGGTCGTCGCGCTCAACCCGCAGACCGGCGAAGTGCTCGCCATGTATAGCAATCCTTCGTACAGCCTGAAGGAAGCGCAGGACGAAGAAACTTGGATTCGGCTCGACACGAACAAGCGTGATTTGCCGCTCGTCAATCGCGCCCTGCGCGCCTACTACATCCCCGGCTCGACCTTCAAAACCGTGACGATGATTGCCGCCTATCTGGCCGGTAAGCAGGACACAAAACTGAATTGCAGCGGCGGCGGCTATGTCGCGGCTCGCGGAGCCAACCCGATTCTCGACGACGGCGGCCCCGGCGAAGTGCACGGCACTATCGGCATTGATACGGCCTACGAGGTTTCGTGCAACCAGTATTTCGCGCACATGGCCGTCGAACTCGGCGCAGACCGGATGAAGCAGGCCGCGCAACTGCTCGGCATCGGCGCGTATGTTAACCCCGAAGACGCACGCATCGCACGCAGGCAGCTTGACCTCTGGAACACGAGCCGACCCAGTGTGTCGCGCGCGCTCGCACCGGCACAGGCGACGATGGTCGCCGGTCCGAAGATGACCGCCTTTGACCTCGCGCTCGAAGGTTACGGGCAAGGCTATGCGGGACAGATGACGCCGATTCAAATGGCGCTGGCAGCTTCGACTATCGCCAATATGGACGGCAAACTGATGAAGCCGAAGATTGAATATGATCTTCCGCCCGCCGTCTACAATCAGGTCGTCACGCCGCAACAGGCCGCAGACATGCGCCGCATCATGAATCTGGTCACGATGGGGCCTTCGGGAACGGCGCGCGGCGTCTTCGCTCCGGTCACTGCTGCGGGAATCAGTTCGGGCGGCAAGACCGGCACGGCACAAAAGGATGTTCCGCAATATGACCCGAAGACGGGTGAAATAAAGACTGTCAAGAAGGTCGAGAAAGACCGGCGCGGCAACGTCATCCGCGAGTATGAACAAATTGTGCTCAGCCCTGAGCCGCGCATTGATAGCTGGTTTCTCTGCATCGCGCCGATTGAGCGCCCGCAGATTGCGTTGGCCGTCATCATCGAAGGCGGCGGCTACGGGTCGAAAGCGGCTGCGCCGGTCGCCGCCGCGCTCGTCCTCAAGGCGCGCGAACTCGGACTGCTCGGCATCACTCAAGCGCCCGCGCCGTCTCAACCGAATCAAGGACAACAGCCGCAGCCGCAACCACAGAGACCGACCGCGACCCCTGCGGCGAAACCGCGTGCGAAAGCTACGCCACAGCCATCGGCGCAACAATAAAGCGAGAGAGGCCGGAGGCGAGAGGTCAATTAAAACAGACCATCTCCTACTAATCTCTGACCTCTAACCTCTGATTATGAAAAACAGGGCATCATCACATCTTCTGGTACTACTTTTAATCGTCGGATTCGAGATTGTCGGTTACGTGGCGGTCTTCAAGGCCGCGCTCCTGCGCGGCTACGAGCCTTCGATGACTCAGGCCGCGCGCGACCTTCTGCTTTACGTTCCGATCATTTTCTTCGTCTTCTGGCTCTCGCGCCGTTATAAATTCGCGGGCAACTGGACGCTCTACACGGCGGCTATCCTACTTTTCTCCATCGGGATGCTCGTGCAGTATCGCCTCTATAGCGACCCCGAATACAACGCGCGCAACAAGGCCGAAGCCCGCGCCGAAAAAACGCAGACGCTTCGGCTGCGCTATATCGGTCAGTATTACGACGCCGAAAAGAAAAAGATGATGGGCTTGCCGGAGAACTTCAAGCCAGCCGATGCCGATAAAGCGACGAACGAGACGCGCCGCGTGACTTACACGGTCGGGCAGGCGCTCACGTCGAGTTCGACGTGGATTCCCATCTTCTCTTTTCTAGCGATGGCTATCGCTTTCGCCTTTTGCATTCGCGACGACTTTCTGCTCTGGGTGCAACGCCATAGCTTTATCATCGTGCTCATGACGCTCGTGCCGCTGGCGGCGGCGGTCGCCACCTCAAGCGCCGGTAAAGCCATCGGTAACATGACGCCTTGGGAGCCTTCAAAGATTCCGTTTCTGCTCGGCTTCGCCGGAATCCTGACGGCGCACTATCGCGAACTCGCGCAGACTTATTGGGGCGTGCCGCGCGCACGCAACGTCGTCCCGCTGCTGTTGATGGCGACCTTCCCCTTTATTCCGTTCTTCGCTTTGAAAGATTTCGGACAGATGCTCGTCTTCAGCGGCGCATACGCGACGCTCTATCTGGTCGCCGTCCGTCGTTGGCCGCAGGTCTTTCTCTTCATCGGCTCGGTCGCATTGGTCGGTGCGATTCTCGTGGTCGGCGCGCTGCCGCGCGACATACAGGAGAAAGTCCCGCTCCTGCCGGAAATTGCGCGACCCATCCAGACCGCGCTCCCGGCGCGCATCCAGCAACGCTTTCATCTCTGGCTCGACGGCTTCGACCCACCCGCCCCGGAGGTTTCGTGGTGGCAGAAGGATTACGACGACGCGCTGGCGCGTGACGACCGCATGCGGCGACTCGCCGAGGAAAGTCCGGGGATGCAGAAGACGGTCAACGTCGACGTGTGGTTCGACCGCGTCGCATTTCAGCCCGCGCAAGCGACGTTCGGCATTGTCGCCGGAGGCGCGTCGGGGCGCGGCCTCGGTCTCGGCTTCGCGGAAGTGATTCCGGTCGCCGATTCCGATTACATCTACGCCGCTATCGGCGAAGAGTTGGGATTGATGGGCGGCGCGATTGTGATTCTCACGCTGATCGTCTTCGTTAATGCGGGCGTGCGGACATCTCTCGATTCGCGTGATATGTTTACGAAGCTGTGCTCCGCCGGTTTGACCGCCTTCATCGGTTTTCAAGCGCTCGTCAATATCGGCGGCACGACGCGCGCCCTGCCAATGACGGGCATCACTCTGCCCTTCGTCAGCCACGGTGGTTTTAGTTTGATTACCAGCTTTGCGATGCTCGGCATGCTGCTCGCTTTCTCGCATCGCAATACGCGCGACGCGCAATCCGCGCCGATGCCGAACTTCAAACCCTCGCGCTCTTTCAGCGACCCAAAGATTCCGGAGGCAGTTCAATGAGCGAACCATCTACGGAAATTCCGATTGAGGTAGCGTCCGTCACGGATCGCGGTCTCAGCCAAAAACGCCCTCTCAACGAAGATTCATTTCTGGCCGACGAGGCACGCCGTATCTTCGCCGTCGCCGACGGCGTGGGCGGCGCAGAGGCCGGTGAAGTCGCTTCGCAGACCGCCATTGATGTCCTCGACGAAGCGTTCAGACATCACCGCAACGGCGACGACATCGAAGACCTGATGGAGATTGCCATCCAACGCGCCAATGCCTCCATCCATCAACTCTCGCACGAGAGCACGCAACTTTCGATGATGGCGACCACGCTTGTCGCGCTGCACCTCGACGGGCTGCGCGCGACCATCGGACACGTCGGCGACTCGCGTCTCTACCGCCTCTCATCCGACGGGCACATTCACCGAGAGACGGACGACCATTCGGTGGTCGAAGAAGAAGTACGCGCCGGACGAATGACGCCGGAGCAGGCGGCGAATCATCCGAGCCGTAATGTCATCAGTCGCGCGCTCGGCGCTGAATCGTCGGTCGAAGTTGACATGAAGACCATCGAGTTCGAGAGCGGCACGATTTTCCTGCTCTGCTCCGACGGCATCACGCGCCATCTTCCTGATGACGAACTACGCTCCATCCTCAACAACTCCGAGAGCCTCGAAGCCGCCTGCGAAGAGATGAAGCGGCTCTGCTTCGAGCGCGGCGCGGAAGACAATTTGACGGCTGTCATTGTCCGCATCGGCGAATCTTCTTCGAGAACTGCCGCCGCCGCAGACACAGACGACGAGGCCACTCTGATCGCCCAACGTCCGGATTCATCCCTCGTCCGGACGCTCTCGGATGAAGATGCCGTTAAAGTTCCTTCTCTTCTGCAAAGACCCTTCAATGATGTGGGAACGACAACCATGACGGCGACACGGACGACGCCGCGCGCGCAGACCGTCGCCACCGAAACGGCTGTGCCCGTCGCCACCGTGAGGGCAGAGGCCGCACCGCCGCGCAAGTCGTCAGGAGGAGCAGCCCGATTCTTAGGCGTCATGATTCTTCTCATCGCCGCCTCCCTGCTGGCCTTCTACGCCGGAATGATTTTTCAGAAGCGGCGCTTTGCCACGGATGCCGCGCTGACGCCTCCCGCTTCGACGCCTACGCCCGCGCTCACGAACGCCAACGTGAATCCGAACATCAACGCGAGCGGGAATTCTTTCGACGCCCGACGCCGCAGCGTTGATCTCAATCCGGCAGCCGAAGCTGAGAGGCTGGGGGCTGAGTTGAACGCGCAGCCGCCCACGATTGTCGGCGATCCTGCGTCTTATTATTTTTACGGGCGCGCGCTTTTTCTTTCAGGCAAGCATGGGGAAGCCTCCGAGGCTTTCGATAAAGCCATAAAGTTGACCGACGCCGACACCACGCCTGAGAACGCGGAATTGAAGATTGATTCTCTGCTTGCAACTGCCGCTGCGAAATTGCGTACAGAGGATGTGGAGGGAGCGCGTCAGACCTTGCGTGCGCTCGACGAATTGTTTCAGAGGGAAGCGAGCAGACCCGCCTCCGCATCGCCGTCTGACCCGTCTACACCGCAGTAGTATTATCTTGCGCGACGGACGGGGGCCGTGAGCAAGTTGGTCGAAGCCGGTTCGATTTATGAGTGAATTAAAACTCCAACAGTGCAGGCTCGACGGGCGCTACGACGTGCTCGACTGTCTGGGGCGCGGCAGCTATTCGGAAGTTTATGTTGCGCGCGATGCGGCGGCAGCCAACGGCTCGCCGCACACTGTTGTCATTAAAGCTCTGAACACACATCTGCAAGGCGAACTCGACCGCGAACTTGAGCAGACGCTCCTCGACAATTTTCGCAATGAAGCCGTCGCGCTCGACCGCGTGCGCCATCCGCATATCATCAACCGGCTCGGACACGGCACAGCCATTGACTTGCAGGGGCGCGTCTTTCATTACCTGGTTTTTGAATACCTGCCGGGCGGCGACCTACAGGCGCTCTGCCGTCGTCATCCTCTCTCGCTCACGAACGCCCTCTCTTATCTCGAACAGGTTTCAACCGGCCTGCAATTCGCGCACAATCACGGCGTTATTCACCGCGACATCAAGCCGCAGAATCTACTGTTGAGCGCCGATCATCGCACTGTCAAGATTGCTGATTTCGGCGTCGCCAAAATCGAGGCCGCCGAAGGCGCAATCACGCGCGTCGGCACGGATGTCTACGCCGCGCCCGAACATCACCCGCTCGCGCAGACCGGGCCGCTCGACACCGGAGCGTTATCTTCTCGCACAGCACAACTGACGCCCGCCGCTGATGTCTACTCGCTCGCCAAGACGGCTTACATGCTTTTGACCGGCGAAGCTCCGCGCCGTTTCTCTCAGAAACCGATTGCCGAGTTGCCTGAGTCAATCGCAGGCAAGCCTTGGGCACCCTTTGTTTTAAGAGTGCTGCGCCGCGCGACGCAGACCAATCCCGAATCGCGTTATCAATCGGTCAGCGAGTTTTGGGACGAACTGAAAGATGCGACCATGCCTCAGACACAGCTTCTCCACGAGGCGGGTTCGCGTTCTCCATCTTTAGATAATGGGAAGCGCGCGGCGGACAATGGCCTGAACGCGCTCGTCAATTCGGTAATGCCTGCTCCGCCCGCGCCCGTTTTTGAAAGACCTATCGAGCCGTTTCCGCAGAGGCCGGGTTCAAAGAGCAACGCGCGTATCATTGTTCCCATCACACATGAAGAAGCGATAGCGCCTTCCCCGGTTCGCCGCGCGCAGGTTTCGCCCGCCGTCGTCTCCCCTCCAGCGCCTTTTCATACGCCCCGCGCGCCCGTGCAGGAAACATCCAGACTCTCGCCGCGCGTGCGAAACTGGCTCGTCGCCCTTTTACTCATCGTCGCCTTTGCAGCGATTCTTCTTGCGACGCATACTTACGTCAGACGCCTGCGCCCGGCTGAGACAAACAGTAGTTCCCAGTCTGCGACGAATAGCGCATCGGTCGTCGGGGATGAATTTGTGGCGATAACCGATGTAAAATTGCGCCCCGGCCCGGCCACCAACAGCGGGCGCGAAGTTGGTATTGCGGAAAAAGATTCGTTGGTTGAAGTGGTCAGGGCGAATGGCAGTTGGTACGAAGTCCGCATCAAACAACACGGGCGTCCGAAAGATGATCCGGCATCGTCGGATCAGGGATGGGTCAACAGTAAATATTTAAAAGCCAAGTAACTGAAAACTTCATTAAACGAAGAGGTGAGATAACAGTGGGATTAATTGAGTCCATTCGCAAATGGATAGACGGAGAGGGCACGGATGATCCTCTCGCAGAGGTTGACGAGCAATCGCGCCCGCGCCGCATCTGGGAAGAGTTCCTCGTCAAAGTCGCGCGCGAAATCGAAGTCGTCATGCAGCGCGAGATGTTCACGCCGCCCGGCGGGCCGACCTTCATCCCGCCCGAATACATCGTCTATCTCTCGAACGACGACGACAAGGAATGGCAGGGCGAAAAGCGACGCGGACTTGAACAGGGACTCTATTACGTGCTCTCGGAGAGAGCGCGCGAGTTGAGCGGCTCGACGCAACTGGCGACTAAATCTTTCGCCGTCGAATTGCGCGTCGACGGAACTCTCAGTAAAGGCGAGTTTCGCGTCCAGCCCGTCTGGGATGCGACCGAAGGCGGGCACACGATGGTCACGCCGCGCCTGTCCGAACTCTCCGCCGCCGATACAGGACAGGCGGATGAGGAGGCCGACCCGACTGAGGGCGACGTGACGCGAGTCTCCAAGCGTCCGGTCGAACTCTATAGCGTCGAGGTCTGGCGAAACGGCGTGCGCCAGTCGGTCGTCCCTATTATGAAACCTGAGATTACTATCGGGCGTGGGTCGAAGTCTGTGAGCGTTGATTTGCCGATTAAAGGCGACCCGGAAGTAAGCCGCCATCACGCCACGCTCGCGCGCGACCCGGAAGGCCGCTACTGGTTAACCCCTACGGGTCGCAACCCGACACTCATCTCCGGTCGTGAAATGCCGCGCGAAGAGCGCACCGCCGTCAATCCTGACGATAAGATTGAGATTGCGAGTTTCACGCTCCGCATCCAGCCTTGATTGATTTGAGTCGACTTTCATTTCTTCTTAGCGACTTTGCGTCTCCGGCGTGAAATTTTATCTCACGCCGGAGACGCAAAGTCACTAATAAGAAGAATGTTAAGAAGCTTGCTTTTTAACTGTCGGCGGCGGTGCTGGCAGGTTCCGATGTGGCAGCGGCTCAATTAATTGAGCTGCTGGTGCTCGCTGTAGCTAAAGCGCCCGTTTCGAGTTCTGAGATGAGTTGCGTAAGCAGTGGGGCGACGCGTTCCGGCTCAAGGTAATCTTTACCGAGCAGGCGCATTATTTGGCGCGGTCGAACATCGCCCTTCAGTTCTTTCAAAAGCGCGCGGCAGAACACCGCGACCACTTCAGCCTCAAACTGTTTTCCGGTATTGCGCCGGAAATCATCTACGACTTCTTCAAAAGCGCGGCGGCGTTTATATGGACGATCCGTCGTCATCGCATCGAAAGAATCTGCGAGCGTCACAATTTTCGCACCTAACGGAATCTGGTCGCCGGTTAAGCCATCCGGATAGCCGCGCCCGTCAATCCGCTCGTGATGATGGCGCGCCATTAGAGGGATGTCGGCGTAAGGATGATTGATGGGCAGGAGGATTTCGTACCCGGTTGCCGGATGGCGATTGAGTTCGGAAGATTTCTTGGCGTCAATCTTATAGGGCGCGTTGATGATGTCGCGGTCAACGACGAGTTTGCCGATGTCGTGCAGGTATCCGGCGACGGCGATGCCCTCAACCTGCTCGTCCGTCCATCCCATCTCGCGCGCGATAATCTCGCAGTACTTCCCGACACGCTCCGAGTGGCCTTGCGTATATTTGTCCTTGCAGTCAATAGCGGCGGCAAAGGCGCGGACAGTGTCGCGGTAGATGGCGCGCAGTTCCTCGTAGAGTTTTCGATTCTCCGCCGCACGGTGCTCGACTTCTCGGAGCAGGCGATGATTGTGGATTCCGACGCCGATGTGCCGCCCCAGCGAGCGCACGATTTCCCTGTCCTCAATGCTAAAGGCTTCGCCGCTCGCTTTGCCTCCGAGCAGGATGAGGCCGACGAGATCGTTGCGGACGACGAGCGGCATCACGATTTCGATGTGTAGAGTTTGAAACTGTGTTTTGATTCGTTCGTTGAAATGCGACAGGCCGACCGAAACTCTCCGTGAATGCTCGCCGGTGGCGACCAACGCTTCTGAGG
>CAXTRQ010000102.1:0-21436 GCA_964246705.1 uncultured Pyrinomonadaceae bacterium
ATTAAGAGGCGGGCGCGGGAGGCGGGGCTATCGGAGAAGATCGGGTGCCATACATTCCGGGCTACAGGCATTACCGCCTACCTGGAGAACGGGGGTACGATCGACAAGGCGCAGGCTATCGCGGCGCACGAGTCGCCGCGGACGACAAAACTGTACGATCGGACGAGCGACGTGATTAGTTTGGATGAGATTGAAAGAATTATTATTTAAAGACAGCTAGAAACAGAACAGACTACAGAACTGTTTTACTGAATATTGTGCGAGCTGACCGTGAAGACACGGGGAGAGCCAAACTTTGCTTTTAACATTACACACTCTACCAAAAGCACCCTCGTTCTGAGACAGCCTGAGTCTGTGATTGTTGAGGCGACTTGGAGAGGACGCTCGGCGCGGACAGATACTCTCTCTCTCTCCTTTGAATAAAACCTTCTACTGGTGGCTGCCGATCCTGAGATCTAGATGCGATGTCTGTAAATATTGGAGGTGTTGCCACGACTGTTTTGATGAGACCTTCCACGATAGGAGGCGGCTCTTCATTCTCCGGAATGCCCTTGGCAGTAATAGCAGCTAGCTCTGGCTTGGTGACATTGCTGAAATTCATTGACGCTTCCCCCCCCCTTAACATCATACTCCGGAGCCTTTGGAACTTGGCAAAGTCAGTCGAGTTAATCCTTAGCTGTCCATATTCGGAGAGAAAATTTAAAGCATTCCACATAGAAGCATCAATGATATTAATACTATACCGTTGCTTCACATTATAAGGTCGAAACTCGATCTCCTTACCAGATGCCCGAGTAAGAGCGGTAGCTACTTTTTTGCTATCGCCATCTATGACTTTAATTGTGACCCGCATTAAAAGCATATCTTCTTCCCTATTTACACAGAGTGCTTTCGAACTAAAGTTGGTACTGACAGTTGTACACCCTGGCCTAGAAAATTTAGATGAGAATTGGTTTTGTTCCTGCTCTCCCGACGACGCAGCCACGCTGGCGAGATCTGCTTTTACAGTTTTGTAGGACATTCCATGCAGTCGCTTAGTTGCTGCCAGTACGTTTTTATCTATCACTCGGTGAGCGATTTCGGGGGCCTGTCTTTTTTCTGAGAGGGGAACAGATTTCGACAATTCTCCAATGCTTAATCTAGGTACGGTATCTTGTCTTTGCGCCAATTCATAGTTCCGTGGGGTGGTAAGAAAGCCCATGGAATACAGCACTAAGATGCAAAAGAGAGCTAATAAGATAGTGAGGAAAGCGAACAGACGAGACCATGCTACCTGATCTGCGTCGAATGACACCGACGAATTCCCAACTCGCCTTCGGTACCATTGTCTTGCTCTCCCGAGTAATAGTCGCCGTAACCCATCTTCTCTAATCGAAATCCCTAGCGTGCATAAAACTTGTATCCAAAACCATCTCCGCGCTTGCTCAAGGCCGGCCCGCTTAACCTTGTCACGATATTCCTCTTCCAAGTCACCCATCTCATTCTCAGCGACTTCCAGCGGTAGGAACATTGCCAATAAGCGCACCCCGAGTTTGGGTGGCGCGAAAATGTCTTTCTCTGACTTGAATCCCATTGATGAATTACCTGCGATGCACTCTCGAAGGGTGAGCTATCAAGCTACTTATGCTAATAACACGATTAAATGAATCGACGTATCCATTCCCAACTCGAAACCAACAATCCCCACCTGAGTGCCTTTTTTAAGAACGGCCAAGCCGAAGCCACTACTTGTTTCCAGTACCAGATATTTGCGAATCTATCACCATGCTTAACCGCGATTTCGATGTACTCCTCGGCCAGATCGCCTAGTAGGTGCTCTCTATTATTTTTCGGGAAGATAAGAAGGATGACCTGCTCGGCACGCCTCGGCAAACGCGGTACTGTCGATACGATGATAGGATCAGGCGAATGTGAACTGACCGCCGTCCTAAATATTTTGTGCGCCGCCTCTATGTCGGTATCCAAGTACGGGTCTTTCATATCCTTTAGTGTGCAAGCTCGACTCTCTACTCATCTACAAACTAGGACAGAGTGCCGTTAAAGCAAAAGTAAGCTCGGCGTCTATGAGCTAAGGCGATTGATAGCGACCAGAAGAGTATGTTCATACCTTACCTTCGCCGGGTCGAAGTTCAATCTGGGCGTAAGCTTCTCCCTCGCCTCTCTCGTGTCTCTAAGGGCTTGCTCACCAGCGCCTTCGACCCGAAAATATCTCTTCGCTCGCCCGCCGCGCTCCGGGGTAGGATCACCCTGCCACGAGATGACAAAGCCTTTCCGCTCCAACCTATCAAGGGTTGTGTAGACGGCACCGATTGCCACCGATTTCTCCATCGCCTCCTCTACCTTCTGGCGGATCCGCGCCCCATAGGCCTGCTCGCCTAAATGGAGAATGGCTAACAGCAGTATCTCCTCGAACTGGCCGAGATGATTTTTCTTTGCTCCCATAGCTATTTATTAGCCCTCTTTGAAATTCATGTCCCTACATTACATCTACATTGTAGTACATACAAGAAGACTGTCAACTGAAATTTTTTGAAGTGAGTGGTATGGACTTAGAACTTGAGCCGATTTTGCATCGCCCAGCAGCTCTGTTGGTAATATTTTCCAGCTCTCGCTTTGTCTATCAACAGTGTGAACGCAAATCTCGGTAGCTCTTTTGTGAAGGTACATTCTCATAAGTAATTTTAACATTAAAGATGGTTCTTTAGGTTGTGAGTTTTTATTTCTCACCGCATAAATTTGCGTCTAATGGCAAGCGCAAGTAGTGCCGCCTGTAAGGGGCCGAGAATGGTGCAGAGCGTGATTGCAAGGCGCGCGAGCGTGGACTTAGGACGCGGTTCTGGTTTTTGTAGCGTCATGACCTCGATTGTATACACGGCGGAGTTGAAAGAGCTGTCGAAGAATGTTTGCTTATCATCCGTCGTCATCCATCTTATACAGACCTGCCTATTGGGGTTGTTATCAGAACATCGGATGGGTTCCGGTAGTCGGTAAAGAATGGTGAAGCCGAGCCAGACAGCGGTAAATACTACGAGTGCCCGTAGGATGCGCTCGCCATAGCCACTCGCCAGCCAGTACCACCAACTCAATCTCCAAAACGCGAAGCCTCGCCACTGTTCTAGGCGTCGGACATCCATTGCCCAGTAGCGTAGTTTAGATGCTTCCTCATAGCGGTGATTATCTTCGGCGTTACCCGCGAGTTGCCTACACACTATCGACAGAAGGCGATAGAAACGGAGCCGCTTTTGGTCGGAGTCATTCGCGCCAATGCTGGCCTCCTCTACTTCCTCTCTTTTTAAACGCTCGATCGTAAACTTATCATTGTACTCCTCAGCAGATTTCAGGTGTTCAGCTCTCCTTTCATCTGCTTCCTTATCTTCAATTTCCTCCCTTTTTTTCAGCTCGCTGATCTCAACGTCTATGAATTTGCGGTCGAGATTTCCGATCCACGTCACATTGATAAACTGAAACTCCCGCGGGTCTACGTTTATAAACCAATGTGGTCGGAGCGTCATACTGTGAAAGGAAACACGCTTTGGTATCTCGAACCGAGTGTGCCGAAAATCGCACGCCGCATTGCTGCCGAACCCACCTCTTCCGTATTCCGCTGAAAACTCCACCGCAGCTTTGAACTCTGTGTGGCTGAAGTCTGTCTCTCCGTTGAAGGCAGTCGAAGTGAAGCGCGCTTCTCCTTTAAATTTGCACATTGTGAGGCGGGCCAATTTGTCGAATCTGGCATGCGCAAAGTTAATCATTCCCTCGCATCTTGCCGAGAAGAAGTCTGCGTCATTGCTGAAGGACGTATCTATGAACTCTGCAAAACCAAACACACACCAACTGAATACGGCCTTCGCTTTGAACTCTGATGCTCGAAAATTAGCCCACACGAAGCTCGCTCTCGAAAACGAAGCCGTCGAATCGAATATCGCGGGCCAGAAGCTCGCAGTTTGAAGAAATACGGAATCGTCAAATTCGGCACTCCCAATGAAGGTGCTACGCCAAAAGTTGGCGTTCCCTTCGAACCTGGCCTTACGAAAGTTGGCGTCTTTCTGAAACCTTGTGTTACTAAAATTCACTTTCTTGGCGAACGTGGCATGTTCGAACCCTGAGCGGTCGTTAAAGGTCGCGCCTTCAAAATTAACCTCCGATCTGAACACCGTTTTATAGAAGGAGGCGCGGTTATTAAAGATTGCGCGACGGAAATTCACTGGCTCATCGATTTCGAGATTGCTAAACCACCTCCCATCAGGAAACCAGACGCCTTCAAAGTTGAAGTCCTTCGACTCCAGCTTCCTCTTAATTTCAATATCGAAGGCAGCGCTTTTATCAGTGGCGGGAAGGTGTAGTACGCAATAACGCTGGCCGTTATGTTCTTTGTAGAACCGTTCTCTCGCACAGGCAGAATGTGCCTGTTTCTCCCAGTCACAGGCAAAGGCGGAATCAGTGGCCGCTTCGGGTATGGATGAGGACGACATGAGAGCCTACATAATAAGATTCCGTGCAAGTTTTTTGATCACACTTGCGAGATCGTCAGCATGAAGTGGATCGCGGATTCAGCCTTAGTTCGTAGGGCTACCAGTTGCGGCTCGGTAAAGGCGCTACTCACTTGGTGCGTTCCCTTATTCAATAGGTCGAACACTCTTACCATCGTCTCGATGTCTTTTTCTAAGAAGTCCGTGAGCGGGCCGTGATTCACATTACGGCAAATGAAATGCAGCCTCGCCTTCCTCGTGGGTTTTCCATTGGCGAAATCTTCAGACGATGTGCTCCACGACCGGACTTCTTTATCTGGCGAGAGCAGGTGCAAAACGTGTGTACTTAACTCACGGTATGACGTAATGAAATGTCTCACTCGGTCAGGGTTGTCCGACTCAAGGGCTCGGCGCGCCCCATCCCTCATGTTAATGAAATCTGGATTGAGTTGGCCGAGCATCACCTCCAATTCATCATCGACCGCTCCTCCAATCTCACGCTCTAACTCTTCACTCTCTTCCTCCAACTCATCTTCAGGCGCTTCTACCGATACTGCCTTAACCAGACGTGACCCAAGGAAAAATTCGCGCGCTGACAACTCCGAAGAATTTGGGGGCAGAGAGAGGATCGCCGCTTCCGAATCCCTGAAAGACGTCAGGAGGTGTTCGTACGAACGGGTGAAGCCTAAGAACTCATCGCGAAGCGGCGACCGTATTTCCTCCGGTAACCGGATGACAGCGCCAACATCCTCCCACCGGAATCTAGCGAGCGATGATTCGGCGAGGAGCGACATCTCCGTAATGCGGGACATGTGCGAGCCGAGTGCCGTTTGTAGCACCGAATCAGAGAGCCCTTTAGCGAGTTGCAGATGCTCCGTCCATGCTGGCGAAATCTGTTTGATTTGCTCAGCGATATCGACCCGTAGCTGGATCGTTTTGAAAATCTCAATGGCAGAAAGATTTGCCGCACGCGCGGCCTCCGTCAGTGGGGACGTGATGCTGGCTTCCAGCAGGAGATTGTGAGAAGGATTTCGTGAAATCTCTTCTATCATACGGCGCGCCGCCTCATTTTCTCTCCAGAAGTCGCGCATACGTGTGATAGCATTCCGGTCGATACCCATCATCTCCTCGGCCCGCCTGATGCGATCTGTTTCTTGCATCATGCGCCAAAAATTATTGTCGAAAGGATGCATGCTTGTTCCCCCAGATATGGAATTAATCATTTCGGCCACTGAAGGCGTTCGCGCGAGTAGTTCTTCAACAGCGGCGCGCAACTCATCCGGCCCTTCCTTCCGAATCAGCCTTATGCGCCTCAGGCTCACGCAGCCTTCGCGTACCGCTTTAAGCCGCTCCCTGTCATTCATGGAAGACCACTGCTCATCAGTGATTATGAAGTTCGCTATGTCCAACGGCATCCTACGGCTTCCTCTCCGCCAGTAGCGCCGAGAGAGTAGAAAGCATCAAGAGCGCGTCATCACGAGAACAGTCCGCATCGCTGCCGTGCACCCACACGTGAGTGCACTGGTGAAGTGCCAGGCGAAGGTTGTCGAGCCTCTCCCTCTTAGACCGGTTCCTGGGGTCGGAGCCTGTGTTGGGGGCTTCTATGTCGCGCCACTTTTCCAAGGCGAGGCGGACGCCGATAACACAACCCTTGAAACCAGCCGACCCTCCCTGCTCGAACGCGCTCCTGGCCCTCACCAGCGCCTGCCACACCTCATCCCAGGGCGCAGGCGGAGACTTGGGGAGCGGGATTTCGACTAGGACATTCTCCAACACGCCCAAGCCATGCAGAACCTTCTTCACCCAACCTTCGGCCGCGTAATTAAACTCCGCAGTGTTACTGTAACCAAATCTGACATTATTAGGTTCGCTGCGAATTCTGTAACGTGGATGGTTAATTTTTATGAGGTAACGCAGGTCACCTTCCAAATTAACTTTAAACCGAGGCGATCTGCCTTCCCTAATTTTCTCGTAGACTGCTAGCTCCTCAAAGGTGCCGCGCCAGTCCATGTACGCTTGGTTTGTGCTCTCTCCCGTGCCATCTTCGGTCCAGCCGGTCGTGATCTCCCGATCGAGAACGATGCGTCCCAACTCGACGGACGGGCTCGACTCGAACCCGTCCCAGAGTGTGCCTCCCAGCCCGTTTATCACTGGCACGTCGTCGTCCCGTTTCACGCACCTGATTGATATAACGATCGGGAACGAGAGGATGAACCCTGCGGCCGTGCGGTGGACGTTCAGTCGGCGGGGGTCATCATCAAACATCAAGGCGCCGATGCGCTCTTCATAGTTGTTCTTTAACTCGATGACTTTAGACATAAGGCTCTTCGTGCACTGTGCATTCAGTGAAAGGGGACGACGATTCCTTTGTACCCTTTCGCTCTTCATTATAGTTCAACCAACGGTCGGATCCGACTGTTAGAACAGAGCTTTAACTGGATACTGCTTTGCAACGCTGTGCATGGCTGAACGGCGCACTCATACCATTATATCGTGGGCGGTACTCGAAGCGAATATGATTATTATGTTCGGCAACCCTCGCTCATTATGAAGTGTTAACCCGGCAACAAGCCGATAAAATGTATTCGATAAGGATATAATCTGTTCAATGATAGGAGGCTAATCCGCAATGAGCCGAGGGCTGCTTGGTAAAAAGAAACTAAAAGAAATAGCAAATCAGCTACCTGATATAAAACAACTCAACATAGATATTCTTAGCTGCACCCCTGAGTGTGTTTCGTTCAGATTCCCACCTGACAGCAGCATCCCGGTCGCGTCTGTCTGCCTGCACGACGCTTTTTATGCGCTTGCTGATGCGACTTATGCATTTCATGAAATACTGGCTCACAGAGCTTGGTATTTAGAAAAGCGTGAGATTCCGGTAAAGGAAACGGCAGCCCTCTTCACCCGTTTTTACGCAGATGATGTTGCCTTACGCCTCTACTCGGCAGGAGAACACCTGGCTCATGCGATTATTGACATGCTGGAAATAAAGAAACAGAGTCTTATTCCCTACAAGAAGAAGCGCATTAGCAAGCAGATCATTGTTTGGGAATATATAAAAAGAGAAGAACCAACTCACCCTATTACTCAGGCAGTTAAAAAGCTGGCGCAATCGAAAGAGTGGATTGCCACACTTAACTACCGAAATGATTGGGTTCACGGAAAACCGCCCATCATTAAAGGTCTCGGTATCCAGTATGAGCGCCGAAAGCGATGGGAGATTACAGATAGGTACATTGGGCTATCTGGTGGTGGAGGTGATGAACCTAAATACTCAGATGAAGATTTGATAAATATGGTGAAACCCGCATTGTTTGTGTTTGTGGATGGTCTGAAGGATATTACGAAATGGTATATCCATCTTTATAGAGAGCCGTAACAATGCGCTTGGGTCATTTGGAGAAATGATATAAGCTGACCAAGAGATTTCGCGATCAATGCTTTCATGAAGAACATTCGCCGATATGATGGTGCATAGAGAACTTTTCCCTACCATATCTACCCCGGGCCAAGTTTGACATCATTCAATTCTCAATAATTTTCCTTTAATCCTTAAAAGCATAAAAACTTATTTAATAGTTACAGGATCAATTAGGATAATAGAGGAGTACCGCTTAAAGTCCTCCAAGTTGAAGGTCAGTATGTTAGTGACCTTATTGACATTCATCGCGGCGACGATTCGAGCGTCATGTACCTGCTTTCCCGAAACTGAGTGCGCCACGACCAATTGCCGCCATCTCGGGTAGATATCAGACCTGTCCGGCAGAACAGTCAATAAAGACTCAATCTTACTTACCTCGGCCTCAGTTTGTGATACGGAAAAACCCAGCCCGTTTACGTTCGCTGGCCGCGTTGCAACGTTCCAGAATTCGATCAGGTTCTGAGGAAAGACGCAGACCCTTTCACCGCCAGTCAGTAAGGCACTAACGGCTCGTACGGCGTCCGCATGCATCGGGTGGTTAGGTGAAGCGCTCCGGAGCAGAATGTTCGTATCCGCCAAATAGTCCATTACCGTCCGTCATCCCCGTATATAGCCTCTCGGTCGTCACTGAGAATAACAGGGGTATCTGGACTGTGACCTGCCGCCCACTCTTCCCATGCCCTGCCCCGCTCCGCCGGCATAGTGTTCTCAGATAGTGGCTTCTCCCTACCGCCCACGAGACGGCTTTCAATGACCGACTCTAAGTAGTCCTCGACTTGCAGGCCAAGTGCCTCGGCTTCGGCCTTCGCCCGTTCCTCCACTTCAGGTTTAAGCTCAATCGTTACAGTCATAGACCTATTTTATCACGGAAGGAAAGGGGGCGACATGACTTACTTGACCGTTTAGGACGCACGGTTTAACATGCCCCGGAAATTCTTAAATCCTTAAAACCGGCGACCCACCATGATTATCTCCTTACTGAATCAGAAAGGCGGCGTGGGGAAAACGACACTCGCCGTCCATCTAGCCACCGCGTTCGCACAGCGAGGTAAGCGGGTGCTGATGATAGACGCCGATCCTCAGGGCAGTGCCCTCGACTGGGCAGCGAGCAGAGAGGGAGAGAGTGCCTTCCCGGTCATCGGGCTCCCTAAGGCAACGCTTCACAAGGAACTTCCGAAGTTCGCCGCCGACTACGACATCCTCGTCATCGACGGGGCACCGCGCGTATACGACGTCGCCCGCTCCGCTATCATGGCAAGCGACCTCGTGCTCATTCCAGTTCAGCCTTCACCCTACGATGTATGGGCAGCTAAGGAGATCGTAGATTTAGTGGTGGATGTACGCCCGTTTAAGGAAAATCTTAAAAGCGTATTTATCATTAATCGTAAAATCGTTAACACTGCCATCGGGCGAGATGTGACGCAGGCACTCTCAGAGTACGATCTCCCAGTACTAAAATCCCAGGTGTGTCAGAGGGTGGGCTTCGCCGAGAGCGCAGGCCGGGGGCGGACGGTCTTAGAGGTTGAGCCGGGAAGCCTCGCGAGCCGGGAGATCGAGGCTCTGACGACTGAAGTGATGGAGCTAATCGAGCAATGACCAAGAAGGTACCTTTTGGAGCGAAACCCCAAGGCCGGAAGGTCATGACCCCGGACGATTGGGTAGCCGGTAAGGGAAAAGATGATGACGAAAAAGGTAGCGTCGAGACGACTAGGTTCACCATAGATATTCCGACCGACCTACATGCTAGGATCAAGAGCCAGTGCGCATTACGTAGGGTGAAGATGAGAGATGAAATACAAGCCCTCTTGGAGAAACATTTCCCGGCAGGCCAAGATTAAGGTTTTAAGGATTTACGTAACACCTTAACATCGATCCGACTAATATCTTTCTGATTTGGGAAGTGAGACTCCATGCGGATTTTCGCTCCCGTATTTCTTGCCCCAAGTTTGCTGGCGGAGTAAGAAAATGGTCACGTACTTTGGGGAGACATATCACGTACTTTGGGGAGACATATCACGTACTTTGGGGAGACGAAATGTAAAAATTTTCGCCGCTAACCCTTGAAAGATAGTATTTTATCAGACGTACGGCTTTTGTAGACTTCTTATAGACTTTATTAACATAACAACAGGCTGTTGTTTACCTTTGCTCTCATGAATCAAGAGCAACAAAACGCGGAACTCCTTCCTCTCCATTCCATCCGCACCGAGACGGTGTTGTCCCGTTTCCCTATACATCGGTTGGCGAAGCGAGGGACTATCAACATTGAAGTAAAAGAACTCACCGGAACTGGCGAGCTGAAGACCACTTGGGAGGTGGACTACCCGAAGAAACTAGGGCAGCCCGGCCCGCTCGCATACAAGGTAGATACTCTCATCATCAACAGGAGGCTCGAAGAGTCACTGCGGCCCATCCCCAGTGTAGTCAGGCTCGGAAGTCTGAGCGAGATCTGCCGCGAACTCGGGATGCCATCCAGCGGTAAGAACACAAACGACGTCAAGCGGGCCTTACTTCAGAATGCGGGTGCCTTTATCACCGCGAAGAGAACCTACAAGGGTGCAGACAGCGGGGAGCGCACCGCTGAGATATCCGATACCAGGTACGGAGTGGTCTTCACCGGCGAGAAGTTTTCTGACGGGCGACGGGCGGACGGGGTGTATGTTCTGCTCCACGATGCCTACAGGGAAATACTCAATACCGCGCAAACGCGCCCGCTCGATTATGATTACCTGCGCGAGCTTTCGCCAGGGGCGCAGCGCCTGTATGAGCTCCTGAGCTATCAGATTTTCGCGGCGTTACGGAACGGGCGCCCACGCGCGAAACTGCTCTATTCCTACTATTGCGTCCGCGCGCCTCAAACCCGGTACGCCGATTACGACCACATCAAAAAGCAGATGTACAAGCTGCACGCGCCGCATCGAAAATCAAACTACATCAGCGCCGTGGAGTTCCGGGAGATCACGGATGGAGCAGGGCAGCCCGATTGGGAAATGCTCTATACTCCGGGGCGAAAGGCGAAAGCAGAGTTTCGATCTTTCACCCAGCCGAAAAAGTCGTTTCCCGTTTGGTCTGAGAGAAAACCGCGGACCGCGGAACCAGAGCTGGCGTCAGCGCCAAGGCAGGACGAAGTAATATTCCCAGCGGCTGAAGACCCCTTGGTCGAGCATCTCCTTATGTTCGGCGTGGAGAGATCTAAAGCCAGAGATCTGGTAGAGAATCACAGGGAGGCTGCCGAGGCGCAGATTACCGCTTACCCGTACCGGGATTCCAGCAGGCCCAAGAAGAACGCTGCGGGCTGGCTCATCGCTGCGATAGAGAAGAATTACACCTTGCCGGTTGCCTACGTCGAGGAGCAAGAGAAAAAACGTCAGGCACAGAAGTCTCAAGAGTTGAGAGTGGTGATTGAGAGTTGCCAGTTTTGTGACTCAAATGGGTGGCGCAGGATTCGAACGCCGGAGTATCCTAATGGTGCCATGAAGCGTTGCAGCCACAACAGTCAGGTTGAAGCAAAGTATACTGCCGAATAGACCTTAAGATTATTAAAAAACAAGAGGGGGCCGGTTTCTTGACCAACCCCTCTATTCTTGTCTAAGTAGCGATAGTTCTGAGATCACTCGAATAGTGAGATCTGCCTTGGAACGCGACTATCACCCTTATGTGCCTTGTCTTTTCGAGAGTGTTTACGCCCCTCCTCTTGGGGCGGCATTTCGCGATCGCCAGCGGCCTCTCTTATCTCAAGTAAATCTTCTTTTCTGTGTGCCATGGCTTCAACGATCGAAACTCCCTCGGCCGTCTGCTTAGGCATCTTATCCGACCATGACAAGGGATCAATACCCAACTCGTGCGTCGAGCGGATCAACATACAGATGTTATGACACAGCGCCTTTGCCAAGGCTTCGTTGAACTGCCCGCGAATTGACTTGCTGCGCAGTCGGTCTCCAAATTTCACCTTCATAGAGTGGAAGGTGGCCTCGACGTTATTGCGCAGGAAGTAGTGTTCTGTGAAAACGGGATGCCTCGTCTTGTGTAGGTAGAGCATATCTTTCCAGAAGACACTTTTGTAATTAGCGTCGAGTGTGCAGTTTTTCTTGAACGCGATATAAGGGATTCCTCCTCTCAGAAGAACGGTGTACATGTTCTCCCCGCTCAAGTAGCCGCCGTCTGCTGACACTTCTGAGATTTCGAAGTGACGGGACGTTCCCTCAACTAAACGTTTCAGATAGACCATGTCGCTGGCCGTCCCCTCGCTAGTTTCTGCGTAGGTGATAATGTTGCTCTTCACCCCTACCATCACGTGCAGCTTTATGTAATCACGTCTCTTCTCACGTCGATTGGTGTGCTTATTAAACCAAACGCGCTTACGTGGGACGCTGAAGCCTGTGGAGTCAGCAGCGAAGATGGTTTCAACCTCCGCGAGGGGAAGGCTACTCTTGATGAGAAGATGCTGAAGTGTGACCGACAACGACTCGCTTCGCAAATACTCTGAAATGGAAGTAGCACTCAACGTGGCTTCTATAAAGCCTTTAGCTTGCGCTTCCTGCATGTCGCCAACGAAACGGCGCGCTGACACCATGCTGTAAACCTTAAGCACTAAACAAAAAAACACATCTGCCAGGCGCAAAGGTTTACGCCCTAATCCAACTTGCGGTTCTTCGATGTCTTTACAAAGTTCGTAAAGAATCCTGAGAAAGTTGCTTTTTTCATTGTTCTGCGACGTGTTATATGCAGACCAGTCTCTTCCACCCCCGCCCGGAGGCGTGCGATTTATCTTTACCATTTCCTCTTGACCTTTCTAGGCGGGTGGCACACAATATAGTTGTTTACGTCCCGCAGGGCGGCCACCCCGCCCTCAGTTAAAGTAATGGCTTCGTTGAGCTGGCAGGCTTAACGAAGCCTTTTCGCTTTTCAGCGTCACGTCGACGCCACAGCGGTCATAATCAAGAAGTGTTCCACTACTTTTAACTAAAATCAGATGGCTGACTAAACTACTATGCATGTCCTTCACATAGGTCGTGTACTCACTGGCCGTTTGCGGACCGGAGGCCGATGCGGGTGAAATTCGTGATCTTCATCTTCATCCCAAATGGCCGTAAGAACGAAAGAAGATCGAAAGAGGAAAGTATAGAATGAGGGTTGAAGCTACGAATCTTTCCGTTCAGATAAGGCTTTATGCTGGCGTTGTTTGGAAAGGCCAAGTGGACGCGCAGGGCTAGCGGTTGAGCGGAAAAACATCTAAAAAGCCAAACAAATCATGCTATTTTAGCGTGCAATTAGTGCCCTTGGCGTGCAGGTACCAGCCTCCCGTACAAAGCCATTCTCGCTTTAGACCACTAATACTATGTAGATACACGTCTGATAATGGCGCGCCTGACTTTATGGGCAGACTGATGTCTGCCCATAAAGTCAATCATGATGACTCTAGCGAATTGTGGTTCAAGTGCTTGAGGTGAAAAGTAGCTTTCACAATATTAATGGTGGGCGTATGAGAGGCGCCAGAACTGGCGCGCCATTTTTGGTGCACCGTTTTTGGCGCACCATTTTTGGCGCATCGACAGAATTGGAGAACCCTGATGAACGAAGGCCTATAAAATTATTCGATAAAGTTGAAATTGATGCCGGCGAAGGTTACCCGGCCTTCATTCAAACCCTTCACGAATTTAGTGTCGAAATCAATCCGGTTAAAAGTGCGCGTAAGCCGCGGCTCACCCGGCTCCTTAGCAGCCCCTAAGAGATAACTGCTCACGAGTTTGTAGCGCCCCCACTGCGCTTCCGCTACTTTATACCTTTGGCGCCGCCTCTGCTCGTATTTCCGGAAGATGAGGCCAGCGTACTTCTCGGCGATTAGGTCTACGAAGTCTTGCAATGCCCGCGTGTGTGGCCAGTCGAGTTCCGCCATCAGGTCAGCCATCTCGAAGTAGAAGGGTCCGGTGATGGGCATCTGACTCAGCATGAGCTTGAGGATCCCCGCCAAAATGAGGGGCTCTTCTCCGCGGGGCGGGCACTCTGAAATCACCTCTACCATCCAGTCTATTTCCACGCCAGCGTAATGTTCGGTGAACAGGAATGTCCGCTTCTTCGGAGGCGCGGCTTCACTATAGCCCGCCAGCAGTAAGCTGCCGAAGCGCTCGCCAAAGGTCCGATACACAAACTCGATCAAAGGATGGATAATATTCGGAGTCACGAGTACCACACCTTGTATAAACCAAGAGTTGCAGGCCAGCAGCCGGGGAGGTTTAGAAAGCCTGAGACGCAGCCCTAATACCGTCTTCGCCGTCTTCCCCCAGCCATGTCACCCACGAAGTTGATAAGCCGTAAGAAGACATTCAAGGCACCGATCATAACGACGAGTGCCCCTTTCGGTCCGGTGACATAGAGCAGCACTCCGCAGAATGGACAGATATGTTGTGTCCTTGTGACGCCGAATTGAGTGTAGTGCCAAAGGCGGGGGACGATGTTGTGCGAGCAATTAGCGCAGGTGATGTAATTTCTATTGTTTCCCATTGCCGGTCATTCCTGAACAGTTCCGTGGTCGATACCTTACTAACGCCAAGTAAGCGATGCTATGCGCATGTAGTACTACGGACGAGGGTAATCTTCGCTCCCACATAGCCCAGATGCCGTTGTACAGCGATGGCAGGCTTGTCCGACAAGTGCATCTCCATTGCGGTGGCTTGTGCATGCTGCTCGGTTTTGTCAGCCGATGTGGTCACACCTGCCATTTTTCTTCATCTTTCAGAGCAACTCTGACGAGTTGTTTGAATTTCTCGAACGCTTCGACGATCTTCTGTGCATTCGCTTGTGTCAGTGCCTTAGGATTGCTGCAACCCAGTACCGCAAAGACTATGCGGCGGGAAGTAAAAGAAAGACCGGATGCCGATCAGTCTGCGAATTCTTCATACACGAAGGCTCCTTTTATCTCGCCAAGTTTTCGCCCGCCACTGTATTTCATAAGCGTCCCTTCGAGCAGTGGCACATCATAGCCGCCTTCACTCTCCGGCAATCGCCGCTTCGTAATTTGGCCCTCAAAGTGATAACTGATCCTGTTAATACTTTGTGTGTCGAAGGTGAGTCTTCCCTCGGTCATCCGTGTCGGAATGAGATTAAAAACCAAAGGGGCGCGCTGCGCGCGGCCAACCGTCACATCCCCGGAAATCCGATCTCTCCTTCGCCCGGCGGCGATGAGGTTGATAGATTTGAAATCCCGCATTGGGGGTAGTCTCTGACCCGTGAAGGTGTAGTGTCCCGTCGGGTCCAACAGGGCTTGCTCTGCCTTCTCCTGACCGTACCCAATCATCTGACCTAAAGTGCCGACAAGGGCGTAACAGATCAGGCACACGGCGCGGGCTGTTAACACTGTGATGGACTTCCGGTATCTGAGCATAAATCTCTCTCCAAGTGGTTTATTACCCGCTGATAGGTGACGGGAGGCAGACTCTTTGATACTCTGCCGCTTCCATTCTCTGATCTATGAATAAGGCGCTTCGGAATCTCGAATGATGAGCGCCGCCGAGAAAAGCTTCAGGGTCTCGGCGAATCATCCAAACAGAATCATTTTAGGGATGTGCATCCCTAAAATCAATAGGCCGAGTTTGGCAAATGCCTGCGTCTCAGGAGGTCACTCCTGAGATGAATAAGCAGCAGGCAAGGCACGAGAAGCCGCAGCCGAAGAGAAAGAAGCCTCTGAGACTGGCAAAAAAATTGCTGGTCATACGGCGGCAACTAGGGCTCTCCCAAGGCGGCTTGATCAGGCACTTGGGCTTGGCGGATGAACTTGAGAGGGATTACATCTCGAAGTTCGAGCGGGGAATTTTGGAGCCAACGTTGAATGTCCTGCTGTCATACGCGCGGGCGATATCTACAACAGGTCGTGGAGAATTCCTAGAGACAATCATCGATGATGAACTGGAGTTGCCTGAGGATCTGCCGTCAGACCCACAAAAATATTTCGGATACAATAAGCTTATTCGTGGAAGGCGCAGGGAGGCAACTAAGTAGGAGGTTTAGCTTATCGCTAGAATTTAATGAGGCTAATGCTATATCGAGAACTATGTTTCAACTACTCGCTAACAGCTTAAACGGCAATGATTCCCCTGAAAATACATAACAAGAGGCCCAACGCACCGGAAGGCAGGTTGAGCATATCGTGACCTCTTGTGGCAGAGTGGTCGTGAGCTTACCGCCTTCCGTTTTGCTTTCAAAGATCAAGTTAATATGGATAAAGTCCAGCTTAGGTGTAGTGAAGATTTATTATAGTCCGTGATGTTTAGCTTTCCCCGCCATTGCTTTTCTGAGTATTGATTTCTTCATTCACTAAAGTAGATTCGCTGCGTGTAGTCACGCACCATACGGTCGCTATTGAAGGCTGGTGCAAGTGTGCTGATGGCATGGCGCATCATCTCGACCCATCGGCGCGGTATCCCGCGCTCGTCGCGGTCGTAGAAAGTTGGCACGACTTCTGTTTCGAGTATGCGGTAAAGCGACTCCGCGTCGTGGCGGTCTACCTCCTCAAAGGCATCACTCAGCGATTCCTCGCCCACGGCCCAGCCGTTGCGCCCGTCGTAGCCTTCGACCCACCAGCCGTCCAAGACCGAGAGGTTCAGCCCGCCGTTCATCGCCACCTTCTCCCCGCTCGTTCCTGACGCTTCGAGCGGGCGCCGCGGAACACTCATCCAGACGTCTACGGACTGCACGAGTTGTCGTGCGACCTCCTGGTCATAATCCTGTAAGAGGACGGTGCGCTGCATGACCTCGGGGTCGAGTCTCCACATCGCGATCTGCTGAAGGATGAGTTTGGCACCTTGGTCTTGCGGGTGCGCCTTGCCCGCGAAGAAGAGTTGCACCGGGCGTTGCGCATCGAGCAGCAGGCGGCGCAGACGATACGGGTCCGAGAGGATGAGCCCCCAGCGCTTGTAGGCCGCGACGCGGCGCGCGAACCCGATGGTCAGTGCCTCCGGGTCGAACATTGAGAGCGCGGCCTCGGCGTAGGCGCGAGGCTGGTGTTGTTGCATACGCTCGCGGAAGAGCCGCTCGCGCACGAACGCAATGAGGCGCATCTTTTGAAGTCGCCGCACGCGCCACAATTCATCTACGGGGATAGAGTCGACCGCAGCCGACCAAGCTTTGGCGTCGTGTAGCACCTCGGTCCAATTCATACCGACATGCTTCTCATAAATCGAACGCAGCAGCGGCGAGACCCAGGTCGGCGCATGCACTCCGGTGGTAATAGTACAGATTGGCACTTCTTCAGTCCGCCGCCCGGGCCACATCAGATTCCAGAGCTCGCGCGAGACCTCGCCGTGCTTGCGGCTCACGCCGTTCGACGAGCGGCACATGCGCAGTGCCAGCGGCGTCAGCCCGAACAACTCCTCCTCGTCGCCCCCGTTAACGCGGCCGAGGTTCATGAACTCCTCGCGCGTGAGGCCGAGCGCCTGCCAGTAGCCTTCACCAAAGCACTTCTCGACCAGCGGCGCGGCGAACTCATCGTGGCCGGCGGCGACCGGCGTATACGTGGTGAATGTGCAGCGAGAGCGCACTGCGCGCGCTGCTTCGTAAAAGTCCTTACCCGATTCCATCAGCTCACGAACCAGTTCGAGCGTGAGGAAGGCCGTATGCCCCTCGTTGAGGTGGAAGACGTGCGGCTCAATCTCCAACTGGCGGAGGAGGCGGACGCCGCCTATGCCTAAGACCATCTCCTGCACGCAACGCGTCTCGCGGTCGCCACCGTAGAGATGGCCCGTAATCAGTCGGTCGAAGTCGTCGTTACCCTCGACGTTCGTGTCGAGCAGGTAGAGCGCGACGCGGCCGACATCGAGGCGCCAGGTTTGGATGCGTACGGCGCGGCCTCGGACGAAGAGGTCGATGCGGATGGGCTCGCCATCATGGCCGCGAACTAACTGCACCGGGAGATCGCCGACGTTGATCTGTTGATAAGTTTCCTCCTGCCAGCCGTCGGACCTGAGCCGTTGTCGGAAGTGCCCGTGGTGGTAGAAGAGGCCGACGGCGACGAGCGGGAGCCCGAGGTCGCTCGCGGACTTCAGGTGGTCGCCCGCGAGTATGCCGAGGCCGCCCGAGTAGAGCGGTAGAGAGTGATGCACGCCGAACTCCGCGCAGAAGTACGCGACCGGGTGCTCGCGGGTGAGTGAGGGCACATTGGCGGCGGCCCAAGTCTCCGCGACCGCTCCCATGTACGTGTCGAAGCTTTCGGCGAGGCGGCGCACCCGCTCGATGTAATCAGCATCAGTAGCCACTCTCGCAAGGTCATATTCAGAAACTTCTGCCAAGAGCCTGCGCGGGTTGTGTTCACTATCGTTCCAAACCTCGGAGTTGATGTCGCTGAAGATGGATGAGCCACCCGGTGCCCAACTCCACCAGTAGTTCCAAGAAAGACGCTCCAATGCTTGTATCGACTCCGGTAGAGCGTGCCTCCTGGGGCTCGCGTCATAAACAAATCGATTCTTTCTGGTATCGGACCAATAACTGTTGACGCGCTTTTCAATCTCCTCCATCAGTTGGGTGTCGATGAGGATCTCGGCTTGGACAAAATTGCGCGTGAGCGGATGCAGAGCGTAGCGCTCCTCGCCTGGTAAAACATCAACCAACGAAAGCGCGACCAACAGGTCAAGAGAAAACTCCAGCGCATTGGGACTTAGTTGCGCGACATACATTAGCTGGTCAAACGTCGCCGACGGGTTATAAAACGACAGGGCGCGGAGTGTAGACTCATCATTCGGACGCAGTTCGCGCCGCGCTTCCTGAAAGATGAATTTATTGAGATCAATGTGCCGATTACTTTGCAGTAATTCCAATGCCCCATCGAAGTTCAAGGCTGCGCGCACACGAAGTAACCCCAACGTATGCATCAACGCTAGCGGTGAGCCTTTCGTCTCATTATAGAGCTCTTCCCAACGTTGATCGCCGACGCGCCACATCTTACTCGCCAAACGAGGATCGTGCCCGATTTCGCTTTCGATAATGTCTCGGGCGGCACTGAACTCAAGTCTCTCAAGTCGGAGCCAGACGGCGCCTTCGCCGCCGCGTCTCCTACTGGTGATGATCGCCTTGCACCCTTGGGGAATCTCCCGCAGGAAGTCGGCAAGCGCTTCCTGCTCCTCCTTCGCCAAGGTTTCAAGGTTGTCGTAGATGAGCAGAGCGCGTCTCCCCCGCAAGGCGTCGAGTAACGCACGCCGCTTTTCATCCCTCGGCAATTCAGTAATGCCTACCTCGTCCAACACGCGGGCAGTCTCATTCAGAAATCCGTCGAGCGTTTGTGCCACCGGGTATATATCGCGTATGCCGCCCGGGTTGAGAATGTTCCGCTTGGCGCTGACATAGATGAATGCGTTGAATAATCCTTCCTCTTTGCAGCGGTGCGCGGCCTCAATGGCTAGCGCGGTCTTGCCAATCCCGCCGATCCCATCCAGAAGCACGCCCCACGTGCGATCCTCCGGCCCGAGCGCCCGCAGCGTAGTCTCTATGTCGTTGTCGCGCCCGAAGAACGAGCCGCGGCGCGGAAGGTTATCAGGGATTCGAGGGGCGAGGGCGTGAACCACTTCCGCCGGCACGGGCTCACCTCTGATTTCTTCACCGTACGTTATTAAGAGCTTTAGCAGATTGTCGTGCAACAATCTTTCAAATGACTCGGTTGTATCGAATGACTGATATAGACCCGGGTGTTCGCCCTTCACCGCGTCGAACTGATCGAAGAATTTTTTGACGCGCATAAATTGTACGGGGTCCAGCGCGGCAGGTGTGATAGCGCGCGTACACCGATACACCATGATCCGGGGGCGTTGGTATTGCTCCCACAAGCGATACGCAGTTTTGAATTCTTCCTCCGTACCTGAGAGGTAGTCTTCTTTTGTTTTCTCGTCCTTAGCAGCGGGTGGGGTGCCAAAGCGATGCCACAGAATCCCAACGAATACGTCCCATAAGGTGGGGTTGAGTTGGTCAAGTATCACCTTCTCTGGACGCCCCATGTCAGGCACGACTTGGCTCCAATCATCCACATTAATCTTAATTCCGAGCTTATCGGCCAGTGGTCTGAGCATTGAGGCGACTGTCTCAATTTTCGCTCTCTCAGTTGCAGTGTCAGACGGCGAAGCCGTAAAAATTCGCAGGTTCTTCATCACTAATACCCGTCAGTTATGGCCTTCTAACCATCTCTACATCTGGAGGCTCCTCCGAGAAGATGTTTCTGGTACAGACTAGAGCATGAGGCAACCGTGGCGGCTGCGTGATTCTACTGAAAATTAATAGCTAGGTGAATATCAAAGGCTACCTTCGCAGGCGCAGTCAAGGTAGGCAAGATAATTGATATCAAGACGTAGTGATGGTTAACGAACGCATCCACTTGGCCTGTAATGTAAGGGGTGAGTCTGCTAGCGCCTCCCGAACTCCAACTAATACTGACTCGATAAGCTGAATCAGTTCGGCAGCAACTTCTTTCAGGCAGGGAGGTTCAACCTATGGTCGGACTCCAGCGCCGCACTCGCCGCAGGAGCGAAGATTCGGAGCAGAGCTTCGCCGCACCATCAATTTTTCGGTCGTTCTCATATTTGGATATAATCCTTCAGTGCGAGGAAAGTTATATAACATAATCACCCTTTATGTTATATAAAGCGACATGACTGAAGCCGAGATGCTGATTACCCAAACCGCGCCCCGGGATGTCGCCATTCAAGCCCTCGCGCCGGCGATCATCACCCGCGAAGGCCCCCACGCCATCAGGCGCTTCCTCGAGTTCTTCGCCGCCACCATCCGGAACAAACACACGCGAGAGGCCTACATGAGGGCCGTCGGCCGCTTCCTCTCCTGGTGCGAGGAGCGCGGGCTCGACCTCCACGCCATCGAGCCGCTCGCCGTCGCGGCCTACATCGAGCGCCACCCCGGCTCCCCGCAGACCGTCCACCAGCACCTGACGGCCATCCGCAGGCTCTTCGATTGGCTCGTCGAGGGGAAAATCATCCCTGAGAACCCCGCAGAGCCTGTCCGGGGGCCGCGCTACAGCGTCAAGAAGGGTAAGACGCCGGTGCTCACTAGGGACGAGGCGCGGAAGCTCCTGGAGGGCATCGACACGTCGCATGTGGTCGGCCTGCGCGACCGGGCGCTGATCGGGGTGATGATCTACAGCTTCGCGCGCGTGAGCGCCGTCGCTGGCATGAAGGTTGAAGACTACTACCAGCAGGGGCGTCGCTCCTGGCTCAGGCTACACGAGAAGCGGGGGAAGTACCACGAGGTGCCGGTTCACCACAAAGCCGAGGAGTATTTGGACGCCTACATCGAGGCGGCCGGGATCGCACAGGACAGGAAGGGGCCGATCTTTCGCACGACCCGGGGGCGGAGCCGAAGCTTAACGGAGAAGGAAATCCACCGGACCGAGGTCTACTTGATGATCAAAAGGCGGGCGCGAGAGGCAGGGCTGCCTGAGGAGATTGGGTGCCACACATTCAGGGCCACGGGTATTACCGCCTATCTAGAGAACGGGGGAACTATCGACAAGGCGCAGGCTATCGCGGCGCACGAGTCGCCGCGGACGACAAAACTG
>CAXTRQ010000103.1:0-21325 GCA_964246705.1 uncultured Pyrinomonadaceae bacterium
CGAACGGATCGGGGCGTTCAAGGTGCTGGCGGTCGATGCCGCAGCCCGGGTCGCCGCCGGTCGGCCCGGCTTCGGCCTGCTGCTGGGTTCGACTTATTGCGCCGCGGCGTTCCACCGCGCCGCCCGGCCCCCGCGCGTGTGCCGCTATGCGCTCGTGGAGCCGGCCGGGGTGGCGCGAGCCGCGCACGACGACCGTCCCACGCGGCCAATCACGCCCGCCCGCATTCAAAGTTTTGGTGGCGACGGCGAGCTTGAAATCTTCGCGCAAGAGACGATAGATGAGCGATGCCGCGCCGTTGCGCTCGTAAGGAATGATGTAAGCGATGGAGGCGCGACCCGTAACGCTGCCTGCCGTCGGAAGCGTGTAGCCCAAAACCGTGGGCGAGAGTTCCGGGTGCGTGAAAGAGGTGGCGGTCGCGCTGACCGCCCGCGTGGCTTCGCGCGAAGGCGGCGGCAGTTGCACAGGCTGCCCCGTTATCGCAGGGGCGTCCTCCGTCCAGTAAGCTTCGACGCCGAAGGCGAGCGGCAGCGACCAAGAGGTGATGTCGTAGAAACCGTAATCTTCGCGCGAAGCGTTGCGCCCACGCAGTTCGTTGCGACGAAAGCGCGCGAGTTGTTCACGCATGAAGGCTTGATCCTGCGGCGTGTCGGGTTCGAGCAGGGCTTTGGCGATACGCTTCTGGGGCTGCGCCAAGTTAACGACGTAGGCTCCGGCGGGAAAATCGCGCGCGGCGGCGGGCGCATTCGCCGTCGCATAATTGTGCGCGCGCGCAGAACGAAACGGCGCTTGCGCGGTCTGCACTTCGACGCCCGCGCGCAGGAGATTTTCCACCAGTTCGGCGGCGATGCCGGGGTCGCGTCCGGGCAGGATAACGTAGCGACGTTGATTCCCTGTGCGCCCTTCTTCAATCCCGCTCTGTTTGAATTTGAGATAATCGCCGAGCCGCGCCTGCGCGTTCGCGGCGGCGGTGGCGAGCGTCGTCAGAGAGGCGACAAAGTGTTTCGCAATTCCTGAGCGCAGAGTCACAATCGTGTCGTCGTCGCGCCGCCAGCGGAGACCTTTCCAGCCGCCGCCGTCCGTCTCGTAGGTCATCCCCGTCGCGCCTTGCAGGCTTGGCCACGAATCCCAATAGCCGGGATAAAAGAGGTCGAAGATGTCCCGGACGTAAAAATCCCAGTTGCGCTGATCGAACTGCGCGGCATTGGCGCGACCGAAGACGGTTAACCAGCGCGCCGTCGGCTCGTCTGGCAAATTCGGATTGATGGGGAGCGCGGCGGGCGGGAAGAAGAATTGCGCGGGCTGCCCGTGATGATCCACGAAGACCTGCGGATGCCATTCGAGAAAGGCGCGCTGGACGTTGCGCGTCTCGACTTGCGAGGTCGCGATGTTGTCGCGGTTGAGGTCGAAGCGGAAACGGTTGACGCGCCCGTAGACCGACCAAGGCTCGTCGTGTTCGGTCGCCGTCGGCTCAGGATTGCCCGTGCCGATGGAGTTGTACCACGTCACGAAACGCTCGTGGCCGTCCGGGTTGGCGCAGACGTTGACGAGAGCGACGCTGTTACGCAGGATGTCGAGCGTCGCCTGCTCGTTCGACGCGGCGAGTTGATAGACGACCTGCATCATCGCTTCAAACGAAGCCGACTCGTTGCCGTGAATCGTGTAGTTGAGCCAGACGACGACGGGCGTCGAACTGATAAGCTGCTGCCCTTCGGCCTCCGAGAGCGTGCGCGGGTCGGCGAGCCGTGCCATGTTGGCCTTAATCTGATCGAGACGCGCGATGTTCTCCGGCGAACTGATGGCGACGAGGTGCATCATGCGATGCTCGTTTGTCTCGCCGATATCCATGACGCGCACGCGGTCGGGCGCGGCCTCGGCGATGCGCTCGATGACGCGCTCCATCATCGCGTAGTTCGTATGAAAGTCGCCGACATCGAAGCGCAATATTGATTGCGGGCGCGGGACGTTTTCACGATAGGGGCCGCGCGCGTAAAAATCGAAGCGCGCGTCGCGCTCTTCCTGCGCGAAGGTGTTGGGCGCGAGTGCGAGCATGAGCAGCGCGGCGCAGGCGAAGAGACGTGCAAGATGGTGCATGAAGAGGCTGAGCTTTCTGTTTTGACGGAGAGTGTGTTAAAGACAGGCTCGATATTACATCGCTTCAGGCGCGATTCTCAAATTCGCGCGCGCATCTTGAATCTGCGCCCGACGCGCGACACGTAACTTTCATTGGGAGCCGACAAACGATGAGAGAGATTCAGACTGAAATCGAGATTGCTGCGACACCGGAGCGCGTCTGGCAAACGCTCACAGACTTGAACTCGTACTCGCAGTGGAATCCGTTCGTCACGCGCGCCAGCGGTGAACTGCGCGTCGGCGAATGTCTGAAGATTTACGTGCAGATACCGGATGCGCGCGGGATGAGTTTCACGCCGAAGGTGTTGAAAGTAGAACCGCAACGCGAGATGCGCTGGCTCGGCACGCTTCCCCTCCCCGGCCTCTTTAACGGCGAGCACATTTTTAAAGTCGAGCCTGCCACGCAACCGGGGCGCACACGCTTTCTACACGGCGAGCGGTTTACGGGACTTTTGATTCCCTTCCTCGGCGGCATGCTCGACAAGACCGCGCGCGGCTACGTGCTGATGAACGAGGCTCTTAAAAAGCGCGTCGAAGGAAGCGCGTCATAAAAGCTCCCAGCTATCTTCTATCAAGGCTCAACGTATATGACAACTCACAACTCTTTCAATGCACCTCAGGACAGAGACGCGTGCCCGCGCTGCCACGCGGGGAGACTCCGCGCGTGGAGCGAACTGAACGACGAAGAACGCGCGGTCGTTGAACGCTTGCCCGTTTCCGCAGACTATCCGCTCGACCAGCGTACCGCGCACCGACGCTGGTGCACGCGCTGTTGGTATGAGACGGCGACACACACGCCGCACGATGCGTAGTTAAATAGTCGAGCGTGTCAAAGTTGAAATCTTAACGCCACCCTGCCGCAGGTTTTCTGAGCGTCCTTCTTCTTTGCGTCTTTGCGCGAAAAATAGTTTCACGCAAAGACGCGAAGAAGCATAAAAGTTGAGCAGTTGAAGTTTCAGGATTTCAAATCTTCAATTTGTCCGCTCTGATGATCGTCAATTCATAACCTCCCTGACAACCAATGAAAAATCGCTCTATGTCGTGATGCGGTTGTAAGCATCGCGCACGGCCTTCATGCGCGCTTCGAGGTCGGACATGAGGTCGTGGACGGATGCTTCGTTGGCGCGGTGCGAGAGGTCGCCGAGAATCGGATGGTCTGTGGCGGCGGGCAGGCGTGTTGAGCGCCCGACGAGAAGACGCAAGTGGTGGTCGAGGAAACGCAGGCGCGCGTAGCCTTCGTGGAGCGCGCGGTAATCCTGTGAATCGAGCGAGCCGGAGTCGCGTAATCGTCTGAGCGTTGCCGTTGTCGAGCGGTCGTCTTGGTCAGGCACGTTGTCGCGCAGTTGCAGGTAGCGCGCGGCGAAATAAACATCGAGCATGCCGCCCGCGCCGAACTTGATGTCAACGATGCGTTGCTGTGCGCGTCCCGCGCGCTCGTGTTCGAGCCGCTCGCGGACACGGCGCGTCTCAATTTTTAAGAGTTCCCCTCCGGCGCGCGGCGCGGCTTCGTGAAGCGCACGGCGCGCGTCTCGCTCGACCTGCCGTCCCAACTCCAAATCACCGGCCACTGCACGCAGCTTAACGTAGGCGAGCCACTCCCAGACGCTCGCGCGCTCATTGAGGTAATTGACGAAAGCAGACGCGCCGATGGCGGTCGCGCCGTTTTTCCCGTCGGGTCTGAGGCGCAGGTCAACGCGATAGAGATAACCGTCGCGCGTTAGACTTGAGAGCGCGGCGATGAGCAGTTCGCTGAGCCGTGCATAAGCTTCGTCATGCGTCAGCCCGTGGATGGGCGACGGCACGCGCCGGTCATAGACGAGCACGAGGTCGAGGTCTGAGCCGTAATCCATTCCGCCGCTTCCCAAACGGCCTAGTCCGAGCACGGCGAGGCGCGGCCCCGCCTGCATGCCGCCGTAGCGCCTCGCAATCTCGCGCCGCGCCACGAGTAATCCCGCGTTGATGCTAGCGGCGGCCAGCGCCGTCTGCAAGCGGTTCGACTCCTGCGGCGAGATTTCGCCGCGCACGTCGCATGCGCCAATCTCGACGAGCAGGCGCGACCACGCGCGGCGCAACGCGGAGAGTTCCGCACCGAAACTCCTTTTGGGGTCAACCGCCGCGCGCAAAATCGCACGATGGTCGCGCTCAACGACGAGTCGCCTGCCGGTCACGAGCGCGGGGATGAGCGCGGGATTGCTCGCCAGCATTTCTCCGAAGAACTCGGACGCCCCGCACATTCCGGTGAGGGCTTGAAGATTCTCTGCGGTAAGTTCGACGCGCGTGCCGGATTTATCGAGTGAAGCGGCGATGCGCGCCAGATAGGTCAGAGAGCGTCGCGCGTTCAGCGTCGCGTGCGCGCCGTCGAATAAAGTTTGCGCGAGTTGCTCGATGTTTATTTTATCAACCGCGCTACCTGTCGAAGCGAGACGTATGGCGAAGATTGAAGCGGCGGAGAGAGCCGCCGTCTCTTCGGCGTCCGTGTGCGCGGCGCGCGGCGCGTGACTCGCTCTCGTCACCGCGCCTTCGACTGTCTTTTGAACGGCGCGCACGCTCGCGCTTTCGTCAGCCTGAGCGAATTGAGCGCCACTGTCAGACTCAACTTCCCGTTCCGACATCTCATCTCCGGCTTTACCGAAAACGCGCTCGTAAGCGGCGCGCACGTTTTCCGTGTGAGCGCTGAGCGCGAGGTCGAAGACATGGGGCGCGCCCGGTTCTTGAAAGTGCATGCGGCGCGCGACGAGGGCGCGGCGCGCCGCGTCATCAGGAACAGAGTGAGTCTGAAGGCCATGCTCCATCTGCAAGCGATGTTCGAGGGTGCGCAGGAAGTCGTAGGCGTCGGAGAGTTGTGTGCGTTCGCGCTCGGTAATCAACCTGCGGTCTGCGAGGCGACCGAGGCTGATAAGCGTGTGCGGCGCATGCAGCCAAGCGTCACGCCCACCGTAAGCGAGTTGCAGGGCTTGGGCGATGAACTCGATTTCACGAATGCCGCCGCGACCGAGTTTGACGTTGAAGCCGCCCGCGTCTCCGCCGTGCTGACGGTCAATCTTCTGCTTGGCGAGCCGCACGTGCGAGAGCGCGTGCGAAACGGTCGCATCGAGACGATAGACGCGCCCGCCGACGCCCTCTGCGAATCGCGCGAAGAGTTGCGCCGACCCGGCGGAAGCGCGTGAGCGAATCAAAGTTTGGAGTTCCCATGCCTGCGCCTTCTCGCCGTAGTAGCGCAGGGCTTCGGCGAGCGAGGAACTCAAAGCGCCGTCGCGCCCGTGCGGGCGCAGTCGCAGGTCAACGCGATAGGCTGCGCCCTCGCCCGAAGGCTTCCCGACAAGTCGCGCGATGCGTTCGGCGAGGCGCGCGAAGAACTCGCGATTCGTGATCGAGCCACGCTCGCCCTGCTCGGAAGTCTCGCCGTCGTCAGAATAGAGGAAGAACAGGTCGACATCGGAAGAGTAGTTGAGTTCGCGCGAGCCGAGTTTGCCGAGGGCGACGATGGCAAAGCTCGCAGCTTTTTTGCGCCCGCGCTCGTCCGTGCATTGCGGCGCGCCGTAGAGGTTTTCGAGTTGCTGTTGCGCCAGATCGTGCGCGAACTGTAAGACCGCATCGGCGAGGTTCGAGAGTTCTTCCGTCGTCTCGACCAGCGTTGCCGTCCGGCGCACATCATGGAGGTAGATACGCAACAGTTCGCGGCGACGAAAACGCGCGAGCAAGACCTGCGTATCGAGTTCCGAATTGGTCAGGGCGAAGCGCGCCAGCGACTCGCGAAACTCCTCCGCCGTTTTAACGCGCGTGTTCGTTCGCTCTCTCGCCAGCCAAGTGAAATAGTCAGGGTTCTGCACGAGCGTCGTCGCCAGCAGAGGACTCCACGCCGCGACGGCGAGCGCGTCGGAGAGCAACCCCTTGTCGCGCGCCAGCAAT
Source organism: uncultured Pyrinomonadaceae bacterium (assembly GCA_964246705.1). Classification (GTDB taxonomy): domain Bacteria; phylum Acidobacteriota; class Blastocatellia; order Pyrinomonadales; family Pyrinomonadaceae; genus DASZCR01. Next base: position 6,041 of record CAXTRQ010000103.1, read on the forward strand.
CTAGCGACGCGCGCCTGCTCCGCCTCGATGCGCTCGAAAAAACGGCGCGCTTCTTCCGCGTCCGGCAAATCGCGCACAAGCTGTTCGATATTGTCTCTCACTTCAATCAAGGCAAGACCAGAAGTCCCTTCCAAAACCTTTCAAAGAGCGGTGCGCCGATGCCACGCACCGTTTTGAAACGCGCTCTAAATTAAAACATGGATAGATAGGAAGGAGGAACCGTTGAACTGCAAGACAAGGCCTTTTGCTTTCAGTTCACGGATCACGGTTTTGTGAGTTTTTCCTCCAGCCAGGTCTTCACCGCAGGCCATTCCGAATCAATGATGCTGAAGTAGACGGAGTGGCGAATAAGCCCGGTCGAACCGATCATGTGATTGCGAAAGGTTCCTTCCTCCGTCGCGCCGATGCGGAGGATGGCGCGGCGCGAGCGTTCGTTTAAGGAGTTGGCCTTGAATTCGACGCGAATCGCGCCGAGCGTCTCGAAGGCGTGATGCAGCATCAGATATTTCGCTTCCGTGTTGACGGGCGTGCGCTGCCAGTTTCGCGCCACCCACGTCCAGCCAATCTCTAAGCGACGGTGGGCGGGCACGATGTTGGCGAAGCGCGTGCAGCCGACCGCTTCGCCTGTAGATTTTAAAATTGTGGCGAACGGAAGCGACTCGCCACGCGACTGCTCTTCGAGCGCCGTCTCCATATAGGCGCGCATCTCTTCCGGCGTCCTTATCTGTATCGCCGTCCAACGCCACAAATCTTCATCCAGACCAACACGGCAGAGCGCGCCGTGATGTTCCAACGTGAGCGGTTCGAGGCGCACATACTTGCCTTCGAGCGTAACCGGGTCAATATCCATAAGAGCACGGCGGAAGGATGAATATATTGAATCTCTTTACTTCATCCTTCCGCCTTCATCCTTGCTTTTAGATGTCGAAGTAGTGAGCGAACTCAAGCGGGTGCGGGCGCATGCGCAGCGGCGTGATTTCGCGTTCGCGTTTGTAGGAAATCCAGCGCTCGATGAGTTGCGGCGTAAACACGTCGCCCTTTAGAAGAAAGTCGTGATCGGCTTCGAGCGCACGCAGCGCGTCGTCGAGCGAACCCGGCAGACTGGGCACATTCTTCAACTGTTCGGGCGACAGATCGTAGATGTCCTTGTCCAGCGGTTCGCCCGGATCAATGCGGTTCTGGATGCCGTCAAGCCCTGCAAGCAGCATCGCCGAGAAGGCGAGATAAGGATTGCACGAAGGATCGGGCGGACGAAATTCGAGCCGCTTCAGTTTCGGATTCTGCGAGAACATCGGAATGCGAATCGCTGCCGAGCGATTGCGCGCCGAGTAAGCGAGATTGACGGGCGCTTCAAAGCCGGGGACGAGCCGCTTGTAACTGTTCGTCGTCGGCGCGGCGAAGGCGACGACCGCCGCCGCATGTTTGAGCAGGCCGCCAATGTAGTAGCGCGCCAAGTCAGAGAGTCCGGCGTAGCCATCGCCCGCAAAAAGCGGCTTCTCGCCCTTCCATAGAGATTGATGACAGTGCATTCCGGAGCCGTTGTCGCCGTAGAGCGGCTTCGGCATGAAGGTCGCCGCTTTGCCGTATTGATAAGCCGTGTTGCGGACGACGTATTTGAAGAGTTGGAGATTGTCCGCCGTGCCGAGCATCGTCGAATAGCGAATATCAATCTCGCACTGCATCGGCGCGACTTCGTGATGATGACACTCGACGGTGATGCCGACCTTCTCCAACGTCACAGCCATCTCCGAGCGTAGGTCAACGAGCGAGTCTGTGGGCGAGACCGGCACGTAGCCTTCCTTCTGACGGATGCGATAGCCCAGATTCGGGCCTTGAAACTCGTCCGTCGTCGTGCGACCGCTCGACCAGTGCGCTTCGTCCGAATCTACGCTGTAGCAGGCGGAGTTCGGATCGTTCTTGAAATGCACGCTGTCGAAGACGAAGAACTCGGCTTCGGGGCCGAAATAGACGGTGTCGGCGATGCCTGTGAAGCGCAGATAGCTTTCGGCTCGTTGCGCGACCGAGCGCGGGTCGAGGCCGTAGCCTTCCTTGGTAATCGGGTCAACGGCATTGGCAATCAGACAGAGCGTCGGCTCTTCGGTGAACGGGTCCATCCACATGCGGACGGGGTCTGGAACCAGCAGCATGTCGGATTCGTGAATCGAAGCCCAGCCGCGCAAACTTGAGGCGTCGAAACCGAAACCGTCTTCAAAAGAACCCTCGGAAAGCTCGTGCACCGGGAAGGTCAGGTGATGCCATGCCCCGACGAGGTCTGTAAAGCGCACAGAGAGAAACCTTGCCCCTTGGTCTTCGGCATACTTCAAGGCCGTTTTTGCGTCCATGTTGTCTCCTGAGAAAGTGTTGGAGGGTGAAAGAGGTGCGCCGCCTGAATGTGGCAGCAAGTGTTGCATTGATGATGAATACCAACCGGCGTCATATTTCGTCAAGCGACGCTAAAAAGCTGGCATTATAAACGGGCGCGCGGGGCTGTCAAGGTTTCACAAGATTGTTACACGCGCCGCCCGCCGCCGACCGCGCGCCCGTGCTCGGCTAAACCTTTCTGGTGCGCCACGTTAAGTCGTGCCCCTGTTTATTACCGCGTAAAAAATAGTTTTTGACCCCCTTCCGTTTTTCTGTTAAATTGCGCGTTTAGTTATTCCAACCCTTTAAACTTCTAATTGGCACCGCACTAATGCGAAATGACCGCGCCAAATAGTGCAATAACTGGACATAAGGGAGGCAGGAGCACCGAAGTTGACGACGGCCATCGAACAGACACTCGAAACTTACGGCATTGAAAACTGGGGGGCCGGTTACTTCGGCATCAATCGCAAAGGCAATTTAGTTGTCCATCCTTCGGAAAGCGATCAGACGAAGGCGGCGGACATCAAAGAGATTATAGACGACCTCGCACGTCGCGGCATCTCGACGCCTGTGCTATTGCGTTTCCCTCAACTCGTCACGGCGCAAGTGCGCAAACTCCAACGTGCCTTTCGCAATTCCATCCGCGAATACGAATATCAGGGCACGCACATGTGCGTCTATCCGATGAAGGTCAATCAGAATCGTGCGGTCGTCGAGGAGTATCTGCGCGAAGGCTCACGCTACGATTTCGGTCTGGAGGCCGGGTCGAAGGCCGAACTCTACGGCGCGCTCGCGCTCGAACAAGCACCCGACAGCCTGCTCGTCCTGAACGGCTTCAAAGACGAGGAGTTCATCGAACTGGCCTTTACCGGCTCGCGCTCCGGCAAGCGCGTCGTCATCGTCATCGAAAAGTTGAGCGAACTCGACCACATTCTGCGCATCGCCGAACGCTACGAAACCGCCGAATTGCCGATGGTCGGCATCCGCGTCAAGCTCTATTCAAAAGGCTCCGGACGCTGGGAAAAATCGGGCGGCGAGGCGGCGAAGTTCGGGCTGACGACCACAGAGATTCTCGAAGTCATTCGCCGCTTGCAGGAAGCTGAGCGCATTGACATGCTGCGCCTGCTGCACTTTCACATCGGCTCGCAACTGACCGATATCAAGCGCATCAAGAATGCGATGAAAGAGGCGGCGCGCGTCTACTCGAAAATCTACCAGATGAAAGTGCCGATTGACTTGCTCGATGTCGGCGGCGGGATGGCCGTGGATTACGACGGCTCGAAGACGGCCTTCGATTCGTCAGCCAATTACTCAGCGCAGGAATTTGCCAACGACGTGGTCTACACCATCATGCAGGTCTGCGACGACGAGAACGTGCCGCATCCGACCATCATTCAGGAATCGGGGCGTTATCTCGCGGCCTATCATGCCATCCTTGTGACGAACGTGCTGGACGAAGTCGAAACGGTGGTCGAAGACATCACGCCGATTGCGATTGACGAGGACGATCCGCAGGTCGTCGTCGAGTTGGGCGACCTCCGCGAAACCATCACCGTCAAAACTTATCGAGAGTATTACCACGACGCGCTCGAACATCGTGACGAACTCTTTACGCTTTTCAATCTCGGACTGATTTCTCTGGAAGACCGCGCTAAGGGCGAGGTGCTCTTCTGGGATGTCTGCGAGCGCGCAGACAAGTACGCGCAGCAGGCCGAATACGTCTCCGAAGAGTTCACGGAATTGCGCCGCCTCCTGCGCGCCAAGTACCTGACGAACTTCTCGGTCTTTCGCTCCGTGCCGGATCACTGGGCGCTCGACCAACTGTTTCCCATCGTGCCTATCCACAGGCTCAACAAGCCGCCGACCGAGTACGCCACGCTCTGCGACATCACCTGCGACTCGGACGGAGTGGTTGATAAGTTTGTTGACCTGCACGACGTAAAGCAGGTGCTCGAACTGCACACGCTTATCAAGCACGAGCCGTATTACCTTGCGTTCATGCTCGTCGGCGCATACCAGGAAGTGATGGGCAATAATCACAATTTGTTCGGCGCGCCTAATGAAGCGCATATCCACATTGACGACGAAGGTTACCTGATTAAGAAGGTAGTTAAGGGAACGACCGTGGGCGAGGCTCTGGAGCGAGCGCGCTACGAGCGCGGCCAATTGCACGAGGGCTTTCGCCGTCTCGTCGCACAGCGCGTCAAACGCGGCGAATTAACGGAAGCCGAAGGCGCGGCGTTGGTCGAATTCTACGAATCGCGCATCAACGCTTACACGTATCTTTCAGTCAACGGCAAAGACAATAGGAGATAGTGACTAGGTGAGTGGGTGACCGGGTGACAAGCTAAAAACTGTTTTCAGCTTGCCACCCGCCGCTCGTCGCTTGTCACTTCAAAAAATATGGTTACTCAACGAAAACCGAGACCCTCAAAATATCTCACAGTGCCCGTGCGTCCCGTCCAAGTGGATCGCGACCGTTCGGTGGCTGGTCTATTGGAGAAGATGGAGGGCGCAGGCCTGGGCGCGCGTCAACTCGCCGAATCGCATCGCATTTGGCTCGACATGCTCGGCGATAATACGACAATTATGGTTGCCGCCTCTGGCGCTCTCATCCCGGCAGGCATGCGGCGTCTGCTCGCCTACGTCATCAAAAACCGCTTCATTGATGTGCTCGTCCTCTCCGGCTCTCTGCTCTTCCACGACCTGCACGAGACGCTCGGACGGCAGCATTTTCAGGCGCATCCTTCGATGACCGACGCCGAGCTTGAATCGGCGCAGATCGGTCGCATGTGGGACGTGCTCGCCAGCGAAGAGGAATACAGCGAGGCCGCCGAGTGGGTCGGAGGTTTTACGAACCAGTTGGAGCAGGGGCGCGGTTATTCGACGCGTGAGTTTCTGCATCTGCTGGGGCGCGAACTAGCCGAGATTGCGACCGAAGACGGCGTCTTGACCTCCGCTTATAAATCGCGCGTGCCCATTTTCTGCCCGACCATCTCCGACAGCGCCATCACGCTCGGCATCGCCGCCGCGCGCTTCGAGAAAAAGAACAACTTCTTCTTCGACCTTGCGCAGGACGTTTTAGACATGACGCAGATTGCCGCGCGCGCGCGCGTCACGGGCGTCATCAATATCGGCGGCGGAACTTCTCGCAGCTTTATTCAACAGATGGAAGTCGCCACCAACATCGTCAAGACGCCCGCACGCGGCCACAAATACGCGATTCAAATCGCCACGGACGCGCCGCATCCCGGCGGTCGCACCAGTTCCAACGGCAGCGACGAATCGCTTATCTTCGGCAAACTCCAACGCGGCGCAGCCACGGCTTACGTCAACTGCGACGCGACCATCGCGCTTCCCATCCTCATCACTTCGCTCTCGCAAACCGCCGCCAAGTACATGAAGGGGCGCAAGCGTCCGAACTTCACCTTCATGGGGCGCGAGTTGGGAATCGAAGTACCTTAAAAACAGTAATAAGTAACAAGCGACCAGTCGAGCAGGCGTTCTTGCTTGTCACTCGTCCCTTGTCACTTTACACTGTGGTCATGTCTGAATCAGCAAACCTTCCGAAGAATTTCGGCGGCATCGCCGAAGAAGAGCTTTCGAGTTTCGAGCGGTCGCGCATACTCGTCTGGCCGGTCGCATACGAGGGCACGGTCTCTTACGGGACGGGCACTGGGCGCGGGGCGGAGGCGATTATCGAGGCGTCGCGCAACATGGAACTCTACGACGACGAGACGGATGCTGAAGTTTATCGCCTCGGTATTCATACGCTCGACGCGTCGCCGTCGGTTGAGCCGCCGGAAACGATGATGCGGTCGCTCTTGCGGCGCGGGCGCGAATTGGTGAAGACGGGGAAATTCGTCTCGATGATCGGCGGCGAGCATTCCGTGAGTGCGCCCGTCATACAGGCACACGCCGAAAGCTATGACAATCTGTCCGTCTTGCAAATTGACGCGCACGCCGATTTGCGCGATACCTACGATGGCACGCCGCACTCTCACGCCTCGATTATGGCTCGCGTCACGCGCGACCTGAAAATCCCTTCGGTACAAGTCGGCATCCGCTCCATCTCGGCGGAAGAGGCACGCGCGATTGACGAACTGCCGACGCGAATTTTCTGGGCGCGCGATATCGTCGGTCGCAGCGATTGGTGGGAAGAGGCCGTGTCGGGTTTGACCGGGAACGTCTATCTGACAATTGACATTGACGGGCTTGACCCATCGCTCGTCGCGCAGACGGGGACGCCTGAGCCGGGCGGCCTCGGCTGGTATGAAACCATCGGTCTCATCCGCACGCTCGCACGCACGCGCCGCATCGTCGGCATGGACTTGACCGAGTATTCCTACGTGGAAGGCTACGACGCATCGGCTTTCCTGTGCGCCAAACTCATCTACAAAACACTCTCTTTCATCTTTGAGACAGAGACCGAGCGCGTGCGCGGCTCGAAGGCTCAAGCCTCGCGCGCGTGAGACGCTGTTTCAAAAGCTGTCTGTTCGCGTCCCGTCGGGACTCCTGAAGAGACGGCTTTTGAGCAGGCCGCGCTTCAGGTCAACCACTGAAGCACGTCGTCGCTTGCGCCCGCGCGGACGCCGCCGACGACTTGGATAAAGTAATCCTCCAGAGACATCAACGCACCCTCGCCGCCATCGCCTGCGATTGAGATGCCGCGCCGCAGTTCGTCGAGAGCGCCGACGGCGACGAGGCGGCCTTCGCTGATAATGGCGATGTCCGTGCAGAGCCGCTCGACTATCTCAAGCACATGTGAGGTGAGAAAAACCGTCAGGCCGCGCGCGGTCAGGCGCGAGAGCAAATCCTTCAAGGTGCGCGAGGCGATGGCGTCGATGCCCTCGAATGGCTCATCGAGGAAAAGAATCTCCGGGCGATGAATCAGAGCGCAAGCGAGCGAGAGCTTTTTCTTCATCCCGTGCGAATATTCGACAATCAACTTTTTAGGCTCGGCGTCGAGTTCCATCAGTTCGAGCAGTTCGCGCGCACGCTCCGAGATATTGGCTCGTGGCAGACCGTACATGCATCCCGTGAAGGCGAGCATCTCCGCGCCCGTCAATCGCTCAAACAGATTCAAATCTTCGGGAACGACGCCAATGCGCCGTTTGACTTCGAGCGATTCGCTGGCGAGGTCACGTCCGAGCACGCGAATCCTCCCGCTCGTCGGCGCAAGCAAACCCGTCAGCATCTTGATGGTCGTTGATTTCCCCGCGCCGTTCGGGCCGAGAAAACCGAAGAAGCGTCCCGGCTCGATACGCAGGTTGATGTGGTCAACCGCCGTAAAATCACCGAAGCGACGGACGAGTTCAAAAGTTTCGATGGCGAGACTAGGAAGGGTTTCGTGCGCGTCCGGTTGCGTCATGCAAACATTTGTACGCGCCGCCGACGCGGGCGGTCAAGCTTTGGCAAACCGCGCCTGTACGAAAGCGGCGGCGACTCACTCTGTCCGCAACGGCGGGTGATACTTTTATTGTCGGGTGAAGGAAAAGATTGATTGCCGCGCCGAGTTGTCGTAAATTACGGAGCAGTTTCAGGGCTTCGCGTGTAATCCGGCATTTCGTTCGATGGAGCATCTGCGTCTCAGCACGGCAAATGGCATGGTAGAGTGCGTTTCAGATTTTTATGAGGTGTGTTCATTCTGTGGCGCGCGCAAGCGCGCTCACGTCGGACGGCGCGAGCGCGCTTGGCGTGACGAGCACGAAGAGGTTGCGACGCCCGAAGGCGTGCGCGTCTTCTGTTTTCTGAAGGGCGATACGTCCAAGACTTTCTGGGAATATCTCGGCAACGTCCTTGTTGACCTCGGCACGAAATCCTGTACCTACTCGGCCATCGAACAGCGCCGCGAGCCTGATTGGATTCGCAAGTGTGCGCTCGAAGAGATGCACAAAGAACGTCTGATGAGCCGCCGCGAACGCTACGAGCGGATTGCCAACTTCTGCCAACGCCGCGCCTACGAACTCGCCCCCGAACTCGAAAACGTTCCAAGCCAGCTTGCGCTCCACAATCTCGTCTGAAGCCTTACCACCACAGAGATTTTGAAACTTGTCTTCCTAGCGCATCCAGCGTCTCCAGCGCGAAACTTCTTTCTTACCAAAGACCAAAGTTTCGCGCTGGAGACGCAAAGAAAACAAGAAGTCGCGTGATTAAAAGAAAAGTTGAAAACCGTTGTGGCTTATCCACGCAGGAACGGGCGCGCTTCGCTGGCGCGGACGTATGCGGGGAAAGTCCTGTGCGTGCTCATGAGGAAGGCGGAGGAACTAGCGCGCAGGGCGTTGCCGTGCGTAGCGGCGAGACGTGCAAGGCGGCTGAAGAGGGCATCGCCGTAATAGTAGCCGTCATGAAGGCTAACGAGAATGTCTGCGGTGTGCTGGACGCGCGGCGCATAGAGCGCGCCGTAAAGGTTCGCGAGCGCGTCCGGGTAGAGATGATTCGACGTGCGCTCAAGCCACACCTCATCCGGGGCGAAGCCGCGCGCGTCGCAGTCACCCGCTTCCTTGAGGGCGAGGCTGTGGGAGGCGAGTTGCAGCGGGTCGCCGCCGCGCGGTTCGTAGGCGTAGAGCGTCCGTCTCGAAGTTTCGCGCCGGTGGATGCGCGCTTCGCCGCGCGCTCCTTTAACGACCACACTCCTGCCCGCCACGTCACGACGAACGCTGAAGTCAACGCCTTCGAGCATGGTCAGCGCGTCGGCGACTGTCGCCGGGTCTGTCTCTTCCGCGCAATAGAGGGCAGCGTAACCGCAGAGTCCGAAAGCGGGAGCCGAGAGGCGCGCGCTGCCTCTCGCGCTGCTGCCCTGTAAGCTGCCGGTCACTTCAAAACCTGCGCCGCGCAAATGGCTTTGCAGGTGAATGCGGCGGTTCTCCTGTAAGTTCATGCCATGATCAGAGAAGAGCACGATTTCGGTTTCGTCGCCGCAGGTGGCTTGTATCTCGCGCAGGATGCGGTCGAGAGATTCGAGAGCGACGTTGAGGCGCGCCGCGCCGCGAATGTGCAGCAGCCCGTCCGTGCCTTTAAGGAAAGCGAAGAAATCGCGCGCGGGTGGCGCGTTGCGAAAGCGTTCGCGGAAGCGGCGCATGTCTGCGCGCCAGACCGTCTCCGGCGCAACGTAGATGAGAAACTCGAAGGCGAGCGGCTCCTGATAATCAAGCTCGTCCATATAAGACGAGGGCATCTTGTCGGGCGTGCGCCAGCCGATATATTTACGCACGCCGCCGCGAAGCTCACGCGCTTCCCGGTCGAAATAGAGACTCTCGTAGCCGAGCGGCGCGGAAGCTGTGAGCATCTGCGAGAGCGCGACGTTGGTCATCGTCGGGAAAGGCGAAAGCAGGCACGCCGGCGCACCGAAATTATCAAATAGCCCGCGCCCCTTCGCCGCTTCGATGATTTCCAGCGGCACGCCGTCCAGACAAAGGAGCAGACGGCGCGGGCGCGTCTGCCGTCGCGCAAGTCTCCGCGCCGTCGCACTGTCTTCCTCTTCTGGTGCGTGCCGCACGACCACGTGCACCAACTGATGAGATGGACATAAATCAGTCATTCAAGCTTGCCCCCCGACTCGTTCGCACAACTTGTTGAGCTTATGGAAATCCCGCTTCCATTCATCCGCGAGCCTATTCCGACTTCGGCGGCGTCCCGGCGGAATCAACGGCGGGATTGTCCGAAGGCTTGTAAGGTTCTTTCAAGCCGCGTTTGGCCTCTTCGTGCGCGTTGTAAATATCGGCGCGCGTGAGGACGATTTTGTATTGCGCGAGAGCTTCGTCACGCCGCCCGGCGGTATCGAGCGCCTGCGCGGCACGCAGATGTGCGCGCGTCGCTAGACCTTGCTCAGCATTGGGCGCATTCGCGCTGGCTGTAAACTCACGCGCCGCGCGCTCGGACTGACCGGCGACGAAGAGCGCTTCACCGTAGTCGTAATGAATGAGGTCACTTGGCAGGCGCGACTGCGCGGCAGCGGCAGCAGCTTCGCGCTTCGATGCGGGGCGCTCCGGCTGTAACAGCGACTCGAAGATGCTGAAAGCCTCGCGCTCAGCTTTCGCCGCCGCCTCCATATTCGCCGGGCGATCAATGGCGGCCTGCGAAACGAGCGCGTCGGCGGCTTCCAGCTTGAAGAGATAATTGCGCGGGTATTTCGCCGCCAGATCGCGCGCCAGCATGAGCGCATCGTTGAATCGCTTCTCGCGTTTGTAGAGCGCGATGAGCAACACGCGAGCATCGTCCTGCGCCCACTTGCCTTCGCGCGTCACGCGCTCCAAAGTCTCCAGCCCCTTTTTCTTTGAACCGCGAATGCCTGTCACAGCCGCCATGATTTTGACGGGCAGCGGCAGGGTGCTCACCACGTAATCGTACATGCCGATGGTAATCTCTGCGTCGTGTAAGTTCGGGTCGAGTTTGAGCACGTCACGATGACGGTCAACGGAATCCGAACCATCTCGCAACGCCGACATGAAACTGCGCTCGACCGCTCCGGCGAAAGCCGCCTTCAATCCTTCGGTCGCGCCTAAGAAGTAGAGCGCTTCGATGTCCTTCGGGTCGCGCTTGATGCGCGCTTCGGCGAGCGTCTTGGCCTGCTTCGTCAAATCTCGAAACTCGGCGACCACTTTCGGGTCGGTCTTCTCTTCGGACTTCGCGTAAAAACCTTCTGTGTTGTAGAGCGAAGCTTGCAAGCGGCGCGACTCGTTCAAGGTCTGTAGCCAGAGGCTCGCGGCGAGAAATTGCGCGCCCGCCGGATGATCCGGAAAAGCGCGCGCCATCTCTTTGAAACGTCGGCGCGCGCCCTCATAATCGAGATTGTAGAGCGCGTCGAATCCTTCTCCGCGCAGCGCGTCGAAGCGTTTCCGGTCGGCCTCGTTCATCGTCGCGGCGGGAGCAACGGTCGCCTTTTCCGTCGTGGCTGCGTCCCGGCGTCCCGCCGCTATGTTCGCCTGTCCGAAAGACGCGGCGGTTAAAACTAGCGTTAACAAAAATGGAAGCACAAGCTTTCGCCTACTCATAACAACTCCTCGCACTAACAACTTGTTTCAAAACCGACTTGAGCCAATACCGCAACTCTGCTCTTCTTTTCTTCTTTGCGCCCCGGCGTCTTGGCGCGAAACTTTTGTTTTCGAGTAAGAAAGAAGTTTCGCGCGAAATGAACGCTCTACTGTTTCAAACTTCAGTCAGCTGCCGAAGCTTTCGAGATATTTCACGCCCGCACCCGTGTTGAAGAGCACGACACGCTCGCTCTCTCCGATTTCTCCGGCGTTCATCAAATGCCTGAGCGCGGGCAGACACGCCGCGCCCTCCGGTGCAACGAAGATGCCTTCCGCCGCGCCAATCTCGCCGGTCGCCGCAAGCAACTCGTCATCCGTCACGGCGATGGCCGTGCCCCTCGATTCGCGCAGAGCATCGAGTATCAGAAAATCTCCAATCGCGCGCGGCACGCGCAGACCTGAAGCGGTCGTCGCGGCATTCGGAAATTCATCTGCAAAACGTTTTCCTTCCTTGAAGGCACGCACGATGGGCGCACATCCTGCGGCCTGCACGGTCACCATGCGCGGCCTCCGCGAATCAATCCAACCGAGTGCCTCCATCTCTGCAAACGCTTTCCACATGCCGATCAACCCAGTGCCCCCGCCCGTCGGGTAGATAATCCAATCGGGGAGTGTCCAATCGAACTGTTCAGCCAACTCATAGCCGAGCGTCTTTTTTCCTTCGACACGGTACGGCTCTTTCAATGTCGAAACGTCGAACCAGCCCTCCGCCTCTTTCCGCCGCGCGACCTCCGCGCCGCAGTCTGTAATTAGCCCGTCCAACAGAGTGACGTGTGCGCCCGTCTGTTGACACTCGATGACGTTGGCGCGCGGCGTGTCCTTCGGCATGAAGATGAAAGCTTCGAGTCCGGCTCGTGCGGCGTAGGCCGCGAGCGCGCCCGCCGCGTTGCCCGCCGAAGGCACAGCCAGTTTACGTGCGCCCAATTCTTTCGCCATCGAGACGGCTGCCGACATGCCGCGCGCCTTGAAGCTCTGCGTCGGGTTCTGCGACTCGTCCTTGATGTAGAGTTCTGCCAGCCCGAGCCGCGCGCCCAAGTTGGAGGCGCGCACGAGCGGCGTCCATCCTTCTCCGAGCGAGACGAGATTTGCGTCGTGCTCCACCGGAAGCACTTCTCGATAGCGCCATAAATCCGTCCTCCTCCCGCTCAAAGATTCTTTCGTTAAACTGCGCGCGGCCTGCTCCAAATCGTAACGGACGAGCAGGGGTTTGCCGCACTCTTCGCAGAGATTCTGCAACCGCCGTGCCTCGTGCTCCGCACCGCACGCAGCGCACTCCAGATGGGTCACGTTCATTCTTTAAGATTCCTTTCTAAGCCCGCAATTTACCCGTAAAGCACGCATGATACCGCGTCCATGCGCGGAAAACGACACCGCCGCCGCCCCGTCGCTCTACGCCGTCACATGGAGCAGTTATGTTGCACCGGAGCGGATTGCAGTTGAATGGATGAAAGCTCTGATTCACTAACGCCAAGGACAGAGTTTCAAAGCAATCATTTGAGCGCTCCGCTTTCTTTGCGCCGTGCAGGTGACAAGCGGCGCGGAAAAGCATTATCTTGTCACTGTCACCAAAATTACTATCTATGCCGATACGTTTAATCGCGCTCGATGTCGATGGGACGCTCCTCAACTCGCGCGGACAGCTTTCAGAGCGCAATCGTCGCGCCATTGAGGCCGCCCGTGCGCGGGGCATCCGCACCGCGCTCGTCACGGGTCGCCGTTTCCGCGATGCGCGACCGCTCGCTCTCGAACTCGGACTCGACGTGCCCGTCATCGCACACAACGGCGCTTTGACCAAACACGCGCGCACGCTGGAGACGGTCGCTGTTCTTCCGATGCCCGTCGCAGCGGCGCATGAAGTTATTAGATTCGGACGCGCGCATGAAGCGTCGGCGCTCGTCAGCGACGATTATGAGGGCACGGGTCTTCTCGTTCACGAGCATCTAGCCGAGTCGAATCGCCCGTTGATGGAATACATCGCGTGGTCGCGGCGCATTCACGGCGAAGAAGCGGCGGAGTCCGTCCGGCAAGTTCCCTCGCTCGAACGGTATCTCGACCACGAACCCGTCCATGTCACTTTTTCCGGCAGCTATGGCCGGATGCAGAAGTTGCAAGACGCGCTCGCACGCGAACTCAAAGCGCGCGTCAAGCTGATGCTGACGCTTTATCCGAAGCTGGACTTCGGTCTGCTCGACGTTCTGCACCCGCAGGCGTCGAAGGGGGCGGGACTCGCGGCGGTGGCCGTCGAGCAGAGTTTGACGCGCGCAGAGGTCATGGCGGTCGGCGACAATCTCAACGACATCGAGATGCTCGAATACGCAGGGACAGGCGTCATCATGGCGAATGCCGAACTCAGCCTGCACGAGCGCGGAGACTTTCACACGACGGCCAGCAATGACGAAGACGGCGTAGCCGAGGCCATCGAACGCTTCGCACTTTGACAACTATCAGAAATCTGCTGCCGCAGTCACAGAGAATTTGAGATTTCAAATTTAATCCGTAATTTCCTGTGGGCCTGCGGTGGCTAAATCTTTCATTGAGGAAAGGGACAGACAATGGCAAATCGCATCGCAAACATCAAAACGAATCATGGCACGATCCGCTTCGAGCTTTTGGAGACGGAAGCTCCGAAGACGACCGATAATTTCATCAAGCTGGCTGAGCGCGGCTACTACGACGGGGTTATCTTTCATCGCGTCATCAAAGGCTTCATGATTCAGGGCGGCGACCCGACGGGCACGGGGCGCGGCGGCGAAGCGGCGGCGGGCGGTCGCTTCGCCGACGAAATCAACCGCGCGTCGACGCTCTATCAAGGCGCTTACAAAAAGGGTACGGTCGCGATGGCGAACGCCGGGCCGAACACCAACGGCTCGCAGTTCTTCATTATGCATGCCGATTACCCGCTTCCTCCGAGCTACTCCAAGTTCGGTCAGGTCATCGAAGGACAGGAGGTCGTCGACGCTATCGCAACCACCGAGACTGGCCGCGACGACCGCCCGCGCGCAGATGTCGTGATGGAAAAAGTGACGATTGAGGAAAGCGACAAGTGAAGAGCAAAACCAGTGAGGAGTAACAAGTGACGGGTAATGAGAAGCTGTTTGGAAAGTAAGCTTCTCGTATCCCGTCGGGACTTGTTCAAACAGCTTTTAAGAGCAGGGCTGTTTTCAACTCGTCACTCGTCACTGCTTTATTGTGCTCCGGCGCTCTTTAAAAGTTGGACGACTTTATCTTGGCCGTTCTGTGTGGCGAAAGCCAGCGCCGTGCGGCCATCTTCATATTTGGCGTTGATGTCTGCGCCTTTGGCGAGAAGAACGCGGACGGTCTGCGCGAGTCCCTTATTGGCGGCGGCCATCAGCGCGGTGAAACCTTTGTCGGTACGGGCGTTGACGTGTGCGCCTTTGGCGAGCAGGTCTTCGACCACCGAGATGCGCCCGTAAGAAGCGGCGAGGATGAGCGGCGTCATGCCGACGTTGTTTTTCGCATTCACGTCAGCGCCTTTGTCGAGCAACGCGCTGATGATTTCGGGCGTTCCCTTCGCCGAGGCGAACATCAGTGCTGTGCCTCCGCCGTTGCCGTGAACATCTATTTCCGCGCCGTGCGCGATGAGAGCCTGAGCAATCGCGATGTGTCCCTGCGTCGCGGCCTTCATCA
This sequence comes from uncultured Pyrinomonadaceae bacterium, assembly GCA_964246705.1. GTDB lineage: Bacteria > Acidobacteriota > Blastocatellia > Pyrinomonadales > Pyrinomonadaceae > DASZCR01. The sequence goes on from CAXTRQ010000103.1 coordinate 21,085, forward strand.
GCGCCGTGTCGTTGTCTTTGTCGCGCACGAGGATGTTCGCACCCTTGTCGAGCAATTCTTTGACAATCGGATAATGACCGAACCATGAAGCCCACTGGAGCGCCGTCCAGCCATCGTCCGCCTTGGCGTTCACGTCCGCGCCGCGCTCGATTAAAAGCCCGGCGATGGCGCTGTAGCCGTTCGCCGCCGCGAAGACAAGCGGCGTGCGTCCATCCTTGAACCGCGCATTCACGTCTGCGCC
>CAXTRQ010000104.1:0-18222 GCA_964246705.1 uncultured Pyrinomonadaceae bacterium
TTCTCGCCCCCACACACCCCCAAGTCGCTAAGAAAGAAGTCCACCCCGCGCTAGACGTTGAACCGGAAGTGAACCACGTCGCCTTCCTGCATGACGTAGTCTTTACCTTCCAGACGGAGCCAGCCTTGTTCGCGCGCCGCCGCGTAGGAGCCTGCGCGCGTGAGGTCGGCGTAGCCGACAACTTCGGCGCGGATAAAGCCGCGTTCGATGTCGGAGTGGATAGTACCTGCGGCTTGGGGCGCGCGCGTGCCCTGCGGAATCGTCCACGCGCGAACCTCTTTCTCTCCCGCCGTCAGGAAGGACATCAAGCCGAGCAGCCTGTAGGCGCTCTTAATCAACTCGTCAACGCCGCTGCTCTCGACGCCGAGCGATTGCAGATAACCGCGCCGGTCTTCGGGAGCGAGCGCGACCAACTCGGCTTCAATCTGGGCGCAGATGACGACGCACTCTGCGCCTTCAGCCGCCGCCGTCTCCTGTACGGCGACGACGTGCGGATGCGAACCCGGTGCGGCGAGCGTCGCTTCGTCAACGTTCGCGGCATAGATGGTCGGCTTCATGGTCAGCAGAAAAAGGCCGCGTGCGACGGCGTGCTCGTCATCCGTCAATGGAACAATCCGCGCGGGCTTACCGTCAGCCAGCGCAGTCAACAGCTTGTCAATTACTTCGATTTCGGCTTTCGCCGTCTTGTCGCCGCTCTTCGCGTTCTTCTGCGCGCGTTCGCGGCGGCGTTCGATGGTCGAGAGGTCTGCGAGCGCCAGTTCGACCTGAATCGTGTCAATGTCGCGGCGCGGGTCAACCGAGCCTTCGACGTGAATCACCTGATCGTCGTCGAAGCAGCGCACGACCTGCACGACCGCGTCCGTCTCGCGGATGTTGGCGAGAAACTGATTCCCCAGACCTTCGCCCTTCGACGCGCCACGCACCAGCCCGGCGATGTCGAGAAACTCGACCGTGGCCGGAATGATGGTGCTCGTCTTAACGATGCGCGCGAGCGGTTCAAGCCGCTCATCCGGGACGGGCACGACGCCGACGTTCGGCTCAATGGTGGCGAAAGGATAGTTGGCCGCGAGCGCCGACTGCTGCGCCGTCAGCGCGTTAAAGAGTGTGGACTTACCGACGTTCGGAAGCCCGACAATACCTGCACGAAGCATAAATACCTCAGATGGTCGGATGCCGGATGTTAGATGTTTGAATCTGTTAAGCTGGAAACATCTAACATCTCGCGTCTTTAATTGTCCAGCCAAGACGAATGCAGCAGGGAAGCCTCGGAGATGTTCGACGCGAACTCGTGCCGAGAGCGTCCGTTTGACGAGCAAAAAAGCAGAGAGTGGAGCCACTTCGGCTCCGTTCTCTGCTTGGCGTATAATTATGTTGTCTGTAACCTTGCATCTATGCCTTTTGCACTCTTGCTGGCGCTCGCCGCGATTGCGACGGGGACGCTGCTGACATATCTCTACGACCGTGACGCACCCTTGCTCGCGCGTATGTGCGCGGGCGCGTGCGTGGGCTTGACCGTCCTCGGTCTGGTCGGGTTTATCGTCGCATCGGTTTTCGGATTGACGCCGCTCGCGCTCGTCGTCTCCGGCACTCTGGTCGCTGCACCGCTCGCGTTGCTAGGCCAGAAGGAGAGGCGCGAGAGCGTGCGCTCAGACATCAGGGCGACAAGCCGGGACTTGCGACGCGCGCTGGTCATCGGCGATGCGAGTGCGACGGCGACGCTCATCTTCTTCGTGTGCGTGGCGCTAATTCTCTGGCTCGTCTTCGGGCGCGCGATGTATGAGACAGCGGCGGGCATCTTCACAGGCGTTGACAACAACATCGGCGACCTGCCCTTTCACCTCGGCGTCATCACGGGCTTTACGCGCGGCGAAAACTTTCCGCCGCAGCACCCGGAGTTCGCGGGCGCGCGTTTGACCTATCCGTTCCTGGTGGACTTCGTGACGGCGATGTTTGTCCGCGCGGGTGCGACGCTAGAGGGTGCGATGTTCTGGCAAAACTTTGTGCTCGCGCTCGCGCTCGTCGGGTTGCTCTACCGCTGGGCTTTGAAGTTGACGGGCGATGGCGCAGCGGCCTTGATGACGCCCGTGCTCGTTTTGTTGAGCGGAGGCTTCGGTTGGTGGCTGCTCTTGAGCGAGTCGAGCGCATATCGAAGCGGCCTCGTCGGCTTGCTTCAAGAACTGCCGCATAACTATACGATGACGCCCGACAATCTCTATCGTTGGGGCAATCTGCTGAAAGTGCTGCTCGTGCCGCAACGCGGGCTGTTGCTCGGCATACCCTTGAGTATCATCGTGTGGACGTTGTGGTGGCAGGCTACGGATGAGGGAGAGGAAAGAAAGTTAGACACGGAAAAGCGTCAGGGCGCGGAGCGCAAACGCAAAACCGCGAGCGCGAAGCGGCGCGCGAAAACTGAAGAGAGCGGCGACGCGAGCGCGGGCGCAAAGACGGACGCGACCGCGCGCGAGACTTCGCGGCAGGAGTCTTCGCGTTGGGCGAGACGGCAGATGTTGGCGGCGGGCGCGGTGGCGGGATTGCTGCCGCTGGCACACGCGCATAGCTTTGTAGTGATGATGGGCATGGGCGCGTGTCTCGTGTTGCTGTTTCATAAATGGTGGCGCGCGTGGATCGCTTTTTTCGCGGGCGCGCTCTTGATTGCTGTGCCGCAGATGCTCTGGGCGACTTATGGCAGCGCCGTTCACGCGGGGAGTTTCTTCGGCTTGGCTCTCGGTTGGGACAGACCGGCGAGCGATGAAGGATGGGTGTGGTGGTTCTGGCTGAGGAACACAGGACTATTCATTCCGGCATTGATCGCGGCTTTATTATGGCGTGGACGCGCGCCCGTCGTCTCGCGCCGCCTGCTGTTTTTCTTTTTGCCTTTCACACTCTGTTTCATCGTGCCAAACCTCTATAAGCTCTCGCCTTGGGTGTGGGACAATATCAAGGTTTTGATTTACTGGTATATCGCTTCGGTTCCGCTGGTGGCTCTGCTTTTGGCGCGACTATGGCGCAAGCGGGGCGCGTTGCGCTTCGCCGCGCCCGTGCTATTGCTGGCGATGACGCTGGCCGGAGGGCTGGACGTTTGGCGAGTCGTCTCGGATGCGGCGACACAGAGGATTTTTGACCGTGACGGCGTGGCGTTTGCCGACATGGTTGCGCGCGAGACTCCGCCGCGTGCGGTAATTCTCAACGCGCCGACGTATAATCCCCCGACCCTCTTATCCGGCAGGCGCTCGTTTCTGGGCTATCCGGGACACCTCTGGACGCACGGCCTCGAATATCAACCGCGCGAAGCCATCGTCCAGCGCATCTACGCGGGCGCGGCGGGCGCGGCTGAACTGCTGGCGCGCGAGGGCATCGAGTATGTCGTCGTCGGCCCGCTTGAGCGAGACGAAATGGCTTCGAGGGGAAAGCAGGTCAACGAATCTTTTTTTACACAGTTCAAGAAGGTTGGAGAAGTTGGTGACTACCGCCTCTACAAAACAACGCGACCGTAAGCAGACTCAAAAATCTGTTGATAACACGGACGGGCGACCTTTCGCCGCGAGCGAAACACGCGGGAGTGAACGCGTAAGTCATGAGACGGCGAACGTCTCGGAGACCACTTGGCTGTGGGGAAGCTCCGTCGTCCTTTTCGTCGCGGCGCTGCTGCGATTAATCGCGCTTGAACTGAAGCCGCTGCATCACGATGAAGGCGTCAACGCTTTTTTCCTCACAGACCTTTTAAACAAGGGCTACTATCATTACAACCCGGAGAATTATCACGGCCCGACGATCTACTATTTCGCGCTGGCGCTGGTGGAACTGTTCGGCCTCAACACGATTGCGATAAGACTTGTCCCGGCGCTCTTCGGCATCGCCACCGTTTGGCTCATCCTCTGCCTGCGCCGCTACATCGGAACCGTCGGCGCGCTCATGGCTGCCGCGCTCGTCGCCGTCTCGCCCGGCGCGGTCTATTATTCGCGTTACTTCATTCACGAATCGCTGTTCGCCTTTTTCACGCTCGGCATCGTCGTCGCCGCCATCTATTATTACGACACGGCGCGGCCGCGATACCTGCTGCTCGCCGCCGCTTCCGCAGGGTTTCTGTTTGCGACGAAGGAGACGGCTTTTATCTCTGTGGGCGTGCTGCTGCTGGCGACGCTGCTGGCATGGTGGTACGTGCGTTTCGCCCGAAACATCGGCTGGTCGGCAATCGAAAGCGTCGAGGAGCGAGGGCACAAGGCGAAGAGAGCGGAGCGCGCTACGTCGCCGACGGGCGCGGGTCTCGCGCGTTTCGGCGAACCATCTCGTCTCGCCTTGCTGTTGCTCGCAGCGTTGGCGCTCTTCCTCTGCATCAACGTGCTTTTCTACTCGTCGTTTTTCACGTACAGGGAAGGCATCGGCGGCGCGCTTAAAACTTTCGACCTCTGGAAGAACAGGACGACCGAGCACGGCAAACCATTCACGACATATATCAAATGGCTGTTGCAGGAAGAAGCGCCGATTTTGATTCTGGGAACGATCGGCGCGGCCTGCTCTTTATTGAAGCCAGTGCGGCAACGCTTCGCTGTTTTTGCGGGCGCGTGGGCGTTCGGAATGCTCCTCGCTTATTCGATTATTACTTACAAGACGCCTTGGCTCGTCCTGAGCTTTCTCGTCCCGCTGGCGATTTGCGGCGGCTACGCCGTCAATCACGCAGACCTCTGGGCGGAACGCGTCAAAGAGACGCGCCTGCCTGCGTTGGCTCTCGCGTGCGCGGCTCTCGCAGTGTTGATGTACCAGACAGTTCAGCTCAACTTTTATCATTACGACGACGAAGCTTATCCTTACGTCTATGTGCACACACGGCGCGAGACGCTGCAACTGGTCGCTGCGCTGGATCGCCTCGCCGCGCTCGCGGGAACTGACAAGCAGACGACTATCGCCATCGCTTCACTCGATTACTGGCCGCTGCCTTGGTATTTGCGCGATTACAAGCGCGTCGGATTTCACGGGCGAATCGGTTCCTACACAGATGAAATCGTCATCGGCAAAGAAGGAACGGACGAGAACGGACGTAATTTAGAGGAACTTTTGCGAGAGGCGCTTGGCCCGAACTACATCCGCATCGGCCCGTCCTACACGTTGCGCCCCGGCGTTAATCTAGTGCTCTACGTGCGCCGCGAGTTGGCGACCAAGACCACAGGTTCGACGAAGTGAAGGCCGCTCTCCCAATTTCCACTGAAGTTCAGTCTGTTCGTCTCGACTTTCGATGACCTTGAGTTAATCGCTCGCGCCGCCGGGTCGGTTGCAGTTTGATTACATTATGAATGCTGTTTTCCGGCAACGTATCAACTACTACTTTCTCAAGTATTTCTCAACCGTCTCCGATGTAGCATTCATAACGGCGCAAAAAAAGTTTTCAATCTGGATATTTCCATCTTCATCGGTACGTCTATCAGGATTAAAGGAAACCGTTATGAAATCCACATCGCAGTTACGCCGTGTGCTCTCCACTGGTTTAGCCCTTCTCATCACAGGCACGACCATCTCATCGCAGGCGAGCAGAGCAAAAAACGGCGCGCTTATCTGCCGAGGGCGGACAAAACCTCCCGGCTTTTACAGCCGCGCCCGTCGTCCTGCACTTTCATGGTAATCCGACCGATGACACGAGTTGCACAGGTTCCGGCGGCGCAGACATTGCCGCCTGCGACGGGCCGGAATTGAAGACGACGGCCACGCTCGGAACAGGAGACGCTGCTGGGACGTAGCCAACCCCGCGTTAGATGGAACCACCGACCGCAATATTCAAGACCCGAACTGGATTTGGAAACTTTCAGCCCCGACATCCGTCAGCGGCCCGATGACTGTTAAGTGATGGGCATCATGCGGCGCATGCGGCGGCGGCTTTTCGGCGGACTGGGTGATACAACTCTGGGCGGATGGAAAGCCTCTGCTCGGTCAGGACGGCGCGGGCGAGCGCATTAGCGTGTCGCCTGATTGCCAAACATGCCCAGCCTGCTCACCGCGACGGTTAACGTTCCGACCGCGACCGCGACCACCAAATATGTCTTGACCATTGATCCGGTTTTTATAGACGCGCAGGCCGATACGCATATCTACTACGACTCGCAATCGCCCTGCCTCGGCAACACTGGAAGCGGGCCGTGTGACTCGCAGGTGACGATGCCCGTCTTCACGGGAAGCGCGCCGCCACAGGCCACGCCGACTCCGACGCCGGGAGCCACGCCAGCGGCAACACCGCCGCCCGCCAGCGCAGGCAATCCGAGATATCATACTTACCTGTCGCCTCCCGGAGTCGCAGACGATTGGGGCGAGCCTTCCATCGGCGTCAACTGGCTGACGGAAAAACTTTCAGCAACAGCGGGGGAGCCATCCCGAACGGCGGAACCAGCATGTCCTACGGCGGCTTCGGAGCCGACGCGCTGCGTGTGACTTTCAATGATTGTCCCTCGCCCGCAGTAGCGACATGGGAGCCGAAGCCGCTCTTGCTGGCGAGCACGCCGAGGGCGCTCGGCGACCCGATTCTCTTTACAGACAACGTCACAGGCCGCACCTTCGTCTCGCAGTTGGAGGGCGGGAGAAGCAGAACACGATGGACTACACGGATGATGACGGCGATACCTTTAATCCAAGCGCGGATTCCGGCATCAACTCCGTCGTGGATCACCAGACCATTGGCTCTGGCCCGTACCATCAGCCGCCGCCGCCGACCACACTCTACCCGCGCGCCGTCTATTACTGCGCGCAGGACGTGGCCGACGCCAACTGCGCTCTCAGCATTGACGGCGGGCAAACATTCGGCCCCGCAGTGCCGATCTACACTATCGCGCAATGCGGCGGTATTCACGGACACGTGAAGGTTGCTCCCGACGGCACAGTCTATGTCCCGAACAAGAGTTGCGGCGGTAAACAGGCCGTCGTCGCGTCGGAGGACGACGGAACAACTTGGGAGGTGCGCCCTGTCCCGACATCCGTCTCCGGCGATACAGACCCGTCTCTCGGCATCGCCAGCGACGGCACGCTCTATCTAGGTTATCAGGCGAATCAGGGCGGAAACAGTTTGGCGCGCATCGCCGTCTCGCATGACAGGGGCAAAACTTGGGTCAACGACACGGACGCGGGCGCTGCCCTAGGGATTAAAAACATGGTCTTCCCGGAAGTGATTGCCGGAGACCCGAACCGCTCTGCTTTCGCCTTCTTCGGCACGACGACCGGCGGCGATTATCAAGTCACCACAGATTTTCAGGCCGGGACAGGTTTTCAAGGCATCTGGTATCTCTACGTCGCCACGACCTACGACGGCGGCGTGACGTGGACTACACAGAACGTTACGCCCGACGACCCGATTCAGCGCGGCTCAATTCGACGGCTCCGGCTCGTCTGACCGTGACGGCGACGCTATCGTTTCTTACAACTTTAAATTCGGAGACGGCTCTGAAGCGACGCAATCCACCCCGAGCGGAGAGACGCCGAAGCGAGCGGCCGCCGTGAGAAGCGTGGCGATCAGAAGCAGTACAATCCAGCGTTTGTCCTGATGCAGTACTACGGGTACTTGCGCAGGAATGCGGACGACGCGCCGGACAACAACTTCAGCGGGTATGATTTTTGGTTGAACAAGTTGAACGAGTTCAGTCAGCCGGGAGAGGATGTGGGAGACGAGCGGGTGGCGCTCAACCGGGTGAAGCGCGCGGAGATGGTGAAAGCGTTTGTCATCTCCGGCGAATACCGTGAGCGATTCGCGGGCAGTCCGAGCGGCAACCAGCAGAGCCAGCAAACTCTGTCCGAAACAGCCCATGCCTTGAGGCTGGAACTGGAGAAGAGTACGCCATGGTTCATGGGTGGTAAACCGGGACGCTTCGAGGCAGCTGATTAATAGGCTGCCGCTGGAGCGACCTGTCTCCGGTCTGGGCCAGTTGATAGCACTGTCAAACCGCAAGCAACTGGCGGACATCTAGCCATGATGTCCGCCAGTCGCGCTTTTGTTATCGGAGCATGAGGGGCAACCCTTGCGGGGTTCCGCGAAGACTATCAACGAGATAGACGTAAGGTGCGCTGTATCAGCAGTAAACAGATTCCGGTTGAGCTTTAGGTTTGACATCGCCGCCCCCTGCAACATATAGTGTGCCTCTCCCGCACCGCGCTCTACGGGCTGTGCTTTTCGACCCGATGCCCCAGAGCTGTCCGAATTGGAAGACTTAAACCAAAACGCATGTTCAGACTTCAACGCTTAGAAATTACCGGCTTCAAATCTTTCGCGGATTACACAGAACTTGTCTTCACAGGCAACGGCATTACTGCGGTCGTCGGACCGAACGGTTGCGGCAAGTCGAACGTCGCCGACGCCATCTCGTGGGTCTTGGGCGAGCAGCGCGTCAAACAGCTACGCGGCGCAGAGATGAAAGACGTCATCTTTCAAGGCGCGCGCAATCGCCAACCCAGCGGGATGGCTGAAGTCGTCCTCCACATGGTGCGCGACGAGACGATTGAAGAAGAGCCTGACATTGACGACATTGACTCCGCGCTTGAAGAAATTGACGACCAGAACGAAGCGGTTGAAGAGAAAATCGCGCCGACGTTGCTAGGGGCTGCGCCGGAAGCCGCCCTGCCTATCAACACGGATGCGGAAACGAGTATCGCCGCGCCGTCCGGCAAGGCCGAAGCGCGCATTCCCTTAGATCAAATTGAGACGAGCAGCGCGGAGTTTGAGTCTCCTGTGTCTCCGGCGGTTGAAAGTTCGATTGCTGAAGTTCAGGGCAACGAAACAGCCCTGTCCGGTTCAACCGCTATCGAAGCCACAAGCGGCGAAGCGACGATGGTCAAGGCGCGCGCGCATCACAAACGCCACTGGCGACCGCGCCGCATGGCGCTCGATTTTGCTCCCGGTGAAACCGTCTCCATCACGCGTCGCCTCTATCGTTCGGGCGAGAGCGAGTATCTACTGAATGGCCGCGTCTGCCGCCTGCGCGATATTCAAGACCTCTTCTCCGGCACGGGACTCTCTGGCGCGCACTACGCGATAATCGAGCAGGGACGCATTGGACAGATTCTCTCCGCCAAGCCCATGGATCGCCGTACGCTCATCGAAGAAGCGGCGGGCATCACCAAGTTTCGCGTCCGCCAGCGTGCCGCCGAAGCGCGCCTAGAAGGCGCGCGCACCCACCTGCATCGCATCTCCGACATCAACTCCGAGATTGAAAAGCAGGTGAACTCGCTGCGTCGTCAAGCAGCCAAGGCGCGCCGCTATCGCCAATTGCGCGAAGAACTGCGCGACCTGCTGCGCCACGTCTATGCGGCGGACTACCGCACGCTGACCGCACGTCTGGACGAACTGCGTGTGAATCTCGCAGCCGCTAACGAAGAAACGAGCGCGCTCGTCTCAGAGCTTGAGTTGCGCGAGGAATCGTCGCGCCGCGCCACTTCGGAAGCGCGCACGCGTGAAGAGGAATTGGCGGAAACGCGTGCCGCCGTCGCCGAGTCGGCCTTACTGCAAGACCGGCGCGAGCGGGAACGCGCGTACAGGGAAGATCAGATTGTCACGCTCGAAAAACGTATAACCGACGTGCGCCATGAGATGGAGATCGTGCGTGCGCGCCTCGGCGTCGTCGAGACGGAGGGCGAGGGCTTGCGCCTGACCGACGCGCAGTTGCGCGAGGCGAGCGAAGAGTCTGCGCGCCAGCTTGAAGCGGCTGAGAACGCTTACGCACAACGTATCGCCGAAGTCCTCGAAGCGGAAGCGACAATCGAGAGCGCGCGCGCCGAACTGCTGACGCACACGGCGGTTGCCGAGCGTCTGATGGAGATTGGCCGCCAGCTTGAAGCTGCGCTCGAAAGGCTTGCGACGCAGGCCGAAGGGCTGGCGCGCGAAGGCGAACGCGCCGCCGCCGCGCACACGCAGTCGAAGGCCGACGCCGAAAAGTTGCTGGCGGAAATCACGACCGCGCGCGCGCGCATTGATGCGCTCGTTTCAGAACGCGACGCGCTGGCGCGTAACGTCGGCGAAGCGCGCGAACAAGTCGCCGTCACGGCTGCCGATCACATCCGCGTGCGCGACGAGATGGCGCGCGTCCGGCATCGCCTCGACACGCTCGAAGAACTGGATTCGGAACGCTCGCTCTATTCGCGCGCCGTCCAGCGTATCTTCGCTTCCGACGCGGAGACGGATACGCCGAAAGATTTTCATTCCATCGGCACGCTCGCAGACGTTTTGCGCGTCGAGCCGCAGTGGGAACGCGCCGTCGAGAGCGTCTTCGGGTCGTACCTGCAAGCCGTGATCGTCCCGACACCGGACGATGCGATACGCGCCGCCGCTTGGCTGCAAGCCAGCGGTGCGGGGCGTGCCACGTTCCTCATCGCCGGACTTCATGGCGGAGCGGAAGACGAGCCGGGAGAGATTCGCGCGCGCTCTCTGTTGAAGGATGAAAGCAATGCTGGCGGGAGCGATATTCGCGTCGCCGGACTGCTCGGAGCGCCGCGCGAGATTGCCGCCGTTTTAAGGCGCACGCTGGCACGCGAGATGAATGCGCGTGTCGTCGAGAATCTCGATCAGGCGATGATGATGTCTCTGGCGTCCGGCGAGATGTTCGTCACGATTGAAGGCGAATGGGTCGCGGGCGGCCAACTCGCCGCAGCGGGCGGGCGACCCGTTGCGGAAGAAGGCGCGGGGCTGCTCGCTTTCAAACGCGAGATGCGCGAACTCGAAGCACGCGCGACGGGTCTGGAGGCCGACCTGCTGTTCGCCGAAGAGGCTTGGATTACGTCGCAGAAACGGCTCGGCGAACTCGAAGATTCTTATGTGCTTTTGAACGAAGCCATCGGGCGCGAAGAACGCGAGCACGTCGCGCGTGAACTCAACGCCGCCCAACTCGCACAGGAAATCGAACGCGCCGAACGCCACATCCGCGTCGTCGCCGATGATACCGCGCGTCTGGCCGCTGAGCAACACGCGTTGCGAGAGCGTCTGACGTTGCAAGCTTCCGAGTCGTCGGCTGCCGAAGCCGCGCGCCTCGCCGCTACGCAGTCGGTCGCGCAGGCCGCCGAGCCGCGCGCCCCCGCCCCCCCGTCGGCCGGAGCCGCCCCCCCAACCCCAACTATTTCCCCACCCCCGCGCGCGGGGGCGGCCGCCCCCGCCGAACGTCGCCGCGCCACTGCCGCCGAACTGCGACGCATGGAGTCGGAGTCCAGCGACCTCCGCGCAAGGCTCGAACGCCACGATGCAGAGGAAGGCCAGATGAGCGCGCGGCTCGGAGAGTTGCGCCGCTCGATGCAGGAGATGGAGGAAAGCGCGGGTCGCATCGAAGGGGAACGCGCCGAGCTTGAGAGGGCAGTGGAAGAGGCTGCGGCACGGCTCTCGCAGGCGCGTGAGCGTGCTGATGCGCTCGCCTTCGAGTTGACCGAACTGCACCAGCGAGCCGCCGCCGCGCGGGATGCGCGCGCCGCGCTTGAAGTGCAAAAAGCTGAAAGCTCTGCTCGTCTCAACTACGTGCGCGAAGCTTGCATGAGCGAACTGACGCAGCCGCTCGAAGAGTTGGCTGCGACCATCGAGCTTGGAGAGAAGTTCGATTTGGAAGCCTCGCGGGCTTATGTCGAAGAAATGCGCGCGCGCATCGAGAGTTTCGGCGCAGTCAACATGATGGCGCTCGAAGAGTTGGCGGAATCAGAAGAGCGCATGATCTTCCTCACGGCGCAGCGCAAGGATATTACCGACGGTATCATCTCGACCGAAGAGGCGCTGCGCGAAATCAAAAAGCGTTCGCGCGAACCCGTCCCTCCCGCCGTCGACGAAATCAATCGCAACATCGGCGCGGTCTTCGGCGAACACATCGGTGGCGGGCGCGGCGAGATGAGTTTAATAGACGCGGACGATGTGCTAGAGTCAGGCATTGACATTATTGCGCAGCCGCCGGGCAAACGCTTACAGAACGTGTTGCTGCTCTCAGGCGGCGAGAAGGCGATGGCCGCGCTCTCGCTGGTGCTCGCCATCTTCCGTTATCGCCCGTCGCCCTTTTGCCTGCTCGACGAGGTGGACGCCCCGCTCGACGAAGCGAACATCGGTCGCTTCACCGCGAAGATTACCGAGATGTCCGAGAACACGCAGTTTATCGTCATCACGCACAACAAACGAACGATGGAGATGGCGCGCGCGCTCTACGGTGTGACGATGCAAGACGCAGGGATTTCAAAACTTGTTTCGGTGCGTTTCGAGTGATTGTTAAGAGACGTAAAAGCTTACTGCTCCTCATAGCCGCGCTTGCTTTAACGGGCGCGGTTATTTGCGCTGCCGCACAGAACAAAGTGACGACGCGCCCGGCGGAAAAAAAGGTGCAGGACTCCGGCGCGAAGGCCGCGAGCACGAACGCCTCGCCGCACGCTGAGACAGACGCGACGGAGGCGGACGCGCCCCATTACTCTTATGAGTTCGAGCAGCCGGAGTTTGCCGTCCATCACATCAAGCTTGAGCACGACGGGCGCGGGCGCGGGCAAGTCCTCTTCGAGCGCCGCACGGATTCCGAGCCGATAGTCGAACCGCTTCAATTATCCGAGGCCGCCTTGCAGCGCATCAACGCTTTATGGGAAGCGCTCCATTTCCTCGACTCCGACACGAACTACCAATCCTCCAAATCGTTCGCCAACATCGGGACGACCCGTCTGCGCATGACGCGTGGAAAGCGCGAGCGCACAGCCGAGTTCAACTACAGTCATGACCGCGATGCCTTCGCGCTCGCCGATGAATACCGGCGTGCCGCCGAGCAGGTGATGTTCGTCTTTGAAATCGAAGTGGCGCGCGAGAATCAGCCGCTCGATGCGCCCAAACTTTTGAGCCGTCTCGATACGGCGGTGACGCGCGGCGGCCTCTCCGACCCGCAACAACTCATCCCGCTCCTGCGCGAACTCAATACGGACGAACGACTCCCGCTCATTGCACGCAATCAGGCCGGACGTTTATTGAAAAGGCTGGAGAAGTAACTCCCCTCAATCGTTCAACGTTCCTTCTTTTTTGCGTCTTTGCGTGAAACTATTTCCGACGCAAAGCCGCAAAGCAAGCGAAATGCGAAGGAGGGCGGTCTTGCAGATTCTCTCTGCTCTATGATGGAAAGGCTGGCGGGACATGCGTCAGGTTGGCTTCGTCTTGTCTTTGTGTTCTTTGCGCCAGACGCGGACGAAGATGACGACCGCCGCGATGGCGAAGATGAAAAGAAAGGCCATCATCGCCAGCACGAAAATAAGTTCCGCTTTGCCGCGATTATCCATATTTCACACGCTCGTCTGATTTGCGCTACCGGGAATTCTTCAGGCGGCGGCTTCCGTGTCCTGCGTCGGTGCGGGCGTGAAACGAATGCGGCGGATACGCCTGCGGTCAACATGTTCGACGAGGAAATGCGCGCCGTCGTGCTCGACCGATTCGCCGGGGCGCAGAATACGTCCGGCCTTCGAGAGCAGGAAACCGGCGAGCGTCGTATAACCGCCCTCTTCCGGCAACTTCAGATTGAAGCGACGATTGGCGTCGCGCACGGCCAGCATGCCGTCGAGCAGAAACGTCCCGTTCGCTTCTTCGATAATCTGCGCGCGCGCCTCTTCGTCATACTCGTCGTTGATTTCGCCGACAATCTCTTCCAGTAAATCCTCCATCGTGACGATGCCTTCTAACCCGCCGTGCTCGTCCACGACGCAGGCAATGTGCGTCTGCTCGGTCTGCATCTGCGCGAGCACCGAGCCGAGACGCGCCGTCGCCGGAACGAATATCGGCGGATGCAGCATTGTTTTCAGGTTGAACTGTTTTGCATTCGTGCTGCGCAGGCAGGGCATCAAATCTTTCATAAAGAGAATGCCTGTAATCTCGTCGAGGTGTTCGTGATAGACGGGCAAGCGCGAATAGCCGCCTTCGCAGAAAGCCTCTTCAGCCTCTTCGAGCGTCGCCGTATCGGGCAGCGCCATGATGGCCGTGCGCGGAATCATCGCCTCGCGCACTTCGGCCTCCGAGAAATCGAAGACGCGATTTATTAACTGCTGCTCACCCCGTTCGAGATGCCCGCTCTTATGAGAGAGGTCAACGAGTTGGCGCAACTCTTCTTCCGTGTAGATGGATGAGTTTTCGGCGACGCCTTTCAGCCCGATAAGACGTGCGACGCCCCTGCCCATCCATGAGATGGCGCGTATCGGCCAGCGAAAAATCTTGTAGAAGGTTTGCAGCGGCCACGCGCACGCCAGCGCCAGACCCTCCGCGCGTTCGAGCGCCAGCGTCTTCGGAACCAACTCGCCGATGACGATGTGGAAGGTGGTGATAACCGTGAAGGCGAGGAAAAAGGCGATGCCGTGCTTCCATGCTTCAAAAGCCGGATTTTGATGCCAGTGCTCTGGCAGATATGAAAAGGGGGTTTCGAGCAGCAGTGCGACCGTCGGCTCACCAATCCAGCCGAGCGCCAGCGAGGCGAGCGTAATTCCGAGTTGCGTCGCAGAGATGTAAGAATTGATATTGTTGAGCACGTCCAACAGGCGTTGCGCCCGCCGGTTGCCAGCGGCGGCGAGCGTTTCGACACGCGCGCGACGCACGCTGACCATCGCAAATTCCGCGGCGACAAAAAAGCCGTTGCTCAAAATTAAAAGAAGAACCGAGACCAATTTAAGAGCTATCATCGTTTTGTTCGGCATGGGACGAGCAAAACTTCGGTCGCCCGTAATAACGTCAGAGCCTTTCCAATCATACCAGAGCTTATTTCTTACGCACCGCGCCGCGCAAGTTTAAACGCGCACGCCCAGACGAAACTGATCGTCGCCGTCCTTCGATGTTCGGCCTGAGCATTGCGCTCATCTTCCGTCATCCGCGTCATAGACGAGGCGACAAAATTCCACGATGCGATTCTCCGCCCAGAAACGGTCTTCGCCCACAGCTTCGTCGGTAATGAAAGCGACGTGGCCGCCGTAGGGCGGCGCAAGGAGAATGACCTGCGGGTTGTCGTCAATCGCCGGGTCGCAGAACGATGCGAAGGGCACGAAGGGGTCGTCCTGCGCGTGGATAATGAGCGTCGGCCTTTCGATACGGGGGATGAATTGGAGTGCGCTGGCGCGTTCGTAGTAATCGTCTGCGTTGCGAAAGTTGCCGTGGACAGCGGTGTAGATTTCGTCGAAATCGCGCACGGTACGGACGCGACTGAGTTCGCCGATGTCGTAGAGTTCGGGAAAAAGTTTCTGCTTGTGACGGATGCGGCGATGCAAGCTGCGCACAAAGCTGTTTTGATAAATCCAGTTCGAGGGTCGCTCGATGGCGTGCGCGCAGGCGCGCAAATCAAGCGAGGGCGAGATGGCGCAGATGCCCTTGAGTTCGCGCGGCGCATCGCTTCCGCTCTCTCCGGCCATTTTCAAAACCAGATTACCGCCCATCGAAAAGCCCGCGACAAAGATGGACGGAAGGCGGTCGCGCTCGATTAGTTCTTCGACGACGCGGGCGATGTCGTCGCTCATCCCGCTATGATAGAGCGTCGGCGCAAGGTGCTCCGTGCCGCCGCAGTTGCGCACGTTCAGGCGCACAATGTTGAAGCCCGCGCGAAACGCCTTGCCTGCTGTGCCGAGAATATAGCGCGACGCGCTCGATCCTTCGAGGCCGTGGACGAGAACTAGTGTCGGATGAGAAAGCCGTTCTGTTTGCCAGCGACAGTGCGCGAGAAGTTGAACGCCGGGTTCGACATCAAAGAGGCGCTCCGTATCGGCGCGCGATTCCTCGCGCAGACGCTGACGGCGCGGCCAGACGAAACTGACGAGCGTCTGCGCGTGCTCGTTACGAAACATCCTGTGCGGCTTGAAAGGTTTGGATTCGAGCGCCCGCACGATCTCCGCGAGGCGCGGGCTACGCTCTCCCCGGACGCCGGTCTGCCCTGCGCCCGCCCGCTCGAAATCTTGCAAATTCCTTTGACCGCTCGACGTATTCATCGCGGTCTCAATTATAAAGGATAAAACGATTGGGCGAACAGTGTTTCCCGTCACACAAGACGCGTCGGTTCAGCGGGCGGGGGGTCGCCTGCGGGCATTGGCGTGGGGTCGGGTTCACGCACTGGGGCGCGCGGCGAAGGTTCTGAATCGGGCGGCAGAGGCAGAGGCTCAGGTTGCTGCGGGTCAGGGTAAATAGGATCGGAGGGTTGCGTCGGCGGCAACTCCGGCTGATCGCTCGGTTGCGGCGGTTCGGTGTTCGGATTACGGGTCATTCGTTCCTCTCAACTTTGGCAGATTGCCAACAACTTTAACACGAATCGGCAAGCACCAAGAATGAACGCACTATTGGTTTTTAACTTTCGTTTTCTTGACCGCGTTGCATGTCGGCGACGACAAAGCGAATCATGCGGTAGGTGATGTGTTGCGCGAGCGCGTCGCGCAGGGGCTTGAGGCGTTCAGTGCCGAGTTGTTCGACGGCGAGTTCGATGAGCGCGCGCGTCTCTTCGTCGACATGCTGAGAGATGTCGAAGGGGCGACCCGCGAGGATGCAGTCGGCGAGATGCTTTTCGACGGTCATCTCGGTCAGTCCGCGGCGCGCGCAAATTTCTTCGATGGAAAGCCCCTCGCTGTAGAGCGCGTATGTTTCTTCGACGGTCGTCACTTTCGGCACGGACGTGTCAGCGCCGCGCCGGAGTGAAACGGAAGAATTGCCGGACGCGGCGCGCGCATTTGAGGTTGAGAAGGAAGCTCTCGACGCGTCGAATCGGTCGGGCGGGGGAAGCGCGAGTTGGACGTTGGTGCGCTGGCGCATCACTTCGCCGCCGAGCGGCGAGAGCGCGATGGTCGGATAAGTTCCGGTCTCAATAGTCAAACAGCGCGCGGAGACGAGCGCATCAATGTAGAGCATGATTTCCTCTTGCGTCATGTTGGAGAGAATGCCGTAGGTCGAAAGCTGTTCGAGACCGGCCTGCGTGATTTTGGCGGAGCGCGAGCCGCGCAGTGTGGCCGCCAGCAGACCTTTGCCGAAGCGCCCGCCCATCCGCGCGGCGCACGCGAGTATCTTACGCGCCGTCAGAGCTTCCGCTTCCGTCAAATCGCGCGCCTCTGTCACGCCGATGGTTTCTGCTTCTAAGTCTTTGCCGCTTGCTTCAGCCCGCTCGCGCCCTCGACGCAGACGCTTCTGCTCGCTCAACTCTTCTTCGAGGTCGCCCGCGAAAGGAACGTGCTTCATCACGAATTTATCGAACTCGGTCGCGGGCGCAAGCGGCACGGAAGAGGCGGCGCGCGTCCGCCCCGTGGAAGTCAAAACGTGCGCTACCTCCGCGCGCGCTTCGCGGTTTTGCGCGGCGGCCATGCAGTTGCCGCACTTGCCGCAGGTGGCGGCGTGCGCGCTGTCGCCGAAGTAATCGAGGATGAAGGCGCGGTAGCAGCTTTCGACGTAGCAAAAGCTAATCATCTCGCGCAGCTTGCGCTGTTCGAGCGCGGCACGACGCGCCAGTTCTTGCGGGCGGATGCGTAAGTTTCTGACGGGCTGCGCGTCGAGCATCACGACTCCGCGCGTGCGTCGCGCCGTCTGATAGGTGATGATGCCCGCTTCGACGAGCGCCGCGAAAGTTCGGCGCAGCGATGAGAGTTCCATGCCTAGCGTTTCAGCTAAATCAACCACGTCGAGTTCCGTCTCGGTGCGCTGGTTGACCTCATAACCGCCGAGCAATCCGAAGAGCACCTGTTTCATCTGTGCGCTGCGCCGCGCATTGACCGCTTCACGCGCCTCTTGCGCCGGGACGGCCAAACGCACGGACGCGCGGTTCTCGCCCGCCGCGCCGCGCTCGATGTGCCCGGCCTTCTCCAGCGTGATGAGCGCCGACTGCACAGCCATTTCGTTACGCACGCCTGAGCGCGCGGCAATCTCGCGCGTCGAAAGCTCGATGCGTTTTTGTCCCGTCCCGACGAGGGCTTCGTAAACTTTGGCAATCAGTTCGGGCGGCGGGTAAGAGCCTTCGATGAAGTAGTCCTGCGTGCGCTTGTCCGCGTAGTTGAAGAGCAGCATACAGGTCGAAGACAATCCGTCGCGACCCGCGCGACCGATCTCCTGATAGTAAGCTTCAATCGAGCCGGGCAGATGATAGTGCGTGACGAATCGTATATCTGGCTTGTCAATGCCCATGCCGAAAGCGTTGGTGGCGACAATCATCTGGACGCGCCCCGACATGAAATCATCCTGCGCGCGGACGCGCTCGGCGTCCTCCATCCCCGCGTGATAGGCGACGACGCTCAATCGCGCTTCGCGCAGACGTTGCGCGACCTGCTCGACGAGCT
>CAXTRQ010000104.1:18232-21210 GCA_964246705.1 uncultured Pyrinomonadaceae bacterium
GTTGAAGAGTAGATGATGCCGGAACCGCCCTCGTAGGCTGCGGCCAGAGCCTTGACGCGCGCGATTTTCTCGCGATCCTTTTTTGTGTGGACGACGCCGATGGAGAGATTCGGGCGATCAAAACCGCTGACGAAGGCGCGCGGGTCGCGCAAGTGAAGTTGCTCGATGATGTCTGCGCGCACGTAGGGCGTGGCGGTCGCCGTCAGCGCGACAATCTGCGGGCCTCCGATCTGCTCGACGAAGGATTGAAGGCGCAGGTAGTCCGGGCGAAAATCGTGTCCCCATTGAGAGATGCAATGCGCTTCGTCAACGGCGACGAGCGAGATTTCGGCGCGCTGCAAAGTCTCGACAAAATGTGCGCTGCGAAAGCGTTCGGGCGCGACATAGATGAGCTTGAATGCGCCGCGACGAACACCCTGAATACGCGCCTTCTGCTCCTCGAAATCAATCGAACTGTTGATGAACGTGGCGGGCAAGCCCCGCGCCTGAAGCGCGTCCACCTGATCCTTCATCAGGGCGATGAGCGGCGAGACGACGATGGTCGCGCCCTCTTTCATCATCGCGGGCAGTTGATAGCAGAGCGACTTTCCGCCGCCGGTCGGCATCACGACGACCGTGTCGTGTCCTTCCAGAATCGCGGCGATAACTTCGCGCTGGCCTTCACGAAAATCGTCGAAGCCAAAATATTCATGGAGCGCGGAGAGAGCCTTCGCCATCGTTTCAACCATATACTTCAAGTCTAAGGGCTGGAGGCGGAAAGTTCAAATGGGTGTCAGGCAGGTGCGGGTCTTCTTCTTAGCGGCTTGGCGTTTTTGCGTGAGAAATAGTTTCACGCTGGAGACGCCAAGGCGCAAAGAAAGCAGGACGCAAGGGAACATGGCTTTCTAAATTTATGTGGTCTGCGGCGATGGATTGCTGAGGTGGGTGGCGCTTAATTGAACTTTGAACCCGTTTGCTTTAGCTTTGGCGTGTATGACGAAGCGGGAGTGGAAAGCGCGCACGAAACGCGATTTGATGATTGAGGTGTGGGAGCATCTCGATTGCGAAACCGTGGGCGCGAAAGAATTGGCGGCGGTCATGGAAGTCGTGCGCGAGCGATATGGCGAGGGCGCGGTCGAAAGCCCCGCCGCGATTGCGCGCCTGCTCGCCGACGAGGGCGCAGAGTTGCGTCATGCGGAAGTGCTTGAGATGGACGCGCGCTCGCGCACCGCAGACCCTTACGAAGCGGCCTTTCGCAACGTCCTGAAATTTTCCAGCTTCGACGAAGCGGCGGCCTCGATTAAGCGACTCGAAAACTTGCGCCGACAGTTCCAGCGCAAAAAGGACAAGGACGGCTTGCGCCGCGTGCAAGAGACGGTCTTGAGAGGCAAGCAGCGCGCCGAGATGATCGCGGGCAATGCGGCGGTCAATGAAAGGAAGCGCGCCGAGAAAGCGGAAATCGCACAGTGGTTCGCCGTCTGGCTCAGACAGCCGGAAATCTTCGACGACTGGCTCATCCTCCGCCGTCGCTCGGAGGAATTTCGTCAGCGTTTCGGAGACGACGAGCAGCAACAATCTTAGTATGAGTCTGCTTCATAAAATCGTCGGCGTCGCTGTGGTCGTCATCTTTTTATTGACGGGACAGTATTTGAAATTCTATTACCCGCAGATGAGCGGCCTCGGCGACGGCGCGCGGATGATGCTTCGTTCGAGACACATCTATATCCTGCTGGCCGGACTGGTTAACATCGGGGTCGGAACATATTTTAGTTACTGGAACCGGCGTTGGCGGAAGGCTCTCCAACTGGCGGGATCGGCGCTCATCATCCTCGCGTCCGGGTTGTTAATCGGCGCATTCTTCTACGAACCGGAACTCTCCGGCTTGCAGAGATTTCTGACCCTGCCGGGAATCATCGCGCTTTTCGGCGGCACTCTCTTTCATCTCCTGAGCGGCATCGGTCACCGGAGAGATTCCGGCTCCGCGTAGGGAGTTTTTAAACTAAAGATTTTGTAAGACTCACATGCAGTCGTCTCTACATCATCCATCTCCTGAAGCCCTGCGTTGGGTGGCGGAGACTGTCGGCGCGGGCGCTCAGATAGAAGCCGTCTCGCCTTTGGCGGGCGCTACATCCTCGGCTATGCATGGTATCGAAGTCAGCTATCGAGGGCGTCGTGTGGGAGTCGCGCTACGTCAGTTCGTCAGCGCAGAGTGGCTCGAAGTAGAGCCGGATTTGGCGTTGCATGAGGCATCGAGTCTCAACAAGGCGGCGCAAGGCGGAGTGCCGACGCCAGAGTTATTAGCTTATGACGAGAAGGGCGAGCGTTGCGGCGTCCCCGCAACTTTGATGACGCGGCTGCCCGGCACAGTCGAATTGAAACCCGCTGATTTAGACAAATGGCTGCATCAGCTTGCGGAGGCTCTCGTCCGCCTACACGTCATCGAGGCCGGAGACTTTTCGTGGAGCTATTATCCCTATAGCGACATCGGCAGCCTGTCGCCGCCCGGTTGGTCGAGTTTCCCGCAGCTTTGGGAGAGGGCGATTGGGATTGTCTCCGCACCGCGACCGCCGACACGCGAGCTTTTTATCCACCGCGATTATCATCCGAACAACGTGCTGTGGCAGGGCGGTCTGGTGAGCGGCGTAGTTGATTGGGTCAATGCCTGTCGCGGCCCCGTCGGCATTGACGTGGCATGGTGCAGGCAGAATCTCGCTCAGCTATACGACGTGGCGGCGGCTGACAAATTCTTAAATGCTTACCGGAAGCTGGCCGGAAACGGCTTTGAGTATCATCCCTTCTGGGATTTGATAGCCATCATCGAACTGCTGCCCGGCCCGCCCGACATGTATAAAGGCTGGCTGGCATTCGGCATCAAACATCCCGGCAAAGAAAAAGTCAGGCAGCGCGCGGACGACTATCTCGCAAGCCTGATAGCACGCCTGTACATATTCACCCGTCAGCAACAGACGAGTATTAAAATTGTGGTCACGAGATAAGGA
>CAXTRQ010000105.1:0-17504 GCA_964246705.1 uncultured Pyrinomonadaceae bacterium
ATCACGCTGCAGCCTTCGCGCCCGAACATAATGCTCAAAAGTTCGAGTATCTCCGGCGACTCTCCGTCGACGAGGCCGGGCCCCGCGCCGGGCCCCGTCCTCTCCAAATCATCTTCGCTTAATTCATCTTCAGAGCCGGTCGGCGCAAGCGGAATGCCGAAACTGAAACGCGCGCCCTGCCCCTGCCCGTCCGACTCTGCGCGCACCCAACCGCCATGCAGTTCGACCAAAGCCTGCACAATCGCCAGACCTAAGCCCAGACCGCCGTGCTGTCGCGTGGTCGAACCGTCCGCCTGCCGGAAACGGTCGAAGACGTGCGGCAGGAACTCAGGTTCGATGCCGATGCCCGTATCGGTGACCACGACGCACGCCTCTCTGCCTTGGCGAAACGCGCGCATCGAGACGCCCCCTCCATCCGGCGAAAACTTGATGGCGTTCGTCAGTAGATTCCAGACCACCTGTTGCAGCCTGACGGAAGCGCCCTGCACGATGAGCGCATGCTGGCACGGTTCGACCTCGATCGTGATGTTGCGCGCAGAGGCCGTGCCGCGCACCGTCTCGATAGAGCCTTCGATGATGGCGCA
This sequence comes from uncultured Pyrinomonadaceae bacterium, assembly GCA_964246705.1. Lineage (GTDB taxonomy): Bacteria > Acidobacteriota > Blastocatellia > Pyrinomonadales > Pyrinomonadaceae > DASZCR01. The sequence goes on from CAXTRQ010000105.1 coordinate 585, forward strand.
CAAATTCACCGGCTCCGATTCGAGCCTGAGTTTGCCGGAAATGATCCGCGAGATATCGAGCAGGTCGTCAATGAGGCGCGCTTGCAGTCGTGCGTTGCGTTCGATGGCGTCGAGTCCCTGCACGACGAGCGACGTGTCGAGATTCGTGCCGCCGGAACGCAGAAGGTTGACCCAGCCGAGGACGGGCGTCAGAGGCGTGCGTAGCTCATGCGAGAGCGTGGCGAGAAAAATGTCCTTGGCGCGGTTGGCTTCCAAGAGTTCTTCGTTGAGCCGGAGCAGTTCCGCCGTGCGTTGCTCGACGCGCCGCTCAAGCTCTTGATTCAGTTGTTCGAGCGAGGCGCGCGCTTCCTGCTCCGCGATCATCAGGCGACGATGTTCGAGACCGCGCCGCACCGTCAATTTTAGTTCGTCAATGATGCAGGGTTTGACCAGATAATCATAAGCGCCCTGCCTGAGCGAGGCGATAGCCGATTCGACCGAAGCAAAGCCGGTCAGGACGATGGCGATGGTGAGCGGTGTGCCGCGCCGTATCTCTTCGAGCACGGAGAGGCCGTCGCCGCCGTCCATGTGCAAATCCGTCAGGACGAGATCGTAAGATTGATGAGACAAGAGTTCGGCGGCATCCCCCCCGCTCGATGCCACGTCCACCTCGAAGCCTTCGAGACGCAGAACCTCGCTGATGGTCAGCGCCACGCTCTCCTCATCGTCCACGACGAGCAATCGCGCTCTCTCCTGTCCATTGTCCTGATATATCGAAGACATAACAATCAGAGGTTAGAGGTCAGTGAAAGGCAGTTCGGTTTTCAACTGGCCTCTAACTTTTGACCCCTGTCATTTTCTACCGCGACATGAATAAATTCAAAAGCGCAGCGCAGCCCGTCTGCAAGGCGACGGCGTGTGGAGATGTCTTCCATCTCGATGCCGAGTTTGACGAGATCGGCGGCGATGGCGGCGCTGACGCCGGTAATAATCGCCACCGCACCGAGCAGTTTGGTCGAGCGCACCGTGTTAATTAAATGCGCGGCAGTGTAGCTGTCAACGACTGTGCAGCCGGTGATGTCAATGATAACGACCTGCGCGCTCTTGGCTCTCACCATCTGCAACAGCGTCCCGGCCATCTGCGCGGCGCGTTGGTCGTCGAGCGTGCCGATGATTGGCAGTAACAGGATGCCATCCCAGATTTCGACGACGGGCGTTGACAATTCGTGAATGCGCGCCTGTTGTTCTCGATGTTCGAGCGCGCGGCGCACAGTGCGTTTCAAATCTTCAATCACGCAGGGCTTGACGAGATAATCATAGACGCCCAGACGCAACGCATCAATTGACGATTCGATCGAGGCATAGCCGGTCAGCACGATGGTCACGAGCGACGGATGGCGCGTGTGAATCTCGTTGAGCAGGACGCTGCCATCCATGTCCTCCATCCGCAGGTCTGTGAGGACGAGATCGTATTTCGTGTGGTTAATCTTGTCGAGCGCCTCGCGCCCGTCGCTCGCCGTCTCGACTGTGTAGCCCTCCTGTTCGAGAATGGCGGCGGTCGTAATACGCACGTTCTCCTCGTCGTCAACGACGAGAATGCAATACTGCGGCTTGTTCGACGAGTTGCCGCCGTAGTTGCTGATGGCGCGGCTGCCCGGCGCATGCTCGTTCTGTTTACTTAGTGCGTCCGGCATCTGTTTCCAAGAGTGTCGGAGAGTCAACGGGAAGAATAATGTTGAACGTCGTGCCTTTGCCTTCGGTGCTCGTCACTTCGATGCGACCGCCGTGATGACGCACGATGTCCTGCGTGACCCACAGACCGAGACCCGTGCCTTTCGTCCGCGTCGAGAAGAACGGCTCGAAGATACGCGCCTGATCGGACTCGCTGATGCCGAGACCCGTGTCGCAGATTTGAATAGAGATGGTCGGTTGCAACGCCTGTTCATATTGTTCGGTCTTGATTTGCACCGTGCCTTCGCCTTGCAGTGCTTGTTGCGCGTTGAGAATGAGGTTGAGAAAGACCTGCCGCAATTGATCTGCGCGCGCGCGCACGGGCGGTAATCCCGCATCAAATGCGCGCACGACGCGCACGCCCGTCTGCTTCAATTTCTTTTCGACGAGGACGAGCGTTTCTTCCAACACCTGATTGACGTTGACCCATTCGACCTCGCCGGAGCGGCGCGCGAAACCGAGCATCTGGCGAATGATATGCGAGACGCGCTCCGTCTCTTTGCGCGCCACGTCGAGAAAGCGCAGGTTCGATTCCTGATTCTTGCTGTTGGTCAAAAGATAGAGCGAGTTCTTGATGGCTTCGAGCGGGTTGTTGACTTCGTGCGCGATGGAAGCGGCGAGGCGACCGACCGCCGCGAGTTTCTCCGACTCGAAAAGCTGCCGTTCGACGCGCCTGCGCTCCAACTCTCTAATCTCCGTCAGATCGTGAAGGATGGAGACGACCGCCGTCACCTGTCCCTGCGCGTCGGTCACTTCGGCGGAAGTAATCTCCATCGGGAGCGTCTCGCCCGTCTCCGGGTCAATCAGTTCAATCTCAGCCTGTCTGCCGGTCTGCGCGTCGGAAGCCAGCCCGGAGATAAAGGAAGTGAGCTTGACGGAGTTGGCGCGCACGGCGCGCGCGGCGCGCGCCGCGATGGCGTCCGTCTCTTGAAAGAGCCGCTCGGCGCGCGTGTTGAAAAGAATGAACGTCCCCGTCGTGTCGCAGACGGCGATGGGGTGTCCGACGTTTTCCAGAATCAGGTCGAGGCGGTCGCGTTCACGCCGCGCTTCCGATTCGGCCTGTTGCAGCTTGACGAAATTGCGCGCCAACTCTTCGTTAGCGCGGCGCAAATCGGTCACGTCGCGGAAGATGGAAACCATCCCGATGCGCTCGCCGCGCGCGTTTAAGGCCGGAGTCGAGATAACTTCAAAGTGAATATCCGAGCCTTCGAGCGGGTCAACCAGCGTCAGGTCGCGCCCCACTACCGCTTCGGAAGCGACCGCCGCGCTTGAAAGATAGGCGGAGAACAGTAGGTCGTTCATCTCCAGCGCGCGCCGCTTGCCCTCGCTCGCGTTCTTCGAGCCGCTGAAGAGTTCTTCGGCGCGACGGTTCTGCAAAAGAATTTCGTTGTCGAGGTTGGTCAGCACGATGGGGTCGGCGACCGACTTCATGATGGACTCGACCCACTGGCGCTCGCGCTGCAACTTGGTGACAGTCGCATTGAGCCGCTCGGTCTGAATCGCCGACGAGAGGATGACGCCGACGCGGTCGGCAAAAAACGTGAGCATCCGCAACTGTTGCGGAGTATGCGTGCTGTGCTGTGCGCCGAGATAGAGCGTGCCCATACACATCGCTTCGGGCATCCAGTATCTGTCGTCGCTGTAAGGGCGGCGCGCAAACTCCGCCGCCGGTTTCTCCGGGGAGAGATTACTACCGAAGAGTGGAATGGCGAGCAGGTCGGTCGTACTTCCGAGACGGTCGAGAAAATCCGTCGCCGCCTCGCCGCTTCCGCGCGTGATCCAGACGGGACGCCCGTCGTGCACCACCGTCACATGTGGCGCGCTCGAATCGAGCGGCAATTCGATACTTGAAACCGCCGCGTCGTCCGCGAAGCCAACCGCCATCCGTAGGCGCAGAGTGGCGCTGCGCTTATCAATCAATGCAATCGCCGCGTGCGGGTAGCCCAAGCCGGAGGTCGCCGTGTCGAGCGTCAGAAGCAAACGCTCCTCCAGCTTTTGGGCGGCGAGCAGTTGCGTCGTCATCTCGAACAATAGTTCGTACTGGCGCGTGAGCAGGTCTGCCGGAGCGCTCTCGCTGAAAGCGCCGGGCGTGCGCGCTGATTCTGTCAGACGATTCTCCATAGCGAGTAGTCAGCGGTCAGTCGTCAGTAGCCAGCATCAGACACGAATGCGTTTCTACTGATTGCCGACTACTTTTTTTAGCTTCTCTCCACGTCAACCGGGACGCGACGGCGACGGTCGTCTTCGAGTGGCTCGGCGGCAGTGCTCGGCCCCAGCGCGGGACGCGAGACAGCTGGAGTAAGACCGACGGCTTCTGCGTACTTCAGATATGTATCAATCGAGGCGACGACGACGCGCGCTTCGACTGTGATGAGATCAATGCCGACAAGCGAGATACGTACCCACGCGTCAATGACGATGCCCTTATCGAGCACACGGTCGAGCACGTCTATCAGGCTTGTTCCGCCCGGAGCTCTCTCTACAGCCATTTGCTTAAATACCTTTCTCGGTTAAGTGGAAATCAACGAACTTTGCCATGCGTCGCCCAACGCTTATCCGGTAGCGCAAAATCTTTGCGACGCCCCGACGCCTATCTTCAAACTTCAACTTCCTCAAATTCATGTTCGCGGCGGCGCGCTCTTCTGCGCGAAATTCCTTCAGCGCGTGCGCCCACGGCCTTTTTTCGCGCCGCTTTTTGATGCCCGCCCGGAAACGCCCGCGCCGCTTTTGGACGTAGCGCCTGTTCGACCGGCTGTGACGCCGGTCTGAGGCTCGCCCAGTTGTCGCACCTCGCGTTCGAGCGCGGCGAGACGCTCGCGCAGTTCGACGTTTTCGGCCTCGGCTCGCTCGGCGCGCGTGGTGAGATTCGTGTCGTAGCGCCACCAGTTGAGACCAATTTGCTCGGCCTTATCAATCGAACAGACCAGCAGGCGTATCTGCAATGTCAACAACTCGACGTTGGCGAGCGAAACTTTGATGTCGCCTGCGATTACCAGTCCCTTATCGAGAATTCTATCAAGTACATCAACGAGACCGGGGGGACGTGCGCTGATTAAATTTGATCGCTCACTAGACAATGCTCGCTTCTCCCTTGCTCTTTATTGTGGGGGTCGCAACTTCACCGCACAGGCTCTCATTTCTCGAAAGACCGCCTTGTTCTCCACGTCGCTCTCAAACGTCAGATCAAACGCCCGATGGGGCCGAGATCGAGGTTGAGGTCTTCATCCGCCAAATTAAACTGCTCTTTCAACTCCTGCATCTTCGCTTCCAGTTTCATCAAAGCCAGTCCCAAATCCTCGACCTCCTGCGGGGACAAATCACCGCCCTCCATGCGTCTGACCGCCTGCTTTTCCAGAAGCTTGCGAATTAGTTCAATCAACGTCAGGACGAGTTTTGCGAGACCCTGCTCGACCGACTGGGCATCAATATTGATGCGTTCGGGGAGATGGTCGGTCACGCGCCTGAGTTCTTCAATAAACTCCTGCGGATGCGCGGTCTCTATTTCCGGCTCAACCGGATCAGGGGGATTGAGAGAATGCTTCAACAGAATACTCCGAACAGTCTGACTTATACAATCTAAACATTATGCCTCTCGGCTAAGGAGGGCAAAAGTTGAAAGACCGCAGGCGAAAAGAATTACCGCTCTTAACTTTTACCGTCCTTAATTTCTGACCGCGCTGCTTTCAAACTTCGCTGAAACTGTAAGGCGGCCACGCGCCGCTCGTCAGAAAACGCAGGCGCGACTGCTGCTCTTCGCGCAAGACGCGCAGCCGCTCGCCGTACTCGTCCAGCCGCATGCGCTCGACCAGATGCGCCGCGCGCAAGACGAGCGCCTTCGACGCTTCGACCGTCACACGCTCTTCTCTAATCAGTTCGCCCAATTGTCCCGCAAGCCACGCTCTTAACTCTTCAGCGCGCTCTTTCAATCCGGCCTCACCATTGAGTTCGCGCCGCTTCGCCGCCAGAAACGCCGCGCCCACACCCTGCGGCGGTGCGCTCTCCGCTCCCGCCGCCACAGTGCTTTGCGCCGCCTCGTTTTCCGCCGCGATGCGTTCGGACTTCACGTCCCACAAAATCTTCAAACTCATCTCGACCGCTCCGCTCACACGCGCCAGCACGCCCGCGAGCGCCGCTTCGTGCGCCAGCACGTAGCTTTCAAGTTGCGTCCGACTAATGAGCGTGCCGAAGCGAAAGGGAAGCGGCGTCGTGTGTGTGAGCACATACGCGTTGACGCGGTTATGCGCCTCGACGTGCTCACGCGACAGAGAAATACGGTCGCCCGCAAAGTCGCTCACCACTGCTTTCAAGTTTCCGGGTTGAACCAGACGGAGCGGAGCACCGTCCACGCCCTCGACTGCCTCGATCATCGCGGGCGTCGCTTCGTCACTCAGACAATAGACGTACAACTTCGTCATTCTTCGCCCCGTGACTCGTCCTCTATCGCGGAGGGAAGCGGGAGTTTCAAAGTTCGAGCCTCGATGCGTTGCTCGCGGTCTCCGAGCACTCGACTAACTCCCTCGACCGAGCCGAGCAGGACGTTGAGGCCGAGGTAGATGAGGTCAATGTTGGCGACCGAAATCGTAATCTCGCCCGCAATCACCAGCCCCTTATCGAGCACGTGATCGAGCGTCTCCAAAAGCGACAACTCATCCTCTTCGCCAAGCTCAAAAAATCGTTCAGACATAGCAATCAAATGACGAACGTCGCAACGATGAATGCGGAATTGAAAGATAAAAGCATAGCTGTTTTTAATTCATCGTTGCGGCGTTCGTCATTTCCTCTCACGCGTGCGCGAAGTTGTAAGGAGGCCAAGGGCCGGTCAGTTCCAGACGAAAGCCGAGCGGGGCGTGGCGGTCGGCGAGTTTCTCAGCCGCCGCGCGAAATTCATTGAAGCGTTCGCGGCGGACGAGAAAGGCGAGCTTGGCGGTCAACTCGCCGTGCTCGGTCGCTTCATCTTTGAGCAGTCGCAGGCGCACCGCTTCGGTCTCGGAGGCCGCTGCCAGTTCGCTTTCAATTTCTGCGGCGACTCGCTTCACGCCGTCGCGCGTTTCGTCGGCACGCATGACGTCGATTTTTTTACGCAGGAGATAAGCCTGTCCGGGCGGCACGGACGCGGCGCGCTCAGCCAACTCGCGCAGCCTCGGGCTGACCTCTGTGATTTGGTCTTTCAGCTTCGCGCGATCCCCGTAGATGTTGACGCCCCATTCTTCACAGCCGCGCAGGCGTTTGATAATCGCTTGAAACTCCGCGCGCCGTTCTTCGAGCAACCCCTCGATGCGCTCGCGCGTGAGATAGATTGCGCCGAAGCGCAAGGGAATGACGCTCGCGCGGCGCGCGAAGAATTCGACAGTCCTTTCGTGTCTCATCGCGCGCATCGCCGTCCACGTCGCATCGGTCAGGCGTTCCTGCAAAGCTTTTTCGCCGTAGTCTGCGAGCGGGACGGCGCTCACGACGGCGCACAACTCACCGCCTCCGACGGCTTCAAGACTCGCTCCCGTTTCAATCGGCGCGGGGAGTTTCTCTGCAAAAAACGGCGTCAGTTGGTCGCGCTCGCCGATGCAGTAGAGGTAAAAGGCAGACGCCTCAACGTGTCTGCTCGCCGCGCCCACATTCTTTTTTGACCCCTCTTTACTCATCAACTTCAAAACCGTCCGAACCATGAGAACAATATCAGACTTTCTACGAGAGGGCGAAATACGTAAGGGCGGAGGCTCATTTCCTGCCCGCGATGCGCGTTTCTCAATTAAGTATATGAAAACTATGATTCAACATCGCAGACACCGCAGAGCACAGACGTTACACGAATTTAAGATTTCAAATCTGCTCTGTGCCCCTGCGCATCCTGCGGTGTCTGCGGTGGTGCATTATCAATGATGCCACGCGGCGAAATGTTCGCGCAGACGCTTGCTCCCGTGTATCTCGTGCGGTTGCTGGGGCGCGACGAAAATCTCCAAGTCGTTTTTGAAACGCTGCCGGAAAATCTTAATCATGCTCTGCTGCGCGCGGCGGCGTGCGGCGCAGAAGTCGCAGCCCTCTGCGGCCTCTGCCGTCACTGTCGCGTTGATGAGCAAGCGGCGCATCGGCACGCGCAGTTGCGCGAGGCGCTCGAAGAGACGCGTTGTTTCTTCGAGGCTCATCTGTTCGGGGATGGCGACTCCGATGAACTCGCAGCGTTCGGCGTCGGTGAGCAGCGCGGCGACGCGCTTGATGTTTTTCGAGAGCGCAATCAATTCTTCGGCGACGCTCCCCCAATGCACCACCTCTTTGTATTTCAATAAAAGCTTGATGAAGGTACGCACCCAAGAGAGCGCGACATCGGGAAGTTCGAGAAAGCGGATAAGGTGGCCGGTCGGTGCGGTGTCGAGCACGATGGTCGTATAGGCTTCGTCTTCAACGAGATCGCTGATGGCGCTGAGCGCCGCAATTTCGTCGATGCCGGGCGGCGCGAGCGCAACCATTTCGCGCATCGCCTCGCGGTCGAATTGGAGCTCCCAACGCGAGCCTCCCGTCAGCGTCTCGAACAGTTCATCCGTCCATTGACGGTAACGCTCCTTCAACTCTTCAAAGTGCGCCGCCGGGTCAATCTCCGACGCGTCCAGATTTTTGAGATCGGCGACGCCGCGCCGCAGTTCGCCGATTGGTTCATCGAAACTGTCGGAGAGCGAATGCGCCGGGTCGGTCGAGAAGACGAGCACACGCGCCGCCGGATTACTGCCAGCCAGCGCCAGCGCGGTGGCCACCGCCGCCGTCGTCTTTCCGACTCCGCCCTTGCCGCCGAAGATGAGCAGGCGTCGCCGCGCGCCCGCCGCGATGAGAGCTTCGCTATCGGTGGCGGCGACGGAGGGAGCGCGCCGGTCTGAAACCTTGCGCGACGAGCTTTTAACTTTCGGCGGTCGTGCAATCCGCACGGCTTTCGTCTCGTCCGTCTTCCACGCGAGGGCGGCGAAGCGGCGCAGCGCCTCCGTCCCGCGTACTTCCGTGGGTAAGAGCGGGACGCGACGGATGCGTAGCGTCTCAAACTTCTCTTCAATCTCGGCGAGCCAATGCGCCTGACTCTCGACGCGCGCGCGGCAATAAGGACACGCCGCATGCTCGCTTTCGACGCGGTTGATAATGAGGTCTGTGACGGGCACATGTTCGGCGCGCAGCAGCGCAAAGTAACGCACGGTTTCCTCGACGCTCATCGCTTCGGGGATGGTGACAAGCGTGAAGGCGGCGCGCTCTTCGTCGAAAAGCATCGCGCGCACGCGCTCGACGCGCTCGGTCAACTCGCGCAGGAAAAGGTCAACTTCGTCGGCGCGCGCGCGCCCCCCACGGACGAACCGCGCGACCATGAAGCGATGCTTTTCCGAGAGCCGGTCGAGAGCCATAATCCAGCGCGTGAAAACCTCCGGCAGCCGCAACAGGCGCGAGGTATGACCCGAAGGCGCGGTGTCCACGACGATGCGCGCGAACTGTCCCGCGCGGTCGACTTCGCTCAATTCAAAAAGCGACATGACCTCATCCATGCCGGGCAGCGAAAGGTCGAGCAGTTCGTTGATGTCTGCTTCGTCGAGCAGCGTCCCTCGATCCGCGATTTCACTTAAGACGCCGCGATGTTTTTGTTTGAACTCTTCGAGGGCTTGCGTCGCGTCCATCTCGCGCGCGAAGAGGCGCGGCGCGCGTTCCGCCAGCCCGCGACCGCGCGCGACTTCGATGAGGCGGTCGCCGATTTCCGTCTCAAGGCTGTCGGAGAGCGAGTGCGCCGGGTCGGTCGAGAAGAGAAGAATTTGTTCCCCTTCAGCCGAGCTTTCAAGCAGCAGCAACGCGGCGGCGGAGGCCGCAGAAGTCTTGCCGACTCCGCCCTTGCCGCCGAAAAAAAGATAACGCGCACCGGGGAACGAAGCGGGCAGCGTGGAGGCTTGCGACGAGCGAGAGGCTTTCGATGAGAGGGACTTTGAAGCGCGCGCCGGAGGGCGCGAGGCGGAGGAGTGTGCGGATGAAGTTTGAGCCGGAGACGTGCGGGCGGATGAACTGTGCTTGGACGTGGCGCTGGTTTTCGGAGAAGACTTGCGGCGCGCAGTGTTGCTTTCCTTCGCCGCGCCTTTTTTCCGTGTCAACGGTCTTCTCCCCCGCCGCCCGGCTCCCAGAAACTCGCGCCGCCGCCTTCTTCGTCGCCGCCCGCCTCGATGACGAGTGATGAAGACTCCGCCGTATGGACTTGCTGAAGAGCTTCGAGTTGGCGCGTCTTGATGGTGCGCAGTCGCGCGAACAATTCCGCTTCGGCGACGGCGTAATCCTCTTCGGAAATCTCTTCAAGCTCAAGGCGCATCTGCAACTCAAGCAGTTGCTCCTTGATCACCGTGTCGTCGTTCAACTCGCGGTCAGCGATCTGCTGAACCTGCCGCAAGATGAACTTGAAGCCGTTGACCGGAGCGAGCAGCAGATCGTCTATGAAGAACATAAGAGCAGTTTTCAGGCCGCGCCTTCGCCGCGCTCCAGCTTGAGTCGAATGTGAACGAAGTTATAGGGCGGCCAAGGGCCTGTGTATTTGAAAGAGAGTTTGCCTTCGTACTTGGCGGCAATCTCTTTAACTTTGCTGTCAAACTCGGATTCGCGGTCGCGCTCGACGAGGAAAGCGGCGTTCATAATCATCCTGTCGCCGATGGGCTTGTTGGCGCGCGAGGCGACCGCCGTATCGCGCAACACGGAATAGACCTCACGAACGTAGGCGTCGGCCTGATCGGAGAGCGCGGTTTCAATCAGGCGTCCAAGCTGCATGCGCGCGAAGTAGGTTGAGCCGGAAGCGCGCGAGGTGATTTGTTCTTTGAGATTGCGAATCTCTTCGCTCTCCTGTTCGATCTCGGCAATCACGCGCTCGCGATCCCAATTCACCTTGAGGCCGAACTCGACCTTGCCCTCCATCTTCGAGAGCACGTCGCGCAGCGCATCGTAAGTTCCGCGCATCAGTTCGACGATGTCCTCTTCTGTGCGGAAGAGCACGCCGAAGGCCATCGGCAGCACGGTGAACTCGCGCATCACGCTTTCGTTAACCTGCTCGTGCGCAAAGACGTTCTCGCGCGTCGGATCATAGACGACGAGCGGCGTGTTGGAGATGACCGCCGCGAGGCCGTCATAATGTACGGTGTAGACTTCGTCGCCGCGCCCGCCGATGCCGACGGGGCCGAACGAGCGTTGGTCTTTGGTTTCGATGATGCAGTAGACGTACTTGCCTTCTGCGGCCTGACCGGCGGGGGATTGTTCTAAATCAGCACTCATAAAGTTAACCTGATAAAGTTGACCTGAAAATCAAAATTTAAATAACGCGCAACCCATTCCGCGCAACCGCGTTGGAGGCAACAGCAAGCCGGAAATCTTACGCCCAAGTTGGCCTCCATACCGTTAAACCGGAAAATTTTAAGTGAGAGGAGAGCGGCTAGATGCCTTTCAGAGCGAACCGCCCGCGCCCGCCCGGCAAGGGCTTCCCGGCTCTTTCGTGCATGGCCACAGCCATCATAAAGCCGCGCCCGCTCGGCGCGCAACCATATGTCGCGCAGGAACGCCCCGCGAAATGATAGAATCAGCCTTATTGAACCAGCCGGTGAGAGCAGACGTATAAGAAACGCGGAATGACAAACCGAAAAACAGCAAAGTTTTTATCTGACAGTTCATCGTTCCGCGTTCAACGTTAATTTAAGTGGAGGCTTGAGGAGCGCGGGGCGGAGGCGGACGAAATGACTATCCGCGTCCGCGTGTGAAATCTTATGAGCGAATTAAGTGATTGGGTCGAAAGGCTCGGCGAAAAGATTCCGGGCTATAGTGGGTACGTCGAGCGCGAGCGGCGACGCGATCTGGATAAGTTGCACCGAGAGCATTTGGCCGACCGGCTCCGCGCAACGAAACAGCCGCTCAACGAGTTGATGCGGGAACTGAGTTCGACGGGGCGTCTGATGGAGGTCGGGCCGATTGACCGCGTGCTGAAGAAGATTGACCAGATTGAGAACCGCGTCCGCTTCGCCAGCTACGGTTATAGCGGTTTCTTCGACGCCGTGAAGATTGAAGAGCCGCAGCTTGAGGCGCTCTATAGTTTCGACCTCGCGCTCGTTCAAAAGGTCGAGGCGCTCGAACATCATGCGCGCGAGTTGAAGTCGAAAGCGGCGAGCGCCGCCGAACTTAAAGACGCCGCCTCGGCGGTCGAAGGCGCGGCAGATGATCTCAATCAATCTTTCGACGAACGCTCCCGTTCCATCAACAACTTCGGCGCTTGAGCGGGCGTCCGAACTGACGTGAAAAAATCTCATGGCTGACAAATGCAAAAATTGTGGCGCGGAGCTATTCGCCGGACAGCAGTTCTGTCGTGCCTGCGGTAAGCCGACGATGACGCTCTCGGCTAACGAGATGCCGACACAGGCGCTTCCTCCGAACCCGCAGGCGGGCGGCGTCGGAGCCGCGCCCGCGCTGACCTCGCCGCTTCCCGGCGGCCAAACCGGCGGAGTCTTTCCCGCGCACTCTACCTCCTACCCGAGCGTGCACGTTCCTTCCGCACCGCCCGCCCGATTTGAAACCCCGCGCAAATCTTCGGCGAAGATTTGGATTATGCTGGTGCTCATCCTCGGTCTCGTCGGCATCGGAAGCGTCGCGGCGGTCGTGTGGGCGGTTAAATCTTCGCGGCAAGTCATTGTCAAAAAAATCGGCCTGCCGCCGCTTCCTCCACCTGTGCCGAGAGTTCCCACGGTGAAGGACGCGACGGGGACGACCGTCGGCGAAGAAGGCGCGGAAGTGTCGGGCGATAAAACCGTCATCGTGAAAAGCTACGCGCTTGGCGATGGCGCAAGCGTGTCGCTGAAAAACATGAGCGGTTCAATCACCATCGAAGGTTGGGACGAGCCGCGCGCCGAAGTGCGGATTATCAAGCGCGGCGGTTCCGAGGACGACCGGAGCAACGTGCAGATTAGGGAAGAGAGCGATGCCAAACATCTCTCGTTGGAGAGACCTCTGACGGGCGACAGCGATGTGGAGGTCGAGTACGAAGTGAAACTGCCGCACACGCTCAAGGCGATTGAGGTTAGTTCGCTGCACTCCGATGTCAAAATGTCGGATGTCAGCGGCTCGATTAATATCGAGTTGAAGCAGGGCGATATCGAGTTGTCGGACGTGAGCGGCGCTTTCAGCTTGAAGACTATTCAGGGCGATACCAAGGTCGAAGTCAAAGAATTGCGCGGCGACGCGGCGAGCAAAATTGAAAGTATCGCGGGCGACATCGAACTGCAATTCGCAGGCACGCCGAACGCCGACCTCAAAGCCGAGACGCTGACCGGCGAGATTGATTTGGACGACCATTTAGGATTGAAGGTCGAGAAGCGTGTCATGGGCGAGCGGGTCGCCGGACGTATCGGCGAAGGTCAGCACGCCGTCTCGGTCAAGGCCATCAAAGGCGATATTAAAATCTCGAAATAGCCCGTCGGCTGAATCATTCAGGCTGAGGGATAAAGTTAAGGAGACTCTAAAGCAGCATGGCAATCGAAATCTTGCAGTTCAACGACCCGACGGGCGCGCAGATTGTTCACCGCATTCCTGAGAGCGGCTCGACCGACATCAAGATGGGCGCGCAACTTATCGTGCAGGAGAATCAGTCGGCGGTCTTCTTCCGCGACGGCAAGGCGCTCGACACGTTCGGCCCCGGTCGCCATACGCTGACGACGATGAACGTGCCGCTGCTGACGCGCCTGCTCTCGATTCCTTTCGGCGGGCAGTCGCCGTTTCAGGCGAGCGTCGTCTTTGTCGCGCGCCACACCTTTCAGGATTTGAAGTGGGGCACGAAGGAGCCGATTCCGTTTCGTGATTCCGAACTCTACATGGTGCGCCTGCGCGCCTTCGGTAAATACTCGATACGCGTCTCAGACCCCGCGCTCTTCGTCAACTCCATCGTCGGCACGCGCGGCATCGTCTCGACCACGGGCATCGGCGATTTCCTGCGCGATATCATCGTCTCGCGCCTCAACGATCTGCTCGGCGAAAACTTGAAGACGGTCTTCGACCTTCCCGCCTACTACGACGAACTGGCGGCGGGCGTGCGCGCACGCGTCGCGGAGGATTTCGGAAAGCAGGGGCTTGAACTGGTTGATATTCTCATCTCCGCGATTACGCCGCCCGAAGAGGTGCAGAAGAAGATTGACGAACGCGCCTCGATGTCCGCGCTTGGCGACATGGACAAGTACATGCGCTACAAGGCCGCCGAGTCCATGCAGGATGCGGCGAAGCAGCCGGGCGGCGCAGCCGGGCAGGGGATGGGACTCGGCATGGGCTTCGGCTTTGGTCAGATGATGGCGCAGGGCATCGGCGGCCAGAGCGGCGGCCAAAATCAACAGGGCGGCGGGCAGGGACAGAATCAAGCTGGCAGCAGCGCTCAGACCGTTCCATGTGCGAAGTGCGGCACGCCCAACGTCGCCGGAGCGAAGTTCTGCGCCAACTGCGGCGCTCCGCAGGCGCAAGCGGTGGCAGCGGCGGGCGAGTGCCCTGCCTGTCACGCGACCACCCCGGCGGGCGCGAAATTCTGCGCCAGTTGCGGTCAATCGCTCGCCCCGAAGGAATGCCAGAACTGCCACACGTCCCTCCAGCCCGGCGCAAAGTTCTGCCCCAACTGCGGCACACAGACATAGGCTGCTCTAAACACATAGATAGGCAAGGAACTGAACGCTAATAACCATCGCCACGCAGTCCACCGCCGCTTGTAGCCTACTACCTCACCGGATGAATTTTGCCGGTCGGCTTCAACTAAAATTTTGCCTGCTTTCCTGTTGCCTTGAGAATCTCGATGGCGCGCTCGATGGCTCTGTCGCGCCCCGCGAGGATGTCTTGGCGTGTGGGTGTGATGCGCTCGTCGGGGGAGATGCCTGCGCCTTCCAACCGGAGGCCGCGTGCGGTGTGGAAATCCATTTCGCTGATGTCGAGCGTGCCGCCGTCGGTGAGCGTGTGGCGGCGACGGATGCCGAGCACGCAGCCGCAAGTCGTCTCGCCGAGGAGAGCGGCGCGCCCGCCATCTCTGAGGGCGGCGACGAAGACTTCGGAGGCGCTGGCCGTGCGCCCGCTGGTGAGGACGACGAGCGGCGCGCGCGCGCGCGGCAAGGCATCGGCGGAAGAGAGCATCGCAGAGCGCGTGTGCGGCTCAAACTCGACGCGCCCCGCGCGATTGGTGAACTGCCCGAGAGATTCGCCCGCGCCGAGAAAGATCGAGGCGATGTCGGTCATCGCTTCCGCCTCGCCACCGCCGTTCTCGCGCAGGTCGAGGATGATGCCGCGCGCGTCGCGCAATTCGTTGTTGAGCGCGCGCGCCAACTGCGCGGCAATCTCCGGCGTGAAGATGTTGAATTGGATGAGGTGGAAGTGACCGTCTATGCGTCGCGTGTGAAGTTCGGGGGGGCGCGTGCGAATCTGTCGCTTGAGAAGAACGCTTCTTTCGCGTCCGTCGTGGCTGCGGAAAACGACCGGCACGGAGGTATCGCCGGGGCCCTCGAAGAGTTTCGAGACGGCGACGAGTCGCGCCGTCTCGGTCGTCTTCTCGACGCCTATCGTCTGCTCGCCCAGACGGCGCGCGAGAATCTGCGAGACAGCCTCGCCGCCGACGCTCGTCACCGTGTCGCCCGCGCGCACGCCCGCCCGCGCGCCTTCCGAACCGCGCTCGACGCGCACGACGACAAGTTCGCCCGCCAATTCTCTGACGCTCAACCCGACGGCGATAAAGCGCGGCGTTCTCCAATCGGCGCTCTCGCCCGGAGCGAAGACGCGCGTGTGCGGGTCTCGTAAGGCGGCGATCATGTGGCGCAGGACGGCGTAAAATTCTTCCTGCGTGCGCGCCTCCGCCGCCAGCGGGCGAAACTTCGCGCGCAGCGAAGGCCAGTCAACGCCTCTCAGAGACGCGTCGTAATAACGCGCGTCGATGGTCTCCCACACTTCGTCGAAGACGGCGAGCCTCGATTGCTTGCCCGTCTGCCTTTGTTGGGTTGCCGCCGGAGACGAGGGTCGCACGGTCGCTGCGTCTTGAATTGAAAAAGCCTCTGCGGGCAGCAAAAGCAGGTACGCCGAGAGCGTGAGCGCGAATGATGTCTGACGGATGATGTTGATTGAGCGGCGCAGGCACATAAAACTTTTGCAGGGGACGCGCGAGGGAAACGGGCGGCCTCTTTTGACACTCCAAAAAGCTTATCTCGCTTTCGGCGGGCGGCGAAAGTTGTAACGCAGAAGGACGCGCACTGGGAAGGCCACGCCATCGCGCATGGCCGGACGAAAATGTAACTGGCGGACTGTGTCCATCACTGACTCGTCCAGACCGAATCCGCCCCAGCGCACAATTTCAACGTTGCGAACTTCGCCCTCCGCATCAATCTCGACCGACGCATCTACGGTCGCCTCGGCTTCGGCGCTCGCCGCCGTCTCCGTGTAAGCGGGACGCAGGCGGCGGAAGGGTTGCGGCGCGCGATAATTCTGCGCCGCCGTGCTGCCCTCTTCCGGCTCGTCTTCAAACATGGAGGCGTCTGCGGGCGGATGCGTCAGCGTGCGCTCGCGCCGTGCCGACTCATCCTCTCTCGCCCTTGCCATCGAGACGCGATAAGTATCCACGAGGCCGGGGGAACTTAAACTTTCGAGCATAAGTTTCTCGGCTTCCTGAGGCGTCGCGGCCTCCTTGCTGATGCGCTCCCATCTGACGAGTCTGCCCGTACCGCCGCTGACAATAAAGACGGAAGCGTAAGCTTCGTAATAAACGGGACGCGCAGACGAAGAGCGGCGGAGAGTCTGCGCGTCGCCCGTGATAAAAAAGTCGCAGTCAATTGCCGCCGCGAGGTCGCGCGCTTCGCGCAGACTCATGTTGAGCGAATTCGTATAACCGACGCCGTGCGCAGCGGCGCGTCCCTGCGCGCGATCAATGGTCTCGACAAACTTGATGGTCGAGAGCGTCGCAGCGAGAGCGTCCCCTACGCGGTGTCCTGTCTCAGCCGCGCTGAAGTCGAGGACGGCGACGCGCAGACGACTCTCCACTGCGGCATTCGTCTGCGCTTCCGCCCTGAGCGGCAATGGACAGACGAGCACGGCGAGGATGAGAAAAAATCGTAAGAGCATCAATTTCAAAATTCAGTTTCGGCGTCTGCGTTGGTGATGCTTAGTTTCCATGCGCTCAACTTTTCCTCTTCTTTGCGACTAGGGTAGCTTAATAGGTATATTTTAATAACTAGACAA
>CAXTRQ010000105.1:17514-21170 GCA_964246705.1 uncultured Pyrinomonadaceae bacterium
CCCGTGGCCTTGTTCCCTAAAAAATTAAACACCCCAAAAGACGCCAAGGCGCAAAGAAGAAGAAGAACGCAGAAGGAAGCAGGCTTTCAAACTCTCTGCTCTACGGGAGAGGCTTGCCGCACATGCTACGGAAATTTGCTCTCAGCCCATCAACGCAGAAAGTGCAACTTTAACTCTGAGCGTCGGGGCGCAGCATGTCGGTATAAATGCCGGGCGCGCTGTCTGCGATGAGGACTGCGCCGACCGCGCGCTCGTAAAACTCCACCGGCCCGACGCCGCCGATGATGCCATAGACGTAGCCCATCTCGCGCAACCCCCACAGGCAGGCCACGAGGAGCGCCTTACCGATACCGCGCCCGCGCTCATCTGCCATCACGCCTGTCGGGCCGAAAAAGCCACGGCGCGTGCATTCGTAAGCGCCGAAGCCGACGATGCGCCGGTCGTGCAGAGCGAGATAAATTGACACAGGCTTGTTCGCATAGCCGACCGAAATCTCATCCGCCCACGCTTCCTGCGTGAACTGCTTCTCGACAAAGCGGCGCACAGGGCTGATCTCCCAAGCCTGCGCGCGCCGCAAGCGGACGCCCTCGCGCTCCATCTCCGCAACGAGAGAATCAAGCGGCGGCAACTTCAGCAGATTGACGAGCATATCAACCATTGGCATCTAAGGCGGAAGACGGAAAGGCGTGGCTGTTAAAAATCCGCTTTCAGCACGACAGCATTCTTTTCATCCTTCATCATTTCGGCTTCATCCTTGCTTGTGATAGAGAGCGTAAATTTCTTCTTTGACTTCCGAAGGGAAACAGACGCGGTGCAGGCGATAGCTACGCAGCCCGCGCACGGCGTCGCTGACCTCGCTGATTTCGCGGATGATGGGGCGCGCGTAACCATCCTCGACGTAGATACGCGTTTTCGGCTCCGCTCCTTCCGCCGTGTAGTAAGAATAGTAGGGAACGTCGCTCGCGTGGTCTTCAATAAAATAGTACTCCGGCTTAAACCCTCGCACGGCGACACGTTCGCGCGCAGCGGAGAGAAAGCCTGCGCGTTCCGCCTCCGGCATGTCGAGATCAATGGCTTTGAAGAGACGGCGCGCGACGAAGCGGTGCGCCAGATCGCGCAGTACCGGATCGCTCGCACGCTGCCACTGCTTGACGTGAAAGAGCACGTCCGAGTCGTCAATCTCCAGATGGTCTGCGAGCGTGAGCGGCGCGCGCCGCAAGACCTTCTCGAAGGCCGTGTGCGGCGCACACCAGACCTCCTCGCCTGCTTCGAGCAGTTCGAGCGCACGTCTGAGCAGCGAGCGCAAGACCGCCTCCGCTGACCGCAGCGTGCGGTGGAAATAGACTTGGCGAAACATGTAGTAGCGCGCTTGCAGATATTCCTCGACCGCGTAGAGGCCGCGCGCCGAAACATAGATGCGGTCGGCGCGCTCATCCACGGCGAGCGCGTTGATAATCCATTCGAGATCGTAGATGCCGTACTTCGCGCCCGTCATCAGAGAATCGCGCAACAGGTAATCCATCCGGTCAACATCCAACTGCGACGAGACAAGCTGCGCGAGCCACGACGGTTGAAACTTGCCTTCGATAATGTCTGCGACGCGGCGCGGCAAATCTTTGGAGAACGCGCGGAGCACGCCGCCGACTTCCGTTTCTTCACTCA
This sequence comes from uncultured Pyrinomonadaceae bacterium, assembly GCA_964246705.1. Classification (GTDB taxonomy): domain Bacteria; phylum Acidobacteriota; class Blastocatellia; order Pyrinomonadales; family Pyrinomonadaceae; genus DASZCR01. The sequence continues at coordinate 19,177 of CAXTRQ010000105.1, forward strand.
GCATGGCCGCGACCGACCATGCTTCATGATGAAAGCCGAGAACTTTTTCCATGACGTGCGAATACGCGCCGTGCCCGATGTCGTGCAGCAGCGCCGCCGCCCGCGCCGCCGCGCGATCCTCGTCGCTGATTTTGTACATCTCGCCGAGACGGTCGAGCACGCGCGTCATCAAATGAAGCACGCCCAGAGAGTGCGCGAAGCGCGAATGCTCTGCGCCCTGATAGGTGTAGAGCGCGAGGCCGAGTTGCTTGATGCGCCGCAACCGCTGGAACTCGAACGAGTCAATAAGTTGCACCATCAACTGCCCTTCGTCCGACTCGGTGCTCAGGCGAATGATGTTGTGAACTGGGTCGCGATATATACGTTCCGACATTGATGCTCGTTAGAAGTGAGAGTCAGTATCTCGTCCAATATCTCGTCATGGACGAGCGATAATAGCCCAGCGGCTCATCCGCATGAAAGGGGACAAAAGCGCGAGAGGCTGCCTTCTTCTTCGGAAAGCAGCCCCTTTAGAATCAAAAAAACTGACCTCGTTGGCAAGTCATTTAATCGTGTCCAGCAGGTGTCCCATCTTTTCTTTCTTCGTCCGCAGGTAGTGCGCCGAAGCGTCTACCGGCTCAACTTCGATAGAAACGCGCTCGACGACGTTCATGCCCGCCTCTTTCATGGCCTGCAATTTGAGCGGGTTGTTAGACATCAATCGCACCTGACACAATCCAAGATCGAAGAGCACTTCCGCGCATTGTTTATACTCGCGCAGGTCAATACCGAGGCCCAGCCGCTCGTTGGCTTCGACCGTGTCTGCGCCCTCGTCTTGCAAGGCATAGGCGCGAATCTTGTTGATAATGCCGATGCCGCGTCCCTCCTGTAATTGATAGACAATAGCGCCGCGCCCCTCCTGTTCGATTAGCTCCATCGCGCGATGCAGTTGTCGCCCGCAATCGCATTTCGTCGAGCCGAACACGTCGCCCGTCAGACATTGCGAATGAATGCGCGCCAGCGTCGGCACGTCTCCATGAATGTCGCCCTTGAAGAGGGCGACGAACTCCTCGTCGCTCGTTAGCGAACGATAGCCCGCAATCTTGAACTCGCCGACTTCGGTCGGCAGCCTTGCGATGGAGACGCGCTCGACCGAAAGCGGTCGCGCCGCCCAAGGGCAATCAGCCTCCTGCGGTTTTTTCAACTCTTCCTCCAACACAGCATTACTCCTTCGGTCAGCTACGAAAATCTCCCGACCCTCGCGCGCGCCGAGCAAACCGCAGTACGCTTAACCTCAAGCAAACAGATTGCACAAAGTAGCGTGAAGCAAGGATCGAGTTGATTATAGAAGAGTGCAGGCGTCTGCCACAAGATGACCGGAGGCTCGCCCGGCTTCTACCGGGAAATCTATCGACGGCTTCGGAACATCATTGCCGCGCCCTCACAGGACGCGCTAAGATGCAACGCACTGAGTGCGAAGCTCAAGTTGTGTTTATGGAAACCAAGGTTCACCACCGCAGACACCCGGAGAGCACAGAAGAGGCACAGAGTTTTAAGATTCAAGATTTCAAATCTGAAATTTCAAATCTTCTCTGCGCCTCTTGCCTGTCCCTGTGGTGAATACCAACTTTCCTGATACCCATTTCCGCAAGCGGTTCGAGTTGTCCCATAAAGTCGCCCCCGTCTATTCGCCGTGAGTCACGATTCACACGAGAAAACTTTCATCTCCGGCGGCGCGCAGACCGGCGTGCCGCGCGAACGCCGCCCCGTGCTCGTCTTCCTGCGCGGCGAACTCCTCGCCGCACCGATTCCGCTCGAACGCGATGAAGTGACTTTAGGCCGTGCGCTCGAAGCCGACGTGCGCGTTAACGATGCGCGCGCCTCGCGCATGCACGCGCGTATCACGACCGAGAGAGACGAGCAGACGGGCGCGACCACTTATCGCATCTGCGATCTCGGCTCGACCAACGGCACTATCGTCAACGGCATGGCGGTCGAGGATGTCATTCTTCAGG
>CAXTRQ010000106.1:0-13239 GCA_964246705.1 uncultured Pyrinomonadaceae bacterium
ACTCGCGCCACCTGTCTGCCCGCTTTTTGTGATTTCCTGAATGCTTGTGCTCATTATTAATGAGTTGAATCAAGAGCTAGATAGGAAACGTCAGGAGGTTCTGATATACGGCACGCATTCCTCAAAACGCGAGACGAATCAGGCATGCGATTCCTGCTACGCAGAGGTATGTTCGCTGGGCAGCAGATGTTTGAAGGCGTTGATGATTCCTCTATTCCGTCGAGGAGTAGAGTTTTAAGGTCTTAATAGCTCTGGTTAACCCTATGCACGTTGTGGCGATTTGTTAAGAAATTTTCATGCCAGAGAGGAGATTCAACGATTAGAGGCATCGGAGGCAGGAAGTTAGAAATTATCGTGTCAGCGGCAAGCGACCATGATGTTTCATGGTGAAACAATCTGCCACACACAATGTAACGTCATGAAACACCATGTTGTAGCCGGAGAGGGCTGCGTAATTGCAGTTGCTTCAGGAGACTTGTCGATCTATAGCGATGCTCCGGCGGTAGTTGGAGCGGACAAACATACCGGGTCAAGATCATCGGGTCTTTCCCTTCGATTGCGCCCCTCGATGACCGGAGCGGGCACACTTACGAGATGACGCTGGCGTGGAACTTTCACGTCGCACCGACATCGAGTCGGCGAATAACGCCAGCGCTTACCAAATTATCCTCCGAAAAAAATAGTTGAGCGGTCGCCCTGCGAGCATTCTACAATTTTTCATTATCTGCGAAGCGAGTAATTGCGTGTCGTACTGTTATAGCGTAAACGGTAAACCCAGAATCCTCACGAATATTGAGGTCATGAGGAACTTCAAGAAAGAAGACCGGAGCGATGGGTATTCTCTCATGTTGCCCCGTGGCATCGTTTATTACGTCACCGTTGATAAAAGCTGTACACCATTCGATATTCCGCATCAACGATCACAGGGATGCCTCCTCTTTCAGCCACAATAAGATCATGTCTCGAATGCAGAATTTTCGCCTCCATAGTTATTGACCATGCAGGCATGCACAGTGGGCTGAAGGGTTACGCAAGCGCGGCAAGAGTAAGATGAGTGTCATCTGCGCGGTCATGGGTAAGCTCATTCATGTGGGGTTCGGTGTGTTGAAGACTGGCAGGCCATTCGATCCGGAGTGGGCAACATCCGCTTGACCCTCAACACTGTATCTAACCGGGCGGGAATAACTCCATCGTGCGACAAGTTCTCGATGAGAAGCAAGCTGATTCCGCTCCGGTTCAATGAGTTGTTAGCCCTCGGTGGTATAGGACACCTTACTACCAGCAACTGAAATGAAACCGCTTTTCTGCATTGCTGCGATAATCGCCCCAATCTCTGCGTCCGTTATTTGCTTCTGAAAGTAAGCCGCGATTGCACTGGATAGAGTCTCGATGGCGCGCGGCCTACTGACTCTAGGCTGTTGTAGTTTTTCTATAAACATCTGCGCTCTCTCGCTAGGCGACTTCTTGTTGCTGGCTTTCACCAGTGGGATGTCGTCGATGCTAGGTGATCGGGCGCAGAATATCTTTTTCGACTTGAGATGCTGGATGAGTGGATCGAAGCCACTATCCTTTGAGATCACGTGAAAATAGGCTGCTGGGTCTTGAGCCACTAACTGGCCAATGTAAAAACAAACGTGAAAATCAAGTGCGTTCTTTCCATGACCTGAGATTTTGACGTACTCGGCGTTTGATCCCATTCGCTGAAGTGCGGTGGCGATTTCAATGGGCACTTTGGCCTGGCTGGCACCAACGAACACGATGACCTTGAAGTGGTCATGCTCTAAGGCCGCCAGTGACTCTGGTTGTACATTCTCGAAGTCGATCAAGACGATATTAGTGCGCAATTGCTGTCCTCGTAAGGGCTAACGCTTGAATTAACCCGCCGCCCGACATTACCACATAACCCACTTCGCAAGATATAATGTTGATCAAAGGCAACCTGAGGGTGGTTGGGTTGAATGAGTTGTTAGGCGTGTCGTTGGGTGGGAAGAACTTACGGATGCACCTTCTCCGTCTGTTCCTGAATGATGCCAATCAATGCACGCAATGCCCGATTGACAGACTCTGAATCTGAAAAGACTTGCGCCACATCCGGGTCAAGCACTACGACGTGGCTGCCGTGCGCAAAACGGGCGGCATACTTGCCCCGCACTCCACCGCTAAAATCATACTCTTCCAGCATCTCTGGCTCGCGCTCATCATTCGATTCCTGATTCATATTTCTTCCTTTCACTCGATGCGCTAATCGCGCGCTAATAATCCTCATTCTATCATCACGCTCAGAATGCACAACAGCTAAATGGCGCTGCTGATTAGACAAGCCGATAGTAACAAAACGATTCTCATCCTCAGAATGCAAAGGGTTGGGGATGGTCAACGAGAGCGGATCGAAGAATACGGTTGCTACTTCTTCAAAAGAACCTTCATGTTTCTGAAGATTGGATTATGCTTTCTCTGTGTTCCACCCTCCTTGTGCGACGGGCATCCTACACCGAACGCCTTGCTTGTATCACGACCTGTTAGGCTGCGCCATCAGATAAAGGCGATTGCCGTTCAATTACTCCCGTCTGCCCCTATCCCTATTACTTTCAGTAGAATATTTGTATGGTGGTGTCCTGAAATAGCGTGAGAGAGTGTGCCCCTGACAACTACCGGCTTACCGAGTAGATCTTTATATTGAGCATACTGCTCTTCATCTAAACCGAGTTGTATATCGGAGACATGATTCTCTGTGCTTTCTCCGTTCGGCATACTTCTATCGCCGTTGACACAAATGGGTTCGGTCAGGTGTAGAATCCAATAGGTCTCCGACTCGTCACCTTTCTCGATGCTGTCGTAATTTGGTCGCCCCGCGAATGTTTCTCGGCTAACCTTGCCATTCAAAGTTACCTTTGCCGGTTCATAGGAGAGGCAATCCTGTGGCACGTTCTTGCTCGATGGGAAACCAACTCCAAAAAGAGACACAAGCAAAATCAGCAGTGTCATTTCCGTCTCCTTCATATTCAAAGAGATTTATCTATAACATTATTATCTTCTTGGCGGGAATTGGGTGTAACAGGATAACACTTGATTGATCCCTGTGGGTTTCCACAGAATCTAGCTTACTCATAGTTATATAAAGATAGAGCAGCATAACGTCCGAATTAACCGAGCGCGCACACAACCTCGAAACCATCCAAGTTGACGATGAAAGGCAAGCTGACTCGCGCTCCGGTCGAATGAGTCGTTAGACAACGCCGTTCGCTTAGGCGCGGATGATTATTTGGACGGTAAAGCCGCGAAAAAGGTATGCTTTAGAAGTGCGTGCCGCCTCTTGATGGAAATTCGCTGACACGGTTCGTCTGACACCTTAGATGGATGGTGTCTTAATTATTCAAATCAAGACACCACCCTCCGGTCTACTGTAAAGCCGTGAAGCCCGTCAGCGGGTTACCGTAAAATGCTTCGGTCTTCCATGCAGTTCGATCCCACTGTCCGTCCTGATCTCCAATGATCTGGACAGGCACGATGACGCGGTCGCTGCCAAGTTTGTTGGCGGCGGCAATGCCGTTGTCGAATTTCCCGTTAGACCCGACTGCAAACTTCACAGACCTCGCCAGATGATTATTCCAGAGCAGCTTGAACTCGTAATCGCCCGGATTCGTGTTGAGCGTGTATAGCGGCCCGAACATACCGGGCGGTTCTCCCGTTTTGTCCCAGCCCCGCACGTTCCCGAAAGTACATATTACGCGCGACCACTTCGCTTTTTGCGGAACTGAGTCGTCCACGAATTGCGTCGTCCCGTTATCCACCTCCGACTCGCAACTGGCCTTGCCGACCTCCTCGCCATCGTAAAATATCTTGCCCACTTCCTTACCCTGATAAAACAGGTGTGGCTGAAAGTTCACAGGTTCTCCGCGAATCCAAAAAGCGAGGTTGAGAATCGGGCGCGCCATTCCTTTCTGTTCGTCTGCGGTGTAGAAGACGTAGCCGATAGGCATGTTCCAGTCGTGATCAACGTAATAGACGAAATGATTGACGAACTTAGGCCCCGTCTCGTTGGAATGCACCTTCCCGACTTTGACTTTGCCGGTGAAGAGCGTCGTATCGCTCCCGGCGAGTTCATTACGCATCTTTATGGCGAAGTTGAATGGGCCTATGTAGGTTGTGGCTTTCTCTTCGGGGATGCCGTCTCGCCCTCCGCACGCTGTCTTCCACCAACGGCCCGGCGGCGTCTCCTCGGTTGAGCAATCGAACTTCACGGGCTGTGCGCCGGGAATCGTGTATTCGACATAGAGTTGGCTACCGCTTGGGATTGGCCCATTGACGCGATACTCAATTTTAGGTGCCCAACTCCATACGTCGTAGTTCTTCTTATAAACGCTGAAGGTGAAGGCAGTCACCTGCACGGAGTCTTTAGCTATAGTTGGCTGGTCCTGGCTCGCGGCGAAGTTGCTGGCCGCGAAGATCAGGCAAATCAATGCTGATGACAGAAGTGTGAAACCTGAACTGAACTCGATCTTGTTTCTCAAGATGTGCCTCCTGATTTTCAACAGTTTCCATTTTCGATCCCCGGCCCTCGCTCTGTTTGGAGAAAAATCAACTTCAATATGAACTCCCCGTGCTGTCGCGCACTTTATACTGGAAAAGTGGAAAAGACAAGGATTTCACCCTCTCCCCCGGGGTGTATTCATTTTCGGAGAGAGGGACATGTTCCCCAGTAGAATGAGGTTACCAGACCAACATTTCTACCGAGGAACGTATGAACACCCGAAGAGCGCGCCACCGCCGGGCAACTCTTGCAGTTATAGAGAGAGAGCACTGGGATATCGAAAACAAGCTGCATTGGGTCAGAGACGTGACGTTCTCGGAAGACCACTCGCAAGTCAGAACAGAACGGATACCACAGGTGATGGCGGCGCTGAGAAATCAGAGGTGTCCAGAGTCGAAAGACTCGTCCGCGAGTTGCGGGTGGGACTGGACATCAATCAAGGCGCGCTGAAGCCTTGGGAGCGGAGGCGCTTTCGTGGTGGGACGAGATCGAAGAGACCTTCAAGCGGACGGATGCGAGGCGCGCGCGTGAAGCGCATGAGTTGTTGATAGCGAGGGCGGAGGCCGGGCTTTGATGGTTAAAATTTATTGCAAAGCCTGCAAGAGATTCAAGCTTGAGGTGACCGAAGAGATGACCGGAAAGATTTTGGTCGTCTGTAGGCGTCCATCTTGCAAACGCAGATTCGCCGTCACGCTACCACTGAGGGAACAGAGAGCGGATAGTCAAGAGGTGGTATGTGATGAACGTGAGGATACAGGCAGCGAGGCTGTGAATTGAAAAGGGCGCGCATTTAAGCACGCCCCTTTTCGGGAGTTATTCGTCAATCTAATGGTGACGAAGACCTATGCGCTTGTGATGCGTTTGCGGATATTGGGGGACGTGAAGCACCGATATACTAGACGCGCTCATTTGACGATGATGATTTTCAGTCCTTCTAGTTGTTGCTCTCACAATTAGACAGATTCCGGCAAGCTAGTAAATCCCCTCAAAACATCCTAACTCACCATTGACACCCTCCCCACACTCTAATATCTTCCCACTCTCAATATTCCTGCTAACAGCTTACTCGTTAGCCTCACGTCAATTTACTGAACCTATCACAGTCTAGTGCTGTCATACTTCAGTCAACATACGAATTCGGGCGGTCAATGCCTTTATGGTACAAATGACCAGCTTGAAATGCTGAGAGGATAAGCAATGAAAAAAATTGTTCTATCAATTTCTGTCGTATTGTTGTTGTCCGCGTTTTCGGCGCAAAACAGTTTCGCGCAATCCGCGCCATACACGCCCGCAAAGGGAAGCACTGAGCGCAAAGCGATTCTTGACGGTGTGAGAAAATATCGCGAAGCACCGAATGAAGTTTATACGCCGACAAGATTTAAGGTTCAAAATGGATGGGCGTTTGTTTCTGCCGAAGACCCGAATGAGCCGGGTGTTGACACAGCAGCTTTTGATGTCCTACTTCTGAAAACGGGAAAGACATGGCGAGTCGTTGATGAAGTAAATCATACGGAAGGAAGTGACTGGGACGCGGAAATCAAGCGTATTAGGAAAAAATTTCCAAAATCCCCGGTAGACATTTTCCATTGACACTCCCCGTCATAAATGAGGGTTCTCCCGCACATTTGGTGAAAGCCATAGAGTTCTCTCCTACTTTCCACTAATACGCCCCTTTATTAGGTGGCGTGCAACACCCGCGCGCGCAGCAGATCAAAGTTGGCTCGCCCATACATCTGCCGCTTGATGAGCTTGAGCCGATTGACCTGCCCCTCAACCTGCCCGTTGCTCCACTCGTAACACAGCGCCGCTTTAACAGCCGCATGATCCCGCCGCAGACCTCTCACAAAGCTCTGGAACTCGACCAGACCGCTCTTTATCCCCTTCGCTAGCCATCCCTCCATCTCATCTGCCTGACGCTGCCTGACCATCCGGCTGAACGCTTGCGCCAATTCTCGTGCTTGCTCTAACTCCGGGCACAGATGACACAGATTGGCGACAAACTCTTGCTCCTCATCCTCTAACTGCTCATCTTTCTTCAACAGCATCCACATCGCTTGACGTGACGATGGTGGAGTCATCGTGCGCGGCTCATTGTTGGTCTCCAATCCGCGCGTGTAGCGCAGGTGCGGTGGCAGTTGTGCCCGCCAGCGTGAGACGTGGTAGCGCACGATCTCGCGCGAACTGCTGAAGCCCTGCACGTGCAGTTCCCGCCATAGTTGCAGCGCATTATGGCATCCTGCGGCCCACCGCTTCTTCAAGTAAGGCATGAATTCATTAAGGATGCTGTGACGCTGCGCCGTGCCGCGCTCGGGAAAACCTTCAGCACGCGCCCACCGCCGGATCGTACCGATGCAGACGCCGACCGTCTTAGCGATAACGCGCACCGGCACTCTCCGGCGGCGCAACTCCATCGCCTCGGTGTAGCAAGCGAGCCGCTTTTCACGCCGTTGTGCACTCTCCAGTTGAGGACGGGTGAGCGGCGCGGCGGCACTCTGAAATCCGAAGACCGATTCGGGACAGTGGCGCGGCGGCATTACGATGGGGCTGGGCATGGCGCTGACGGAAGAATCGCTGTTCGACGAGCGCAAAGGTCGCATTGTCAACCCGTCGCTCGCCGAATATCACGTGCCGGTTAACTTGGACGTGCCGAAGATCGAAATCCATTTCCTTAGATATTCCCGCTCCCCTAACGCCGATGGGCGCGCACGGCGTCGGCGAAATCGGCATTACGGGCGTGGCGGCGGCAGTCGCCAACGCCGTCTTCAAGGCGACCGGCAAGCGCATACGCGAAAGTGTGGCGTTCACCGGCTGCGGTCTCTTTACCTCCCACTGCTGAGAGGTCGCCGAGAACCCGCGCGCACGCCAATTGCCGCGAATAAGCGGTCACCTGACAACTTCTCTTACATCTTTGACTTGATGTCACGGATCATCTGCAAGTGTCTTTGTAAGACGGGCAGCATCTTTGCGGCGAAAGCTTTCACCTCCGCGTCGCTGCCTTTGTCGGCTTGTATCTGGAAATCTTCTACGTCGTGCTCGTGAGCCTTCACCATCGCATCAACATACTCGTGGTCGAACTCCGCGCCTGACAGTTTCGACAATTTGTCCATCGTGGATTTCTGTTCCGAAGTCATCTCCTGCGGAAGCTGCATATTTTTCCGTGCGGCGATCTGCGTCAGATCATTGTTCGCCTGCGAGTGGTCGTCAACCATCTGCTGCCCAAACCGTTTGACTGCCGCGTTTGATCCGCGCTCCGCCGCGAGCCGTCCCATCTGCACTTCAGCCATGCCGCCCTGCGCCGACTCTTTCGCAAAGTGTTCGGAGTTCTGGTCGCGCTCACAGCCCGTCAACAACACTGCGGCAAACACCACGGAGATGATGATAGTTGTAATTTTTTTAATCATCGGTTTGCTCTTTATCCTCAAGCGTTAAGCTTAATCCAAGCTCTTTTCTCCTGTGGCCTCATAGCAGCGCCGTGTCCTCTCTACTTGTCATCGTCCCCTGCTTCAAGTTGCGCGTAGGTTGATCCCTACTCCGGCGGCGTAGCCCGAAACTCATCGAGACGATTCGCCACCGCAAGCTTGACCAATTTGACTTCGCGCGCCGACTCGTAAATCACCTCCATGATGCGTTGGTCTTGCAATCCTTCCTCGCCGGGCGTGTAGGGCAACAGTTCTTCGAGCGCGAGTCTTCCAAGTCCGACGATGGCGAAGCCGACGCGCTCGAAAGGCGGAAGCGGCGCGGGCGGATCGCCGCCTTGGTGCTCGCTCCCGGCCTCGATGGGCGAGAAACGAACGGGCGTCGTCTGTGGTTTCTGCGCATTTTACGCTGGCGTTTCCGTCGTCACCGCTCCCATTAAGCCTGCCGCAAGTAGGCTCTGACTTGTCGTTGAAATGAATTTGCGGCGTGTAAGCATTTTCGTGGTTTCATCTTTCATAACGATCAATCCAGCCGTGAACTACCCGGCGGCCTATTATCTATCCCGGATATCGGGACGCCGTTGATATGTTCCGACAATTTCGCCTTTGGCGATAACGTGGCCTCGCATCGCATCGAGTAGAGCTTGACGGTTGAATCCGGCGGGCAAGTTCAACATCATATCAAGCGCGAAAACTTGGAAATGATAGTTGTGCGGCTTGTCCGCAGGCGGCGGATGCGGGCCATAGTAACCGACCTTGCCGGTAATGTTCCCGCCCTGCACTGCGCCTGAAGGTAGCGCGTCGGTCTTCGGCTGATTTCCACTTAACTGCGTAACGCTTGGCGGAATGTTTGCTATTAACCAATGCGTCGTCGGCTTGAGCGCAGCATCCGGGTCTTCGAGCATGACGACGACGGACTTTGCCTCACGCGGCACGCCCGACCACGCGAGCGCGGGTGACGTGTCCGCATAGTATGACGAATGCTCATCGGGTATCGCCGCGCCGTCGCCGAACGCAGGCGAAGTGACGTTGATTTTCCCGCGAGCCGAAGCAGTTTCCGGCAACAGCATGGAGATTTGCTCGCGCGCCATAATCGCGGGCGCGCTTCCTGCGCCGCTGGCGTTGTAAGTGACACGGTAGATGATGTTGTTTGTGTCATCGGAAACAAGCAGCGCGCCGTCTATGGCTTGCGCGACACCGGCGATGCGCGCGAAGTTCGCGTCCTTGCCGTCAGGCGCTCCGCCTTTGACGAGAAAGCCGGTTAAGAAAGGCTCAATTTTCAATGGCTTGCCGCTGCCGTCAAACCGTATGCGCGCGACCTCGTAGCCGCTCGGCGGGTTGCGATTCCACGAGCCGCGCAGTGCGACGAAGGCATCATTTTTATATTCGGATGGAAACATTGCGCCGGTATAAAAAGTCATCTGGATACCTGCCGAGTGCGCCGTGTTGAGCAGGGCAGGCTCGCGGCTTTGGCGTGCCCAGTCTTCATTTGTTAGACCCAGCGGGGCGGGCGGTTTGTTGTGCGGATTCAATTCGCTCTTGCCATAAACGTAAGGCCAACCGTACTTTTGACTTTCGACGAGTTCGTTGAACTCTTCTTCCGAGTCGTTGTCGCCGAACCAGTCCATGCCGTTGTCCCAGCCGAACATTTTGCCTGTAGCGGGATGCCAGCCGAAGCCGATGGTGTTACGCAAACCGGAAGCGTATATTTTGCGATTCGTGCCATCGAGCTTCATCCGTAAGATCGTCGCGTTTTCTTTGTTCGATTCATCGCAGGCGTTACACGTCGATCCGACCGAGATGTAAAGCTGGTTGTCATGAACCGCGATTGTGCGATTCGGATGTTGTCCGGCATCCGGCAGATTGTTTAAGAGCATCTTCAACTCGCCGAGCGTGCCGTCCGGTTTGATGTCGGCGACGTACAATTCTTTGACCGTCACGATGTACGCTTTGCCGTTGCTCAGGGCGATGCCGTGCAGTTGCTCTTTCGTTGCGACGACCTTTTGCACGTCCGCCACGCCGTCGCCGTTCGTGTCTTTCAGCATCGTCAGCGTGCCCGGATCGCGTTGCGAGACATAGACTGTGCCGTCTGCACCGACCGCTAGCATACGTGGGTTCTGCACCTCGGCGAACTTAAAGACGCGAAATCCGGCGGGCAGTTTGAGCGTGTTGATGCGTGCCACCGTCGGTTCGAGTCGTCCGGTTTCGTAGAAACTGCCTGTGACCGGGACGACCTTAGTTTGTTTGTCGGCTTGGGCCATTGCGTTGAACGCGCAGCCAGCCATAAAGAGCCATGCCAAAAATAGTAGCCTTTTCATTGCTGATCTACCTCGTCTCGATGGATTCTTTATTGTTTGCGGCCTAAAAGCCGTAAAGTTATGTTGATTGAAGGCTATGCTGTATCTGTTATTTAATCATCACTTTTAAGTGTTCGCGTTTGACCAAAGTTTTTGACGCGAAACGGTGCCGGGTAGCGCCATCCATGGATTATCCGGCACGTCAATTAACTCTTCTTCGCAAACAGTCCGGTTTGTAATATATAGATGCTTTCCCCAAAGGACTCTTGCGCGGCACTCAGCAAACGGACGGATGAAGAATAAGGAAAGATGTCATCATGAAAGCAGCAGTCGTTCACAGCTTCAATAGCCCACCACAGTACGACACATTCGTAGAGCCAGTTCCAACAGTGGATGAGACTATTGTGAGCGTCAGCGCGGCGGCGCTCAGTCCCCTCGTCAAGAGTCAAGCCTCCGGTCAGCACTACAGCAGTACAGCCATTTTCCCATTCATCCCCGGCGTGGACGGTGTGGGAAATCTTTCCGACGGGACTCGTATCTACTTCGCTTTCCCGATGTCGCCCTATGGTTCGATGGCTGAACTGGCGACGGTGCAGAAAAATCTCCTTGTCCCGCTACCGGCTGATCTCGACGATGCGACCGCCGCTGCCATAGCAAATCCGGGGATGTCTTCTTGGGCTGCGCTCACAGCGCGGGCGAAACTCGTCTCCGGCGAGACTGTCCTCGTCAACGGCGCAACGGGCAGCGCCGGGCGACTGGCTGTTCAGATCGCCAAACACCTCGGCGCGAAGAAGGTAGTAGCCACGGGACGCAATGCGGTGCGGCTTGATGCTTTGCCTGCTTTGGGCGCGGATGTGGTTATCTCACTCGAACAATCTGAGCAGGAGTTGGCGCAGAGGTTCCGGCAGGAGATGGGCGCAGGTGTGAACGTGATTCTTGATTATCTGTGGGGGAAATCCGCAGAGCAACTTATCGCGGCGGCTTCCCGTCGTGGCGCTGGACAGGGCGACCCCCGCATCCGTTACGTCCAAGTCGGCTCGATTAGCGGGGCAACGATCCCTCTGCCGGCAGCCGCCCTGCGTAGCTCCGGTTTGGAACTGCTGGGCAGCGGGCTGGGCAGCCTCTCCAACGAAAGATTGGTCACGGCTATCGGTGAATTGATGAGAGCGGTAGTGTCGGCGAAGTTGCTGATTGAGGTGGAGACAATATCTCTGACGGAAGTGGAGGCAGCGTGGAACAGAGACACCGGCGAGCGGCGTCTGGTCTTCACCCTTTAGTCACGCGCCCGCCCCGACGCCGGAACTAGAACACGAATAGCTGTTGCCGCCGCCCTTAGGGTTAGTGATAGCGAGGAAAGAGACGGTAAATTCGCACCCTGTCGCATTCGTTCACGTCACCTCCGCCTTTTTCACCTGAAGTCCTTCAAGAATTTTAGAGCGACCCGATGAAGATTTCGTCAACGTAGCACCAAGACCAGCTCTCGTGCTGTTCGAGCGAAGCGATCACGGCGTGTTCGGTTTCGCGGAAGTGCTTTGTTGCGTGTTTATTCTTCGATGAATCGCAGCACCCGACGTGACCGCACGTCAGACACAAGCGCAGGTGAACCCACTTCTGCTTGCCTTTCACGCACTCTTCGCAGCCGACGGTCTTAGGCTTGACGGCGTGACGCCGAACTTCAGCAAAATGTACGCACGTTGAAAGCTTGCTCTGCGGAGAACCACTTTGAGCATCTTCACTATTCCCTTCTTCCACATAGCGACTCTCGATAGCCACCTCGGCGACGAGCGTTGCGAGCAACAGGGCAGCAAGCGCAAGTGGCGGAAGCCAATTACCCAAGACAAGAAGCGCGCACACTGCGGCGATAGCGGCAAAGCGAGTCCACACGAGCGGACAGCGTCCGGCTGACAAACGGATCAGCGTAATGGCGATCAAGAAGACTGCGACCCCGCCGCACAACATCGCGCGCACGCTCAATGGTAACGCCGCGTAGTGCGCGCCTTTAATCAAAAATTCCGCACCGAGTCCGGCGGCGACGATTCCGGCGACAATCAGAAAATGCCCGTAGAGAAAGACTTGACTCGCCAGCGACCATCCGGCGCGCAAACCGTCATCCTCGACGAACTCGAAGTTGATCCACCACAATGCAGCGGCGACGGCGAAGCCGATAACGGCGGCGAGAATTGTCAAGGTGTCCCACGTCGCAGTTGCCGCGCCATTAGCGGCGGCGAGCACTGCTTCGCCGAGCACGATGATGGTGAAGAGTCCGAACCGTTCAGGAACATGCGAGGTATCGTAAGGAGTGCGGCGGACAACTCTCTGGCTGAAGATCGGTGTCAGGATTTCGACGAGTAACCCGACTGCCCAAAGCGCATAGCGTGTGGGCGCGGCGACGAACGCAGAAGCGAGCCATAGCACCGCGCCAACCGAAAAGCCTATGGCATAGCGCACGCAGAGGTCGCGGGCGAGCGGAACATAATACGCAGCGCGCAGGTAAAGCACGATAAGCAGTGCACGCACGAGCACATAAGAGTAGATGAAGGCCCGCGCTCCCGTGTCGCTAAACGCTCCGCGCACGTTGACGGAGAGCGCAACGACGGCGAGCATTGCGGCGAACATCAACAGGCGGTATGCAGTTTCGTTTGACTCGAAGCGGTCGGCATAAAACGAATAGCCGATCCACACCCACCACACCGGAGCGAAGAGAGCGACGTAATGCACAGCCCCAACTCCGCTCTGGTCGTTGTGCAAGGCGAGCGCAACTTGTGCAACGGCGAGGACAAAGACGAGATCGAAGAACAACTCCAGCCAACTCGCGTGGCGTTCTTCCCCGGTGTTCTCTATAGTCCGCAGTCGCGTCCGATTCAACGCTTGTTCAGGTTGCATATAATATGAGAGCCGTCTTCGTGTCGTAAATCGTGAGACGGCTTGAAATGTTTAGACAAACGCAGACTCTCAGAAGTGAAAGAAGCGCGGGGGGGGGGTTTTTTATGGTCGG
>CAXTRQ010000106.1:13249-21008 GCA_964246705.1 uncultured Pyrinomonadaceae bacterium
GCATGGTATTTACCATGCCGCGCTTCTTTCATAAAGAGGGACTAACTTTACTGCAACGTCACCGGTTCTGAAATCGGCTGAACGCATAGAAAGTTAGGATTGCCGCATGTGCTCACGCTGGAGGTGGTGACACGGAAGATACCCCATAATCCACCGTCGAAACCGAACGAGTGGAAACTGCGGTACAGGTAATCGCCTGCAACGCCGAACCTCCCACCTGCACCGTTCTTTAACAACATGTCGAAGTGGCTCCCCGCACCGATGCCGTATTGTGAACCCTTCCACTCGGAAAGTGGGTTGGTTCCAATCACGGTCGAGTTATTGGTGTAGGGTTCCTCTTCCCAGATATGCCCGTGCAACATAAAGACGTTGTTGCGTGCATGGCCGCCGGGCATCAGGACGCGGAAGCGGACTGCCTGCCCGACTGTCGCCGTGAAGATGGGCGTCACCGGGTTGCCGCCGACCTGTGAATTCGACAACGAGTTGGTGAAGTCCACAGTGCGAGTCTCCTCTAACGGTGTGGTAGGCGCGTAACCCATGCGCTTCCACAACGGTTCAGTGCGATAGTTGATGCCCTTCTGACCGGTGTCTTCCGCATCGTCTTCATCAGCGATATTCGGCACCGGCTGCCCGGTATTTCTACCTGTGGTGACATTAACGAACGTCGGATCGCTGGTCGTCGTCGCGCGGGCTGAAGGGTCAATAGTTTGCGCCGGGTCGGTCGCCGTCGTGTCCGCCGTTGTCGTATCAGCCCCTGTCGGGTCGGCCACCGCGACGTTGAAACCGCGCGCGGCGTTGGTCGTCGCGAGTTTTACGTTGCCATCCATACGCAGATTGATGTCATTCTGGAAGAGCGTGACAAACTCACGGAAACTTCCGGAAGAGGCCGAGACGGTCGCCGAAGCTCTTGAGGTCGTGTCTTCCGTCCAAGTTGCGCCTGCCGGTTCGATGATTAACGCGCCGATGGCTCCCTTGTGTGCATGCTTGATGGGATCGGCGGAACTAAGGTTGGTCGCGCCGAACTCAATCGGCACGCCCGTGACGTTTCCGAAAGCATCAACTTTAATGTCACCGGCGTACCAACGGTAATTGATCACCCCGTTAGGCCCGACGGTCTGCACGGGATTGAAGCCGACGTTGACACCGTCGCTTTTGCGCACGTCAAAGCGCAGGAGTTGCGGATGTAGTCCGACCTGATTTGAAGGACGGATTTGGTTGTTGTTGAAGTGGTCTGCAAGGAACGGCAGCGTGTTGTAGCCTGCCAAGTCAGCCGGTTTGGCGGGCAACTTGTTCGTCAGGGTGACGTTAATGCACTCGCCCGCCCTGGCGCGCAGGACGAGCGGCTCAATCGGCACACCCGTCTTGAGCCGACTATAGGCATCCAGATCGCTCGAACGAACGAAGAGGATGGCGGTCGGGTCGTGGAGCCGACCGAACGAGCCGTCGGTACGCTTGTTGTAAACCAGCGTGCCGCCGGGAAGAGCCATCTGGGCCGTCACAGCGGTGACGGCGAAATTACGCGCAGGCGCATTCGCCGGACAGGCCGGCACGCCGCCCGCGCCCGAAAGCGCCGCCGATTCTTCCGGTGACATCGTTGTCGTCGTGCTGCTGCCCTCAATCGCCGTCGAATCAAGACTCATCGTCGTCGTTCTCGATGCACTGGCAGACGAGACTGCCGCACTGTCGGCAGACATGCCGTTCGGATTGTTCGGCAACGGCTGCAAGTAAGTATCCGAGGTATCTGTGCCAGTCGGCGCGGTCAACGCCGCGTCCGTCTTCAAACCCATGGTTGCGCCAGCGGTCGGCGACAACGAAGCGCTGGATGACTCGATGCTCGTGGAACGGACGGAAGCTTGCGTTCCGCGATAACCGCGAACGATACCCCAGACGCCGTTCCACTGATCGTCCGACCCGACGCCGGGCGTATAGAGGAAATCTGCGGAGTTGCCTGAGATGATCGGAAGCGGCGGCAAAACAAACTCATAATGTTCGCTGATGCCCATCATCTGGTTGTTCCGGTAGCCGGAGTTGTTGACCGACGCCGGGTCGTTCGGAGTGCCCGGCTCCTTTAGCCACTTGACCCCGTGGACGCCGAAATTATGTCCTTCTTCGTGTGCGCCGACGAGGATACGCACTTGTATCTTGTCGTTCTCGTAAGCTCTCAGCAGCGGAGTGAACGGATCGCCCGGTTTTACACCACCCGTCAGCGGCGGATAGAAACTAGGCTGCACGTTGTAGCGCTTGTCAACGCGCGTGATGTTAGAACGATAGAGATTCGCCAGATCGCCAGCCGCGCCTGCGGCCTGCTGCGGGAAATCATTCTTGCCCGGCTCAGGCCCGACGCCGCTGAAGTTCCAGATGCGGTGGGGGGTCGGTTCGTTACGATAGTTAACGACCATCGTGCCTACGTCGGCGGCGGAGACCGCTTCAGGACACGGCGGTAAGTCAATGCCGTTGGGACAGTACTGAGGCCGTTCCAGAAGGAAGGGCAAACCGGCATCGTCCCTGACCGGCGGATTAATGACGTGATCCGGGTCGGGCATCACCTTACCGTTGCTTGAGACGCCGAAGCCTGCCTGATAAGCCAACGCGAAATCAGCGAACTCCAGCAGGAACTCGCGGTGGCTTTGCGAAGCGTCCGGCGTAATGATGTCGGCCTTCCAACTCGTCGGGCCGCCGTCTACGGGGCTGCCGCCGAGGGGCGTGCCGGTTTCGGGATTGCGCCACGTCGAACCTAACGGCTCTGTCACCAGACCGGCATAGAGACCTGCCTGCTGGTGCGTCGAGGGGCCAAAGTGGTCGTGCGTAAACACGGTGCGAAGCGTGCGGTCTTTGTTGTTGTTGTTGAGCGTGTCGTCGGCGTACCAGCGTTGGATGGTCGTCTGCGCGCCGAGCGTCCCGAAGAACGGGTGCGGTTTGGCGACCGGACACGTCTGGGTTCCGTCTCTCGTATCCCCGGTACTGACGCCGAGACATCCGTTGAATTTGCGAATCGCTTTGACGCGCTCGATGACTTCATCGGGCGCGAACGTGCCGTCCTCGTAGTTGAAGCCGTTGCCCGCACCATCGGATGCGGTCACGTCGAATTTAACGAGATGGATGTGCTGACCCATGACATCGGTCGGCGTTCTCACTTGGAAGTCATCCTGCTCATACACGTTCGGGGTCAGTACCGTATGGTAGAAGGTGATGCAGTCATTTGTATTGGCGCGGAAGAAGAAAGGCTCGGGGGCACGCTGTCCCGCGCGCGTCGCGGCGACATCTTGCCAGAGTGTCAGGATGCGCGACTGCGGATAGTGCCAACCGGCCTTATTGAGTTTGAGATCGAGTTGAATGATCGCGGCTTTGTAGAAGCGCGGCGTACCCTTCGCCACACCGTTATCGTCAACGCAAGGATCGGCGAACGGCGCGCCTTTCTGGGCGGGCAGTCCGTTGAGAATGTAGTTGGCTGCGGAGCCGTCGGGCTTGAAGCTCGGATGGTTACGTACGGCGTGATAGGCCATCGCATCTTTTTCCAGTTGCGAGCCTGCCTCAGGAATAAACTGCGCCACTGCCGTCAGGAGTTCTTTGCTGAAATCGAGGCGATTCTCGACGTGTGTAAAAGTTCCGCCCGTGATGATGTGACGCGAGAGGCCGCCGTCAAAGTCGTTGTCGAGCGGCGGATGCGGCGGACGATGTCCGGCGCGCGCCGGTGAGAAGAACGGGAAGCCGGGCACAGTCGCCGTCGGCATCGGGGCCATGGCGATAGTCGGTAATGGAACGATCGCCGGAATCGGCGTGCCTGTCGCAATCTCTCCATCGGGCAGAGCGCGTGCGCCCATCACGGGTCGCCCCTGCGCGTTCAAAACCGTGCCCGCTTCGAAAACATCATGCGAGCGCCAGAGTTCCCACATTCCTTCCGCGAAGTGCGGGTAGAAGTGACAGTGGAAAATCGAGTCGCCAACCGTCTGGTTGCGGTTGCCAGAGCCGCCATGTGCGATCTCGGTGGTGAAGGCGAAGCCGGGTCCCAGTGCTTGGCTGTCGAGATAAGTCGAATTGTCGTCGTCCGGAGTCTGTAACCACTGATGCGCGTGCAAGTGGTGAATGTGATGCTCCTTCGCCCCGGCATGCACAACTCTCATTTTAACGTGGTCGCCGATGTAGCTGTGATGCACGTTCGAAGGATCGTCCGGGTAGAGCACCTTCGTCGCTTTGAGACCGAGAATCAGCTTGCCGTTCACGTCGGTAGAGTTCGCAGGGATGTCTACGATTTGCGCCGGGTCGCCGATTGTCCATGCCGAGAGGAAGAATTCCTCATACTTGCATTCAGTGCAATTCGCCATCGGGCCGACGCCCTTACGATTGGCGAGAATCTCTGCGCCGATACCAGCAATGCCGTAGTTGATCGCAAATTTATCAGCCACGCTCTGAAGCGTGTGTTCAAGTTTCGGGTCTGAAAACTCAGGGAACGCCTGCACGGTCTGCACTTCGTCGTGATAGACGACAGTGAATTCGCGGAACGGCTGGTCGCGGTCAGGCTCGGTCGCATTCTGGCGATACGTGCCTGCCGGGAAGCGGCTATGAGCGGGTCCTGTAATCAAGGCGTTCAAATCCGAGTAGATAATCTCGTTGTTTTGCAGCATCTTCAGCACGGGCTGTCCGGCCTTCGGATGTCCTGTCGGAAAGGTCGCATCGTAATTGATAATCGGGTGCAAATTGTCGGCTGCTTTACCTGTCGTGGCATAGTTCAAATCTACTGCCGTGACCTGCGAGCGATACCACTCAGCGCCGCGCGGTTCGACGTTGACCGAGCCGAACAATCCATTCGACAACGAGCCGCCGTCGCCTTCGCCGCCGGTCGTCGCCGCCGTGCTGTAGAGCAGGTGATTGCCCTCACGCTGGCCGTAGAAGGTATAAGTGGCTGAACCGTCGGGTGCGGCCAGACTGCTGGCATTCTGCCCGACGTTCGAGCCGTCGGAAGCGATGCTGCCGACCAGTTGCAAGCCTGCCACATGCACGCCAGCCGTGCGCGTGTAGGGCTGGTCATCGGATAACTTTGATGGATCGTCTGACGGACTAGGGTCGAGAAGGTTGCGAAATATAACTTTCAGACAGTCGCCGATGTTCATGCGCAGGGTGAGCGGGCGCGGACGCTTGTCCGCCCGAAGCCGGACATTACCGGCGACTAGCCCCCTGCTGCTGTCAACCGGTTCGACATCGCGTTCAAGAGCATAGATCATCCCGACCGGGTTGAGCGCGCCGAGACGGTTAAAGGTAATCACTTGATTGAGGGCGACGACCTTCGCCGTAACCGTGCGTTCGCACGACGCAGCCGACACCGGCTGTGCTGGCGGCGCAACCGTCAATGGTGTGTCTATAGTATCTGTCGCTGTTGTCTGGGCGACCGCACCATTAGCGAGGATAAGCAAGGATAAGGCGGCTATCATCCACCGGACGCGGTGACTGTCGCGCTGCCAAGGGGAGCCCTGAGTTTTCATGAGTTTCTTCTCCTTAAGAATTGGGTGAAACTATTTTTGTAGGAAATGGTTTCGGACATTAGTCGAGGATATGAGGTCTACTCCAACATCACACACTGTGAGAGACTTCCTTATTGCGGGCCAGTTGTTCGACAACGCACTCTCATCATGCCGCTACAGAACGAGACTGCACCTAGCGCCGGTCACGCTTCGGTATAATTGGTTAACGTTGATCTACTTTAAGTTGAAACTGTGAGCTAACTGAGGATTTATCCGGCACGTTGGAATTAAAGTTGAGCTTGAGATATGTAAAGATTTACGAACAACACTTCTCCTTACATCAACGCATTCCATATATGTCTTTGGCGGAATTTAATCAAACGCAAGTCTTTACAACTTTCAGTCGAGCGCTTAAAGAACAATTCATCTCGCCGCGATGAGGCGCGGTGCTTCATCTAGTTTCATCTCTGCTAGCTGCACCTGTCACTAAGCAACTTTGCGGCCAGAACTGAATAACTTGAGCGATTCAGTCTCACGGCAGTTAGTATCAGAACAAAATTACCTTTAACCATTGCACCAATCTGGGTGCTTAGGACTTCCGTTAAAACAAGTGAAAGCCGAACGCGACCGGCTCTGTATAAAGGGTTTAATGTAATTCGGCACGCAATAACGCGGGCACTTTATAAAGCGACGATTCCCGTAAATTGTTGATTTTTCAAGAGCAGTTGACTTGAATCAAACTTAGTTTTGAAGGCGAACTTGTATTTAATTCATAAACCGCTCGGATAACCGCTGATTTGCTGAGCTTGCTCCATTAAAAAACCGTCCGAAGTATTGTCCGAGCACTTATGAATAATTACTCCACCTGATTTATCTCCGAAAGGCTCAGGGCTTGTTGTTTCAGTATGAAACATGACCGGACTGCGTCTGTCTCATGTGTTGAAGTGGTCGGAAGGATTATTTTGTCCAAATTTTGAAAAAGGGAAAGTGTTCTTGGAGAGGTTTCCGGATCTCCTATGAAGATCAGATGGAGGGACTAGGCCGCTTCCGCCAGCTCGACCACCACTTTCAGCCCCATCCTTTCCAGCCTCCAGATGAGCCGCCGCTGGAGATGTTCCGTGCTCTGCCGGTCGAAGTAATCCCCTCCCAACTCCTCGTAGCCGACGCGCCGCTCCATGATGCGGTACGCGATCACGAGTATGCTGTGATCCACCGCTACTGCCACGTTCGGGTTGCGCTCATTCTTGAAGCGGCGGATCAGTTGCAGCGGCTTGTCGGCGGTGCCGGTGATTTTTATTACTGCGTCGTCTTCCACGCTTCCGTAGTGAGCGGCAAACGCATTTTTGAGCAGGTCTACGACCATATCAGCATGCGCGTCGTCGGCGCAGAAGATGAGAGTTTTCTGGCGCGACGACGGGTCAAGCTCTTTCGCCAAGAACTCACTTACGACGCGGTTGAATGATTCGATGATAACCTTGCGGTTGAAGGCTTCGACCTCCAGCATAATTTCGTCCGGCGCATTGAACAGCTCAACTTGGTTGCGGTTTGGGTCGTAAACCTTAACTTCCGCCCCCTTCTCCCACCTGATTCCGCCCTCAGAGCGCGCGCGGTTCTAATTTGCACCGGCGGCTCGTGATCAATAAGGAAGCCATCAATGACAGCCTCGCGATAGCTGTAGGTAAAAATCGGTGCTCCGAAGATTTGAGAAGTGCGTAATGCCGGAGTCGCGGTCAGCCCGATCTTTACCGCGTCGAAGTAATCAATGTTTCGCCTCTACCACTGCGACAGGAGTTAGCCCCGCAAAAAGCACATAATCTGCTGGCCCACTCTCGGTCGGCCACTCGGCGATAGCCATATTTTTACGGTTCTCCGGGCGAGGGCCTTTCGCATATCTGAGAACAGCGAAATCAACCTGCCACCCGACCTGCCTTAATTGCTGATCGATGATCTGGCGCGTCTCGACCTCATCAAGTCGGAGGGCTGTAGCCGCAGCGTTTCCAGCCACAACGTATTTGTTGAAAGTCCCCGGTGGCTGTGCGGCGGCCACCGTTTGCTGCATGGCCAGCCGATTTTTAAGTTTAAGTTTCGCCTGTTCCTCTTTCAATAGGCGGCTGAGTTCGAAACTCAACTCTTCACTTGCGACCTCCGATGCAGCAGGAGGAATAAACGGCCCAGATTCGAACGTGAGATGCCCAAAGATGCGATGAAACCACAGCCCGAGTTGCCAGCTAATCTTGAGAGCGCTGAGGGTATGAAACCCACGACTTCGGTTGACAGTTGCTGCCGCAGGCAGCAACCATGCT
>CAXTRQ010000107.1:0-20418 GCA_964246705.1 uncultured Pyrinomonadaceae bacterium
TGATCCATCGTCTTGTTAAAACGCGCGCGGTCGTTGTGATAGAGGATGAGATGTTCGCCTTCGTAGCGTGCAACATTCGCAATCCGTCCGAAGTCGCGTTCGTGCTCCGCAATGATGAAAGCACACGGCTGGAAAGAGAGCACCATCCCGGCGGCATAGACGTAGCCACCTTTATCATAGACGCTTCCGGCGTACTGCGCCGCGCCGATGGCGATGTCAGGCGAATACGCGCCGCTGCCATCGCGCGTGCGGTCGGCGCGTGCGATAAAGATTGTGTAATCGGAATGGTTCAAACGCGCGCCATAACCATGACGGCGCGCGACGGCGAACAGTTCCGTCAATCCGCTGTCAATCGCCTGAAGAACTTCGGCGCTCGGCCTGTTGACGGCATAGACGCGTGCGCCGCGCGGAGTCGTCGTCTCCAATGTAAATTCGTCGCGCGTGATTGATTGGGCACGTGCAATCAGGCGCGAATCCTCTCTCGACTGCGCGCTGACCTTTGAAGCAATGTCACCTCCCGAGAAAAGCGCGGCGCACAGGATAAACATGGCGAGCACTCTTCTCGAAAATCTCTTTTGCATCACTTTTGTTCCCCCCTTTAAAACCAAATCCGCAGGCGCGCTTTCGTGATCCTCTCTAAAGGCGCGTCTGCGGTTTCTTGAAGCTTCGATTTCTACTGCGTCTGAAGAAGAACGTTGAAGGGCGAGCCTCCCTGCCCGTCGCCCATGTTCGCTCCGGCACGAAACGTGCGGGCGAATCCGGTCGGCAGCAACGCGTCTATTACGGCTTTCCCTTTTTGCTTTCGCTTCCCCCTTTGTTTCCGCCGTTATCGCGCGGTGGGTCTTTCTCCCCCTTAACGACTACTTTCTCATCCTTTTTCGGCGGCGGCGGATTGTCCTTCTTCTGGTCGAACGCCAGAGTGCTCGCAGACAGCAGGCCAATTGCCAACGCCGTTGCCAGTATGCGCTTTAAGTCTTTCATAATTCCTTTTCCTGTCTCCTCATGTTCGTTTCTGATGTCCGCGCATGGGAGGGAGAGGAGAGACGCGCGTCGTGTCTCAACTCTCTAGCTGGCAATATGGATGCCACAGCCTGCGTTTGCCACTTCATAGTGTTTAGCGTGTTTAGTCGCTCGCTCTATATCGGGCGCATACGCTTTCCGGTAAGTTTCGCACGGTATCGTGCAGGTTAGCAGTATGCGCCCTTTTCCCGCTGATTTTCAAAGTCTAACGACGATTCTCGTGCTGCTGACGTTGCCGCTGGCGTCGAAGGAGCGCAGAGAAATTGTGTGCTCGCCTGCGCCCGTGAGAGGCAATTCGAGAGCATAAGTTTCGCGCGGGCTGTCGGCGATGCCGTCTTCCGGGAAGACCGCGCGCCACGGTGCGCCGTCGACGCTCACGTCGGCGCGCTTGACCATCCCCGCGCTGTCTTCGACCTGAAAACGCACACGCACGCGCCCGTCCGCGCCGCTTCCCGGCATGACTTGCGGTTCGCCGATAGCGCGTACCACGGGCGAAGTGTTGTCAATATCCACAGACTCACTCGTGCGCTCGCCCGTGAGCGCCTGACCGACGGCGTTGTCGGGGGCGTCCGAAGCGACGACTTTGAAGATGTAGCGCCCATCGCCGAGCGCCGCGCCGTCCACCGCGTAAAAATTGTCGCGCAGATTCTCTTTCAAGAGATGAAAGACCGCTTCGTTGATCGCACGGTAGTAGACATCGAACTCAAGCTGATCGCCGTTGCGGTCTTCGGCCTGCCACTGGAAAGAGATCGCGCCGCGTTGAAAAGCGCGCCGGGGCGGAACCTGCGTCTGTGCGCCGACGAGCGACGGGTCGAGTCCGGCGGCTTCGATGTTCGGGTCAACCGGAATCTGAATCGCGGGCAGCAAAGCGATACCGACCGGCAGGTTTTGAATGGTCAGGATTTCCGGCGCGACGTTGCGCGGCAGGTAGGCGAGGCTCACATCTTCGACGCGCGCCTCTTCGCCGGCTCTGCCCGTCGCGCCGCCGGTCGCGGGCGTCCGCAGCACTGCGCGCCATTGGATAAAGCGCGCGCGCGGGCTTGCTACTGCCGCGCCTGAAGGCTCCCCGTAGGGCGCGCTCCACTCGCTCCAAGTCATGTCGGGTCGCTCTGTATTGCCGGTGCGCGTTTGCAGTTCGACCTGCCCGTGCCCGCGCCACCAGATGCGCCCCCACTCTGCCACCAGACGCGTATCGCGCACAGGCGATTCGTAAGTCCCTTCATTAATAGCATCGCCCGCGAAGCGAAACAGCCTGCCCTGATTGCTCGACGCGGCATAGACATCGCGCCCGCGCACGGCGAACGAAGAGATTTGATCTTCGCTCGATTGCACAAGCAGCGTATCGCGCCCGTCGTCCGTCACGGAATAGATGCGCCCCTTATCGCTCGTGCCGATAAGAACGCTCCCGCCTTGCGGCGCGGGCGCGACGGCGAAGGCCGTCACCGTGCTCGAACTCCAGAGCACGTCCGTACCGCCGTCAGGAAGAATACGAAAGACCGCGCTACGTGCGCTTTGCAGGTCGTTGCGGCTGCGCGCGGACGGCTGTTGCTGGCCGCCGAACTGCGCGGGCTGGCCGCCTTCAATATCGGACGATGTGATAGTCACGGACACCGAGCCGCCCTGCGTGTTGGTCACACTGGCGGGCTGCGAAGTGGGTTGCGGAGGCGTCGAGATGCGCGGCCCGGTCGCCGCGTCGCTCAGCGCGAGCGCATAGATTGAACCGTCCGAGGCGGTCGCCAGCGAATGAATCTCGCGCAACGGCGAATCGAAGAGCGCAAACGCTTTACCCTCCGGCGAGACGCGCAGGATGAGGCCGCCGGGGTCTGTGCCCGCGATGAGATTGCCCTGTTTGTCGACCGCCAGCGAGATGACGTGCGTCTCGTTAATATCAATCAACAGCGACGCATCGGCGGTCGCTCCTGCCGCGCGCACGCGATAGAGTTTTCCGTTATCGCCCGTCCCGACGGCGAGCGAGCCATCATTCATCACGGCGAGCGACCAGATATACTTGTCCGGCGGATCGAAATAGACTTCGGCGCGACCGTCCGTCTCGATGCGATATACTTTTCCGTCGGGCGAAGTGCCTGCATAGAGCGCGCCGTCGCGTCCGACGACGAGCGCCGTCACGTCCAACTCCGCCGCGTCATAGAGAAGCGCGCCGCGCCCGTCCGTGCCGACGCGGAAGATACGCCCGTCGTGTCCCGTGCCGAGATAGACAGTGCCCGCAGAGTCAACCGCGCTCGACCAGATATAAGCCTGCTCGGTGTCGAAGACCTGCGTGAAACGCGGCGCGAGCATGAGCGTGCCGGTATCAGTCACCGAAACGCCACGCGCCTCGCCCTGCAAAAGCTCTGCGCGCGAATTCGTTTCCCACACGACAGGCCCGCCCGCGCGTGCGGTCGGTGCAACGAAAAGCAAAGAAGAGAGTAGAAGAAAGAAGAGTTGAAGAGTGCGAATCGAACCTATTTGTTTGGTCATCAAGTGAATGTCAGCCAATCGTCTTTAAGAATCCAATCGAGCGCGCCGCGCACGAGTTTCTCGAAATCAAGGTTGTCAGGTCAGTTGAATTGACCTTCCTGAATCATAACTGATTACAACAGCGCGGGAAACGTTGCATCGCCAAAACCGCCGGGGCAAATTTCAATTGAGCTTATCCGAACTATGGGCAGGAATAAGTACTGCTCCGTCCTCTTTTTTTAATTGCCGACATATCTCGCATAGAGGGTTCGCGCGACGCCCGTATCGTCTGTGCCGCGAATGATGGCGCGCGCATCCTCAAAGACGGTCAGTTCATATTCGCCCGCGCGCAGGCGCAGCAAGTAGTCGTTGACTTTGACCTGACCCGCCATGTGCAGACGCTCCGCCAATCGCGGCAAATCCAGACGCACAGCATGGCGCGGTGAAACCTGCACGGCGTTGCGCCCGCACAAAACTATCGCCATCTCGCCCGCGTCCGCTTCGAGCGTCTCGAACTTTCCGAGAACGCAGGCCGGGCAGTCGTCCGCACGGCTTTGCAATCGGATGCGCCGCCACTCGTTGCGCCACACGTCGAGCTGCATCAGAGAGCCGTGCAAGTTTTCAATCGCTCCCGTCAAAAGCTTCAGAGTCTCCGTCACCTGCATGGCGGCGACGATGGAGATAATCGGCATGATGACGCCCGCCGTGTCGCAAGTCGGCGCGCTCGCCGCCGCCGGAGTCTCCTCGAAGACGCAGCGCAGGCACGGCGAGACGTGCGGGCGGATGGTCATCGTCACGCCATATGAGCCGACCGCCGCGCCGTACACCCAGTTGACATCATGCTTCACGCACGCATCGTTAATTAGATAACGCGTCGTGAAATTGTCCGTCCCGTCGAGCACCACGTCGCAGCCTTCGACGAACCGCTCGATGTTTGAATGATTCGCATCCGCGACCTCTGCCTCAACTTTCACGTCGGAATTTATCTCCGCGACGCGCCTCTCTGCCGCGACGGCTTTCGGCAGGCGTTCGCGCGCGTCTCGTTCGGCAAACAGGGTCTGTCGTTGCAAATTCGACTCTTCGACAAAATCACGATCCACAATTCTCAGACGACCAACGCCAGCGCGCGCCAGCGCCTCGACCTGCGCCGACCCCAGCGCACCACAACCGACGACCAGCACACGCGCTGCCGAGATGCGCCGCTGTCCCTCTTCGCCAATGCCGCCGAACAAAATCTGCCTGCTGTAACGCTCGCTCATATTCACTCAAAATATTAGATGCCGGATGATAGATGTTAGCTCAATTTTCAATTAAGCGGAGGGCGATTAAGATTCGAGAGCGCGTCGTGCCGCCTCGCGCATCGCTGCGATGGGGGCGTCCTTGCCTGTCCAAAGTTTGAACTGCGCGGCGGCCTGTCCCGCGAGCATCGGCAGCCCGCCGAGACAGAGGCAACCGGCTTCGACTCCTTCCCGCATGAAGCGCGTCACGGACGGATTGTAGACGAGGTCATAGACGATGCGCGCGCCTCGCAGTTGCGCGGCTAGGGCGGGAGTTTCGCGTTCGAGTGCGCCGCGCGTGCCGAGCGGCGTCGTATTGATGACGACATCAAAGTTCTCGAAGCTTGCGCCTCGAAACGTCGCGTCGTGCGCGTCGAAGCGGGCGGCGACTTCGCGTGCGCTCTCTGTGCGGCGCGCAAAGACGGTCGCAGCAGCTCCGTGCTCTCTGAGACTCCACAGGACAGCGCGCGCTGCGCCGCCCGCGCCGATGACGGCGACGCGCGCCCCCGAGAGTTTCAACATCTCCGCGAGCGGCGCGAGGGTGGCCTCCGCGTCCGTGTTATAGCCTCGTAGCGCGTCCTCTTCGACAACAATCGTATTGACCGCGCCGATGTCGAGAGCCTTCGGCTCAACCCAATCGAGATGTTCAATCACGGCGCTCTTGTGCGGAGCGGTGACGCTCAGGCCGCGCAAGTTCCAATCCAGTTCGCGCGTGCGCGGGTGCGCCATGCGCCGCAGGAATGCGCCAGCATCCCGCACGTCGAACGGAATATAGACGGCGTTGATGCCGTGCGCGGCGAACACCTTGTTATGCATGTGCGGCGAGACGGAATGCGCGACCGGCGAGCCGACGAGTCCTGTCACTTGCGTCTGACGATTGAGCGAATGGATGCGGTAGAGTTCGCGCAACGGGGCAGCGTCAATTTGTCCGGGCGCGGTCACCTGCTCTCGTCCGAGCGCGCCGTAGGTGAGAAACGAGCCGCGCGAAGGGGCGAGGATGCGCGTCCAGATAGCGGCCTCGCCCATCGCCAACGCGATTAGCGCGCGACCCTCGCGCCGCGCCCGTTCGAGCAGTCGCAGGACTGGCAAGCCATCCGTCGTGTCGTGCGCGCGCACGGCGATTTTCAAGATGTGCGCGGGCGTGCGCGCCATCTGTTCGTAGATATGCTCAAGATCGTCCGGCACGCGCGCGAAGTCGTGGTGCGAGAGAATCACCGCGCAGGCTTGACTCGCTTCCTCTATCTGTCGCTCGTCATGCTCGCCGAAATTCCACTCAAGGTCTGCGAAGTCGGGCGCGTGCGACTCGCCTTCATACTGAAAAGTTAACTGTCGTCGGAAGAGGCGTCGTTCGTCTGAGTTGAGCGCGCGACGGCCTCCTTCTTCCGTCGGGCGAAAGGTGAAAATAAAAGGGCGCGTGCGTTGCGCAAGCAACGCACCGAGTTGTGCGCGCGCCGCTTGCAACTCGCTTTCGTCAAAACAATCGAGGCGCAGTTCGATGATGTCCGCGACCTCTGACGCGCGCTCGACGGCGCTTCGCAACTCGTCTGCACGGCGCACACAGACCGGTACGCAGAGACGCACAGGCGACGAGTTGGCGCTTAACGTCCACGCCATCATCGAAGTAGTAAAATAAGGGAAAGACATTTCTGTGAAGCGACACGAGGACGGGGCGCACGCCATCTCGAACAATCTAGCGTGCCGTTCATCTCAACCGACTCAACTATCTTTTGGAGCGCGCTCGGGCGGAGCGCCGAGATGTCTCGTCGTCTCTTCGGTCACACTCGCGGGCGGTGTGTAGAGGCCGGACAAATCGCGCGGCGGGAGTTCGTTGACGTGGGCGGCGGACGGTATCGCAGAGGCGGGTCTGAAAGCGGGCGGCGCGAGTTTCTGTTGATCGCTGCGCGTGCGCAGCAGCGTGCCGACGCCGTCGCCGAGACAACCGAAGGCCGGAATCAACATCCAGAACCACCAGACGAAACCTCCCGGCATCCAGAACAGAATTGACAGCGAGACGCAGATAAAAGCGACGCCGACAAAGAGGCTCCGCACGGCCTTCTCCATCGTCGCAGGCCCTTTATCTTTGTGCCTGCGGCGTCTGCGCCCGCGCCCGCCCTCATCCGCCATGCTCTCGTCCGCGACGGCCAACTGCCCCGTTAAAGCCTGCGGCACGAGAGCGATGTTCGCACCGCACGACCGGCAGAAACTCGCGTTATCAGCATTCTGCACCGCGCATCTTGGACAGAACATTTCGTTTTTCCTCTTTTCTTCCGATTCGCTTCAACTGAAAATCCCAAACAGCGTTGCTCTCATGCCGAGTGTCATGCAACAAAGATTCACCACCGCAGACACAGCTAATACGCCGTTGCGTGCGTTGCGGTTCGCTGCCTGACGGCTTCGTAGAGCACGACGGCTGCCGCCACCGACACGTTGAGCGAAGAGATGCGACCTCGCAGAGGAATCCGCACGAGCACGTCGCAGCGTTCCCTGACGAGTCGTCGCAAACCCGCGCCTTCGCCGCCCAACAGCAGCGCGCATGGTTGCCGCCAATCCCACTCAGTATAATCCGACTCTGCGTCCGCCGCCGTCCCGACCGTCCAGATGCCACGCTCCTTCAACTCTTCGACGAGCCGCGCGATGTTGACTGCTCGCGCCACCGGCACGTATTCGAGCGCGCCCGCCGCAGCCTTCGCCACCGTCTCCGTCAGACCGGCGGCTCTGCGCTCCGGCACAAAAACACCGTGCGCTCCCGCACATTCCGCCGTCCTGATAATCGCTCCCAGATTGCGCGGGTCTTCCACGCCGTCGAGCACGACGGCGAGCGGCTCGTCTGCCGTTCCCCTACGCGCCGTTAAAGCGTCAAGCAGTTCGTCCGCATCAGCGTAGTGCGCCGCCGCCACGTTCGCAATCACGCCCTGATGATTCGCGCCCGCCGCCATCCGCTGCAACTCCGCGCGCGGCGCACGCCTCACAGGAACATTGGCACGCCGCGCCAGTTCCAACAATTCTCGCAGACGGTTTTCGTGCACCCCTTCCGCCAACGTCACACGCTCAATCGGACGACTACCCGCACGCAAAGCTTCGAGCACCGGCAGCACGCCGTACACTTGCGCGCTCGACTCGCCAGACACTTCACTCTTCCGGCCAGCATTCTTCTCAGGCTCACGCAGAGCGCGCCCCGGCCTCGCTTCAAATTCACGAACGCGCGCCGCGCTCTCCCGCGACTCCGTTGGCCGGGGCGACTGCTGCTGCGCCGCGCCCGTCTCGTCTCTGCGCGGAGAATGATTGCGTCCTCTGTTTCGTCTCATCTGTCCGGCGTCTGCGCTCCGTGGCACACAGTTCTTCATAATTCTTAAACTTCTTAAACCTCGCTGACCGAAACCGATTGCCCGCGCTTTGCGAATCAGTATAATCTGCTTCGACGCTTCCCCCTAACAACTTTATTCGCCTTTCGGACTTCGACCAGCGATGATTGTCAAACAGAACTTCCCAACGGCGCGCGCCAATTTCACGGCGTTGATATGCCTCGTGCTCGCACTCTTTCTCGGCGGCTGCGCTGCCGCTTCGCGCAACGCCGAACCGGGTCGCCCGCGCCCCGGCGATGCGCCCTATCCCGTCGTGCTCAGCGCGAGCGCAGAGCGGCGCGAGCAGGCGCTTGCCAACTGGACGGCGCTGGCGCGCGGCGACGCGTTGTCGAAGCCACCCGCGCCCGAACTTCAACCCGTGACGGAGACGCTCGGCGCTCTACCCGCGACGCTCAACGCGCCTCTACTCTTGCCGCGTGTCGGGGGCGCTGAAGGTAAAACGCCGACGGAAGAAGAGACGCGCGAATCCTTGCGGCGCTTTATCGCCTCCGCCGCCCCGCTGCTCGGCGTCGTGCCGTCGGAACTCTCGCTCGTCGAACGCACCGATAATCCTGACGGCACGAGGCGTGCGCGCTATCAACAGAATCCTTTTGACCTGCCTCTGCGCGGCGGCTTCGGTAATCTCCAAATCACATACACGACAGACCGCCGCATCGTCGGACTTTCAAGCACAGCTATCCCCGACACCGAGCGTCTGCGCCGCGCGCTCACAACCGTCCGTCAGCAGCAGACGCTCACCGCCGACAAAGTGCTACCCGCTCTCGCCGGACGCGCCGTGACCTTCACAGACGCGTCCGGCAGCAACCCTCAAACCTACGCGATTACGCCCTCTGACCAACTCGCCGTCCGCGAATTGGTCGTCTACCCCGTCAGGCCGACGAGCGATCCGTCCATGCTCGAACTCCATCTCGCATGGGAGGTCGCCGTCGAGGGGCAGGGCACGCCGCTTCTCATCTACATTGACGCCGTGCGCGGCGAGCAACTCGGCGCGACCCACGCTCCACCGCAGAAGAAAAGTTGAGAAAGCCACGAGCGAACGTCAGAGTATTTAGCCTCGGCGGCTCATGATGGCGCTTTTTGCTTGACCTCTTAGCCCTGCGGCGGCATCCTAGAGTCTCGATTGATATTTGAAAGCTCAACTTTAAAATTGAACGGGGTGTTTTAACGGTATGAATTTTGATCCGACAAACAACATTTCTTGGCAGTTAGGTTACAGAGGCAGAGTCGCGGTTTTTATTGACGGTAACAACCTTTTCCACGCAGCGCGGTTTCACAACATTGACATAGACTACAACAAGCTCCTGCGCGTCCTGCTCGGAGACGGACGGCTTCTGCGCGCCTTTTTCTACACGGGTGTAGATGTCGGCGCGGAACGCCAGCAGGGCTTTCTGCTCTGGATGCGGCGCAACGGTTTCCGCGTCATCCACAAAGAACTGAAAACTTTCTACGACGGTACGCGCAAGGCTAATCTCGATGTCGAGATTGCCGTGGATATGCTCTCGCTCGCCGGGCGCTACGACACGGCTGTCCTCGTCTCCGGCGACGAGGACTTCGTCTATGCCGTCAACGCCGTCGCGTACAAAGGCTGCCGTGTTGAAGTCGCGGGCTTCCGCTCGAACACCGCGCCGAAGTTAATAGACGTGGCCGACTACTTCATTGACCTCGGCGAAATCGCCGATAAAGTCCGCAAAGAAATCTCGCACGGCGTGCGTTACTACGATCATCACCCGCACGACGATCATCCGCCCGCATCGTTTATGACGACCGAGCACGAGCCGCACCGACCGAATGATGTCGAACCGCACGACAATCACGCGCACCACTTGCATGACAGCGACGACGAACATCATTCGCATCGTCCGCCCGCGCTCGACTCGCGCACAGAAACCCATCACCACGAAACTTTCACCGAGTCGGTCGCGCACGTCATGGCCGAAGTGGAAATGACCGAAGAGGCCGAGCGTTTCAAAGCCTCGTCCGACTTCATACGTATTACCGATGACCAGTGATGTGAAGGTCAGAGGGCAGCGATCAGAGGCCAGTTTTAAAAACCAAGCTGTCTTCTACTAATCTCTGACTTCTAGCCTCTAGCTGCTGATTTTATGAAGCTTTTCACGGTTGAAGAAGCGAACGCGTTGCTGCCGACGGTGCGTCGCATTGTCGAGGCCATCCGGCGCGCGCATGCGCGGCTGATGGTTTCGCAGGAGGCCGCGCGGCAAGCCGCCGAAAGCGCATCGCTCGGCGGCGGCGGGATGATTGGCGGCGAACGTTACGTCGCCGCGCTGTTGACGCTGGCAGAGCGCGCGGGCGAACTCGAAACCCTCGGCGTGCAGTTGAAAGACTATGAACGCGGCCTGATAGATTTCCCGTCCCTACGCGATGAACGCGTCGTCCTGCTCTGCTGGCAATTGGGCGAAGGCGACTCCATCGAGTGGTGGCACGACACGGAGGCGGGCTTCGCTGGAAGGCAACCGCTGTAGAAACGATTTGCGTTTATTGAACTGACTGCTTCCAAATCCTCTGCACGCCGCGCACGAGCGCGAGACAGGCACGGAAGAGTCTCGCACGGATGGAAAGAGAATGAGTAAGAAGATGATTTCCGCGACAACATCTATTGAGACTGAACCTATCGAGACCGACGACGCGAGCGCAAAAGATTCACGGAGAGACGGTCAGGCCGAGAGCATCCCCGAAGGCGCGCGCCGCAGTCTCTTGCGCGAGTATTTTGAGTCGGCCATCGTGACTTTCCTGATGGCGCTCTTTTTTATGACCTTCGTCGCGCAGGCGGCGGCTGTCCCGACCGCTTCGATGGAGAACACAATTAACGTCGGCGACCATTTCCTCATCAACAAATTCATCTTCGCACAGGGGCCGCACGCGCCGTTTCTGCCGCAACGCGAAATCCGTCGCGGCGACATCGTTGTGTTCAAATATCCTTCCGATAAAGGGACGGACGACAAAATCGTGCAGTACCAAACGCTCTACATCAAGCGCGTCATCGGTCTGCCCGGCGAGACGGTTGAGGTGCGGGGCGCGGATGTTCTCATCAACGGGCAGGTGATTCCAGAGCATCGCGTCGTCGCGCGCGACCCGGAGATGGGAAACGATCACGCCGCACTCAGAGACCTCACGCCCACTGCCGCTCAAGGTAGCGAGCCGTACACTGTCTACTACAGACCGGAGACGATTTCTCCGGCGCGTGGAGGCCACCCTTACGTCTCGCCGGGATTCAGCTACGGCGTCCACGGCCCGGAAAAGATTCCCGCCGATTCATATTTCATGATGGGCGACAATCGTGATAACAGCGCCGACAGCCGCTATTTCGGTTTCGTTAAGCGAGACCTGATTGTCGGGCGCGCGATGTTCGTCATCTGGTCTTTCGATGAAAGCGCGGCGAAAAGTACCATGCCCCTCATTGGCCCCGTCCTAGACTTCTTCCACAATACGCGTTGGAGTCGCACGGGCACGCTCATCAAATAAACGTTCTGAATTTGCTCTCCCTCCCGCGCTCTGCCGTCCAGTATCTTGTAGGCTTCTAGGCGTTCAACCACAGTGCCTTGTATATTTTCTGGTTGACGACTTAAAGTAACTTCTGATAGCATCCGCCGCGACTCCGCAAAGGGCTTAGGGTTAACGGCTTCGTCCCGTCGCCCGTCCACAATCATCATCTTGAGATTTTCGTAGGGAGGCTCCTCGAACATGCAGTGTGCCGCGTGCCGCGCCGTTTATTCCAATGCGCTCGAATTCTGCCCCCGCTGTAAAAGGGCGGCCTCGTCTGCTCCGGCTCCCACGGCTGAAAAAAGATCGTCCGGCGCAGATAAAAGGACTTCCGCCTCGATGGCGCGTCGAGATGGGCGTCCGGCGACGCCTCCCACAGCAGAAGCCTCTGAACGCGTCGCAACCGAGACGCCCGGTGTCTCAACTCTCATCGAATTTCCCGGCACAGGTCGCAATGCGCGCCCGCAATGGCGGAAAGAATTGAGCGAGCGCGTCCGCGAGATTCAGTCGCGGCGGGCGCGCGAATCCGCTCTGGAAGCCGAAGCCGCCGCACGAAGGCAGAACGGACATCACGGCGTTGATGAAAATGATGCTGTTTCGCACACACCGTCTACGGATGGGCAGAATGCGCCGCCGCTCGGACTCGTTCCGCCCACCGAGATGCCTGAGATGAATCCGCTGGTTGTCGCCGCTCTGCGCCGCATCGAACGCGCGCGGCAGATGCCGCCTCCGATGCCGCGAGGCTCTCGTGGCGCGGCGGCTGCTGCTGTCGCACGCGTGGCGGAAGAGCAGTACGAGCCGTCGCCTGTCGCTGAGAATATGGCTGAGGCGATGACTGAAATCGAGCGTGCGCCGGCTTTGCGTTCGCAGAATGGTCAGGTATCGCTCGCCAATTTGCTCGATACTTCCGAAGCGTTGCAGAGAGAAAAAACAGCGGAAGCGGCGCGACCGTCCGGCCTCGTCGTTATCTCAAATGCTCAGGCCAACAAGCCTGAAGCGACCACTAACACCACACAAGATGAGCCGTTGAAGATTTCCGCTTCCGTCGAACAGGCGTTGACTGCGGAGGCGTCGAAAACAGAGTCGGCGGTCAAGGCACAGGAGACCGGAGCGACGTTTAAGACCGAAGAGGGGCGCGTCGTTCCAGAAGTTGCAGCGAGCGGTCATTGCCCGGCAGAGAATAAAGCGGAGGCGAGCAGGCAGCCGCCGCGCCGACTCATGACCGGCGTGATTGACGATTCATGGCTGACGCGCCTCGATGCGGAGATACTGCCGCCCGTCGTCTCTGCCAGAGATATTTTTGATGATGGCGCGCCGCTTGCGACGCGCTTCGCCGGGGCAGCCGTGGACATCCTACTCGTGGCTTTTCTTTCGTCGCCTTTCGCCGCCATCATCGAACTGACCAGCGGCAACTGGTCAGACCCGCGTGTCGCTGCTTCGATGAGCGGCATTGTCTCCGTCATCATGTTTCTGTATCTGACCGGCTCGACGGCGCTGGCGGGGAGGACGCTGGGGATGAAGCTTTTTTCGATGCATATAGTTGATGCCGAGTCGGCGCTCTCGCCGACGACCGGGCAATCCGTCCGGCGCGCGCTCGTCTATATGCTCTCACTCGTCACTTTCGGACTCGGCATCCTCTACGCGCTGTTCGACGCCGAAGGGCGCACCGCGCACGATCACCTGTCAGGCACAATCGTCGTGCGCGAGTAGCTTTTCGTCAGGCCAAAGTAAAAAGGTAAAAGGCAAAAGTTGGAGCGCTTTACTCTTTGACTTTTGCCTTTTACCTTTTTACTTTGGCCTTGAATCACATGAACGATCAAACCATCAGAGAGATTGTCGAAGAACTGCGCGCCGCGCTCGTGGGGCGGGCGTGGGGCAAGATGTTCCAGTTGTCGCGCGCCGCGCTCGCAATAGACTTTCGGACAAACGACGGACGCTATCTTTTCATTTCCGCCACGTCGGACGACCCGCGCCTCTACATGATGGCGAGCACCGTGCGCGAGTTGGAGAAGGCTTCGTTGCAGCCGCAAATGTTCGTCCTCACGCTACGCAAATATCTCGGCGGCGCGATTCTCCGGAGCGTCTCGAAGGATGAAGGCGACCGTATTGTGCGCTTCGTTTTGATCGCGCGCGATGTGGTCGGGGATGAAATGGCGCGCACGTTCGTCGCACAGTTGACGGGGCGCACGGCGAACCTCCTGCTGCTCGACGCAGAGGGACGCATCGTTGACACGTTGCGCTCCATCGAGGGGGCAGGGCAGGAGATCGGCGAACTCTACGCCGCGCCGGTTTCGTCCGGCGCTTCCGCCGCGCATGCCGCGCACGTCGCACCAATCAAGTCGCCGTTCGGGCGCGCGGCTTTCTCTTCTCTTTCGGAAGCTGCGGACGATTATTATCGAAGACTCGAAAAGTCGCGCGCTTTTGATGCACGCGTCGGCGCGAGCCTCGCACGCATTCGTCAGGCGATAGACAAGCGTCGGAAGTTGCTACGCAATCTCGCACGCGACCTCGCCGCACATGGCGACGCCGAAGAGCATCGTCGCATCGGAGAATTGCTGCACGCTAATATTTCCAACGCGGAGCGGAGCGGCTCTCGCGTGCGCCTGAACGATTATTACGCGGAGGGCGCGCCCGTCGTCGAGTTCGAGATTGACGAGAACCGGAGTTTGCAGGAGGAGGCCGCGCATCGCTTCGCGCGCTACACGAAAGCCAAGCGCGCCGCGCAGGAGATTACACAAAGGCTGACGGCGACCGAGCAGGAACTCTCCACGCTCGAACATGAGCGCGGCGAGATGG
The DNA here is from genome assembly GCA_964246705.1 of uncultured Pyrinomonadaceae bacterium. GTDB lineage: Bacteria > Acidobacteriota > Blastocatellia > Pyrinomonadales > Pyrinomonadaceae > DASZCR01. The sequence continues at coordinate 14,411 of CAXTRQ010000107.1, forward strand.
AAGAGATCGCCGGAGGGCGAGACGAAGCTGCGCTCGAAGCTCTTGAGAGTGAAACGAAGTCGGGCGAGAGAGCCACGAAGCGGCGGGGAGTCGGTCAAAACAAACGCGATGCTTCCAAATCTTCCGGCTCGCCGCAGGGGCAAGCCAACGCACCGCAGACGAAGTCGCAGAAGGGCGCGAGCATTCCCGGCGTGCGCCGTTATCGCTCGTCCGACGGCCATGAGATTCTAGTCGGGCGCGGCGCGCGCGATAACGATCAGCTTACCTTTCGCCTCGCACGCTCTTTCGACCTCTGGCTGCATGCCGCCGATTATCCCGGCTCGCATGTTATCGTCCGCAATCAGGCGCGCGAAAGCGATGTGCCGCACCGCACGATTATTGAAGCCGCCCAACTGGCCGCACACTTCAGTCAAGCGAGCAAGGACTCGAAAGTTGCCGTCAATTACACGCCGCGCAAATTCGTCTCGAAACCGAAGGGCGCGGCGCACGGACTCGTTCGCCTCTCCAGTTTCCGCACAATTCTCGTCGAACCACGAGAGAGCATCGAACGCATTTGAAAACTTAAATCTTCAATCACACTCCCTTGGATTTCTTAGCGGCTCCAGCAGAGGGACGATTAGAATCAACATAATCTCCAACGCTACTTTGCAAAAGGCGCACACTTTTGCCACGCGGTTTCGATAAACTACGAGCACTAAATGAAGGAGATTCAAGAGAGCGAATCATGAGCAGCAATTTTATCGAATCATTTGAGCAGACAGCCGCCGCGCTGTTGGAAACGGTAGCCGATGCCGTCGTCGGCAAAGCTTCGACGTTGCGCGACGGGACAGAGCACGCGGGCGTCGAGTTGCCACGCGACCTCTATGCACACAACGAAGCGCAGACGGAATGGTGGTATTACACGGGGCACTTGCAGACGAGCGCGGGTCGTCGCTTCGGTTTCGAGTTAGTGTTCTTTAAAAGACGCACAGACCTCGACCGTTTCGGCGTTGTGCCGTTGCGCCTGATTGCCAATCCGCTCTATCTCGCGCACTTCGCCTTGACGGACGAATCGCGCGGCGCGTTTCGATATGAACATCGCAAAAGCGCGAACGGGTTGCTCGACCCGTCGGCTCTGACGAGCACGAAACGCTATTATCTGAAACTCGGCGATTGGACTATCCGCGAAGCGCATGGTCTCCATCTGCTGCACGCGACGCTCGGCGACGACCTGATTTTCGAGGCCGCACTGAAGCCCTCGAAGCCCGCCGTCTTGAACGGCCATGAAGGCGCGGGCGTCAGCTTTAAAGATCACGGGGAGGCTTCGCGTTATTTCTCTTTCACGCGAATGGAGGCCGAAGGCCATATCACTTGGCACGGCGAGACCGAACCCTTCAAAGGTTTGGCATGGATGGACAGAGAGTTCGGCACATGGCGGACGACCGACAATCAGAAGGGTTGGGACTGGTTCAGCATTCAGCTTGAGACGGGCGCGGAACTGATGGCCTATCAGATACGCGACCGCGACGGGCGACCCAATCCCTTTTCGAGCGGCACGTTCGTTGACCCACAGGGCAAACGCACGCATCTGACGCGCGATGATTTCATTCTCGACACGCTCGCGCACTGGCGCAGCCCGCATACGGGAGCGACTTATCCGAGCGGCTGGCGTCTGCGCGTGCCGCGCCTCGACGTTGATGTGAAGGTGACGCCGATTCTGAAAGATCAGGAACTCGACACGCGCGGGACGACGATGATTGTCTACTGGGAAGGCGCGTGCAGCGTCGAGGGGCGTCAGGGCGAGGCCGAAACGTATGGTCGCGCCTACGTCGAACTCGTCGGCTACGACCGCTCGCACGAGCAGCCGTCGCTCACCGCTTTTCTGTTCGGCGGTGCGCTCGACCGCCGCTGGCGCAGCATCTTCGGTTAAACTTTTGACAAGCGAAACCGCCCGCCTCTCATCTATAACCTTTGGCGGGCGGTTTCGCTTGAGAGAGCTTTTTGCGCTCCATCACGGCGCTGTCAGAAAGACATCCCACGCCCAGCGCCCGACCTTCGCTCCTCTGGCGTCATCCACTTTCGCCCGGTAGCGGAACTCGTTGCCGTAGGCGTCCGTTCGTTTCGACGGCTTGTAGTTGAGATGAATGACCGAGACATCGAGTTCGGATAAAGGATGCAATTCGTTCGTCTCACTGACGCCGTTATGATTGGCGTCCTGCCACAGGCGCAGCACCCTGTAGACGGCGTCACGACGGTCGAGCACGCCGTCCGCATTGCCTCCGTGAGTTGGTTTGTCGTACTCGCCGAGCGCCAGAAATCCGTTCGACTGGTTTGAGAACGGTTGCGCCGTGGCATCTCCGAACAATTCCGCGCCGTCGTCAATCGTGCCGTTTCCGTTGCGGTCGAGGACGAGGAATGCGTCGTCGGAGTTGGCACGAGTCCACGAGCGGCGTTCCGGGATGCCGTCACGGTTGAGGTCGAAATTGACGCCGCCCGTTCGACTTGTCAGTGCAAAGCCATTGCCCGCGACATCAATCATGAGGGGCGAGCAGTTGCAGCTACAGGTCTGGAAGTTATAAGTGAAGTTGCCGCCGCAGGCGGGAGGTGCTGCGCCGCCGCAGTTGTCGCCGACATAAGAGATGCAGCAACCGCCCCCGTCATTAAAGCTGTCGGGAGGACATCCGGCAGTTTGCGGATACGCGAAGTTGTTAACGCAGGGATTATCAATACACAGGCATTGCCACTGTGCGCCACCGGGAAAGGGCACGCACAGCCAGTTCGGGCCGGGAGGGTCGCCCGGGCAGCCCGGCGTAGGTGAAGGAGTCGGTGTCGGCTCAGGCGTCGGCGTCGGGTCTCCGATAGTGCAAGTCCCTATCTCCCGTTGGTACGCACACTGCTGTTCGCCGTTAAACTGGGTCTGGCACGCGGGCCTTATGGTTGTAGTCCGTATGCATGCGCCACGAGTGTCAGCACAGCCGGACGCAGGAAGCACAGCTTCCTGTTCATCAATAAACTCTTGGTCGCATGGGCAGCTAGGGACGGCCTATAACTGAGAAAAAGCAGTCATCAAGTATTTTAGCAATCACATAAATCCGGGCGTGATGATACTGAGCCTGAAATCGAAGTCGTGTCCGGCAGAGAAAAGTTAACCCGCAAGAAGTTTGCGGGTTCTGGGAAGTAAGTCACTTTGATTAACTTAGCGGATGAATTCGCTTCTTAGACTCTGGGAGGGGGCAGGGGGTCATTAAGTTCTGTCTTCAGATGGGTCACACTTTTCGGGTGTCTCCCGGCGGGGATGAGGTAGGGGCTGCCTTCACGTCCTCTCAGACCTGTATTGTCGCCGAAGTTAACGTATCCCAGCCAGAATTCGACCTTCTTAGGATTAGATACTTTCTCCCTAGGTCTCATTTCTTCAAATGCACTTACCTGATTCTCAGAGACCTTCAACGTGGTGCTCTCGCCCGGTCGAATCGGCAAGTCTTCAGGCAGGAGTGGGGTATCCAAATACAGCAACTCCTTCCTGCCATAATGTATCCCGAATGCTAACGGGTAGCCATTATCGTTGACCATCTCAGGCATGATGATAGTCATTGACAAGTAGTAGATCGGCTTGCTGCCGGTATTCTTGACTTCAATCTCCATCTCACGCGCCCAATTCTCGTTATCCATCTTCTTGAAGGACAACTCATTCTTCAACTTTACTTTAATCGGTACATGTTCAGGAACAGTGCTCTTAAATTCCCTTTCATCTTTGTGAGATGTGGCATCTTCCCGCTGAGACTGTGCGGCACTTGACGCCATGCCGACGACGCACACAACAATTAATAAAGTGACTAAAACAATCTGAAAGAGAGATGAACGTTGGCCTTGCCAGCGGGTGAGTGTTCTCGGAGGATTCATCACCTGTGCTCCCTACTTGCGACCGTGAGAGTAGATTAACCAAATCCGGGTGAGAGGTTCGCAACTGACTGCGCCGAGCCTAACACTTAATGTTGAGCGCCACAACAAAATTTAGCTTTTGCGCCTTTGCCTTTTTCCTTTCTCTGCATTTAGCATGGCTGCTATGAGTTCAAAGCAGAAGCAGACATCACAAACATCCGAACAACTTTTCGCGCGCGCCGTCGAATTGATTCCCGGCGGCGTCAATTCGCCCGTGCGGGCGTTTCGCGGCGTCGGCGGTACGCCCCGCTTCATCGCAAGCGCCGTGGGTGCGACGATGACCGACGTTGACGGGCGCACGTATATTGATTACGTCGGCTCTTGGGGGCCGATGATTCTCGGACACGCCGACCCGGAGGTGCTCGAAGCGTTGCGCGAGGCGCTCGCGCGCGGGACGAGCTACGGCGCGCCGACCCAACTTGAGATTGAGATGGCCGAAGAGATTATTGACGCCATGCCTTCCGTCGAGATGGTGCGGATGGTCAACAGCGGAACGGAGGCGACGATGTCCGCGCTGCGGCTGGCGCGCGGCGTCACGCGGCGCAACAAGATTGTTAAGTTCGAGGGGTGCTATCACGGCCACGGCGACAGCCTGCTGGTTAAAGCCGGTTCGGGCGTCGCCACTCTCGGACTGCCGGACAGTCCCGGCGTTCCTCCTTCCGTCGCGCACGAAACTATCACCGCGCCCTTCAACGACACGGCGGCGCTCGAACAAATCTTCAAAGAGTATAACGACATCGCCGCTTGCATCATCGAGCCGGTCGTCGGCAACATGGGCTGTGTCGCACCGCGCGCGGGTTATCTCGAATCCTTGCGCGACATCACCAAGCGCCACGGCGCGCTTCTCATCTTCGACGAAGTGATGACAGGTTTTCGACTCGCGCGCGGCGGCGCGCAGGAGCTTTACGGCGTCCGCCCGGACATTACGACGCTCGGAAAGATTATCGGCGGCGGACTGCCCGTCGGCGCGTATGGCGGCTCGCGCGAGATTATGGAACACATCGCGCCCGCCGGGCCGGTCTATCAAGCGGGCACGCTCTCCGGCAACCCTCTGGCAATGACCGCCGGGCTGACGACGCTCAAGCGCCTGCGCGACCCGAAAGTTTATGAGCAGCTTGAGCGCGCCGGACAGAAGTTGTCCGAAGGGATGACGGAGGCCGCACGCGAGGCCGGTATCGAGACGGTGTCGAACCGCGTCGGCTCGATGTTCACGACTTTCTTTACAGGTGAAGAGGTCACGGATTGGACGAGCGCCGCGAAGGCCGACCGCACGCGTTACGGAAGATTTTTCCACCGGATGCTGGAAGAGGGCGTCTATCTCGCGCCGTCGCAGTTCGAGGCGGGCTTCATCGGCATCGCACACACGGACGAGTTGATCGATCGAACCGTCGAAGCGGCGCGCAGCGCCTTCCGTTCGCTCGTCTAAGCAGACGAGCTTGGCCGGGAAGCTTTGAGAGCATTTATCAAGATGTGTGTTAATGCATCTCCCGCGCGGCTCAGGTAGAATGAGAGACATATCACAGGAGAGTGCAATGCCGGATCAGGAGAGAGTCAGACAGGCGATTTACCGTGCGGTTGACGAGATAAACGACCAGCTACCGAAAGGCGTCCACATCGAGAAGTCGCCGGAGTCGGCGCTGTACGGGCAAGCGGGCAAGCTGGAATCAATAGACCTCGTCGGTTTTATCATCGAGGTTGAAGAAAAGATTAAAGAGGAGTTCGGCGTCTCCATTACTATCGCCGACGAGCAGGCGATGTCCGAGCAGAACAGCCCTTTTCTGACGCTCGATACGTTGACGGAATACGTCGCCGATCTCTTGAAAGAAAATGGCGTCAGCAGCAACAACAACTGACCGGAAAGTTCTGCTCGTGACCGGCAGCCGCAAAGGCATCGGTGAACATCTGGTCAGGCATTACCTCGCCGGAGGTTACAGCGTCGTCGGTTGCAGCCGCCGAAGCGTCTCGCAGACGGACGAGAATTATCGTCACTTCTGTCTCGATGTCGCGGACGAGGCTGCCGTCAAGCAGATGTTCGCGGAGATTTCCGGCGGCTACGGGCGTCTCGATGTTTTAATCAATAATGCGGGTAT
>CAXTRQ010000108.1:0-20104 GCA_964246705.1 uncultured Pyrinomonadaceae bacterium
AAAATTTTTTTTTACCACCACCAACAAGGCGCGCCCCCCCCGGGCCGCGGTGGCCGCAAAGCACGGCGGCAGCATCGTCGCCGTGGCAACTTGCAAGTTGCACGCGGCATCCATCACAATGCTCCGCAAGTAGCATAAATCAATCGGTGGATGCTCGAAGCCCCTTCGGCCAAAATTAAGACTAAAAGAGGATTGGCGATGAAACCTGATTCCTACACCTTGATGCGTACCCTCGCGCTTTGCGCGTGCATCATTGCGAGCGGCGCGGTCTGTGCGACGGCGGCGCGCGCCGCTAGTGGATTGAACAATTCGCAAGATACTACTAGCACAAGCAATTCGCAGCCGCAGGCGGCGGATAAGAAGGATGCTAAACCGACTATCTCCGAAGGCGAAGAGAAGTTGGTGAAGAAGATCAACGCCGCGCCCGATACTGCCGCCAAGTTGCAAGCGACCGAAGAGTTACTCAAGAAATATCCCAAGACGACTTTGCGCGCGCAGATTGCCGACTATCTCTCAGGCCAGATTGCGAACGTGCAGGATGCGGGACAGAGAATCACTTTGTCGGAAAACCTTCTGCGTCTGTTCCCCACGGAGGCTGCCGACCTTGCCAATCCGATTCTCATCAACTCCTACATCGTCAACAATCGCCCGGCGGATGCCTTCCGCGTCGCCGCTCCATGGCTTGAGAAAAATTCCAGCGATGTCGGCGTCTTGATAAATCTTGCGAACACGGGCGTCCTGCAAGCCAACAAGAAGGACATGCAGTTCGCCGTGCAGAGCCGCCAGTACGCAGTCAAAGCCATCGAGCTAATCGAGGCCGACAAGAAGCCCGCGATGATGGATGCCGCGCAGTGGAACGCCAACAAACAGGTGTGGCTCGGTCAGCTTTACCAGTCGGTCGGATTCCTCGCGTTGCTCGCGGGTGACAAGGCCGAAGGCGTCGAGAAACTTCAAAAAGCAATCACGCTCAACCCGACGAATCCGAGCAATTATGCCATCATCGGTAACGTCAAAAACGACGAGTACCAGCAGATTGCCACGCAGTACAAGAGCATGTCGCCCGGAGCCGAGCAGGACGCGATGCTCAAAAAAGCTTACGCGACACTCGACGAGATTATTGATCTCTACGCGCACGCCGTCGCCATGTCGGAAGGCAACGCACAGTTGCAACAGTTCCACGATACGCTCTACAACGACCTTAAAGGTTACTACGCCTATCGCCACAGTAACTCGACCGACGGCTTGCAGCAGTTGATTGACAAATACAAAACGCCGTCGAAGCCGTAAGCAACCGGCGCGGCTCAGGCGATTGAAACAGAGTTCCACACATCGGAAGCAGCGCGGCCTCGCCCATCGAAGGGCAGTCGACCGCGCTGCTTTTAACTTTTTCCTGAAGCGACGGTTGCCGCAAGCGTCCATGCTGCGCGAGAATGACCGGGCCGAACGGATTTCACAACTAAATTATCGAAGGAGACGGGAGAACTCAAAAATCATATGCGATGGTCACAATATTTTATTCCTACGCTTCGTGAAGACCCGGCTGATGCCGAAGTCGTCTCTCATAAGTTGCTCTTGCGCGCCGGGCTGATTCGTCAACTCGGCTCAGGCATCTATTCGTATCTTCCTCTGGCGCAACGCGTCGCTCTGAAAGTTCAGCGCGTTCTGCGCGAAGAGATGGAGGCGATTGGCGGACAGGAATTTTATCTGCCCGCGCTGCACCCATCTGAAATCTGGAAAGAGTCCGGACGGTGGACGGCCATCGGCGACGATATGTTTCGGCTGGCCGACCGCAAGGGCGCGGAGATGTGTCTCGGCATGACGCACGAAGAGATTTTCACCTCGCTGGCTCGCCACGAGATTCGCTCTTACAAGCAACTGCCGCAGGTCTGGTATCAGATTCAAGTGAAGTTTCGTGACGAGCCGCGCCCTAAGTCGGGACTGATGCGACTGCGCACCTTCACCATGAAGGATGCCTATAGCTTCGACGTTGACACGGAGGGACTCGACCGCTCTTTCGACGCACAGCGCGAAGCCTATAAACGCATCTTCGCGCGTTGCGGCATCAAGTTCGTCATCGTCGAAGCCTCTTCGGGCGCGATGGGCGGGTCGGAATCGAATGAATTTATTGTCAGGACACCGGCAGGCGAAGACTTTATCGCGGCCTGCGAAGCGTGCGGCTATGCGGCCAACGTCGAGAAGGCCACCTCGCGTCTCGCGCCCGTCGAGGACGAAGCAGGACTCGCCGCGCCCGAAGAGTTTCCGACGCCCGGCGTCCGCACCATCGAAGACCTGACGACCTTCCCCGGCGGCGCGTCTTCCGAACGCCAGATTAAGACGCTCGTCTTTATCGCGACGGCTGCCGACGACACGCAACGAACTGTGCTCGCGCTCCTGCGCGGCGATCATCAATTGCATGAAACGAAACTCGCAGACTCGCTCGGCGCGATCGCCGTCCGCCCGGCGCAGCCGGAAGAGATCAGCGAACTGCTCGGCGCGCGCGCGGGGAGTCTGGGCGGCGTCGGCGCGAAAGAGAAAGCGCGCGCCAGCAAGCGCGAGGCGTACATTATTGCCGACCACGCGCTGCAAGGTCGCCGCAACATGACGACCGGCGCAAACCGCGACGAGCATCACCTGCGCGGCGTGGATGTGGCGCGCGATATTCCCGCAGACCAGTGGGCAGACCTGCGAACAGTTCAGTCGGGCGAAGCCTGCCCGCGTTGTGCGGCGGGCACGCTCGACATTTACAAGGGCATGGAGGTCGGACACATCTTCAAACTCGGCACGAAGTATTCCGAGTCAATGGGCGCGCGCATTCTCAACCGCGACGGCAAGGAAGTCCCCATCGTGATGGGCAGCTACGGCATCGGCGTCGAGCGCATCATCTCTGCCGCCATCGAACTGCATCACGATGCGGACGGCATCATCTGGCCGAAAGCAATCGCGCCCTTCGACGCGGTCGTGACCATCACGAATCTCAAACAGGATGACATCCGCGCCGCCGGTGAGCGTCTCTACGAAGAACTCACGCGCGCCGGATTACAAGTCCTTTTGGATGACCGCGACGAACGCGCCGGAGTCAAGTTCAAAGATGCAGACCTCATCGGCATTCCCTATCGCATCACCGTCGGCAAGAAGATTACGGACGGCCTCGTCGAACTCTTCGACCGCTCAACCAAACAGTCTAGGGACGTGAGCCTCGACGAAGTTACAGCGCGGGTGCAAAAGCTTGCCCTCTCCGAAGTATAAAACTCGATTCAAGGAGTAATAGCAAAAGGCAGCCTGCGATGAGGCTGCCTTTTGCTTGGCGGCTTGGCGGCTTGGCGTGAAACCTTATTCACACGCAAAGTCGCAAAGAAAGAAGGAGGCTACGTCAAGGAGTGCGGGGCGCGATGATTTGGCCTAGCAGGTCAGGGCGCGAGGCGTTGCGTTCCAGATGCGGGTAGCGCTCGCCGTCTTTGTAGTCGAGCGCGTAGCTTCTGTAGAAACCCTCGTTCTCTGTGAGCAGGACAAGCGGGGCGGAGCGCGTTTTTGTGGCGCGCACCTCGTCGCGGAGAATGCTCGGCGTGTAGTGTCGCCCATTGACGGCGATGATTTTCATGCCCGGCCCGATTCCCGCTTGCGCCGCCGCCATGTCGGGAATCACATCTTCGATGAGTCCCTTATCATCGAGCCTGAGACCGATTGAATAACCCATCTCGACAGAGTTGCGCGAGTCTTCGAGGTCTTTCAAAAATTCGCTCCGCTCGTCGTTGTAGACGAGCCGCCAGCCGCCCCGTTCGATGCCGCCCAGCGGTGCATGAAACTCCGTCGAGTTGAGCCGCGTGTTGAGGAAGGTACGCCAGTCGTAAGGGGCAACCTCGTTGAGCGTGGCGACGACATCGTCGAAAGTGTAAGTCTTAACCATCGGAGCGCCGCTCTGCCCGCCGTGAAAACGCTGGCAGAAATCATCGAGCGAACGCTTGCCGCCCGTCTGCTCCCGAATGAGCGTGTCGGCGTCGAGCCAGATTAACCAGCCTTCATCATAAAAATCCGTGCTGCGTCTTTCGGCAGCCCATTCGGAGGGCGAGCCGTAGAGAATTTGCGCGGCGATGGTCGTATCAACGAGCGGACGCCACAGGCGTCCCGGCCTATGGTCGAGGTTGGCGGCGATTTGCGCGAGCCTCTCGCGGTACATCTCCGGCGTCCAGACCCCGCTCCGCGCAGACAGCATGTTGCCCAAGTATTGCGTCAAGCCTTCATAAACCCACAGCAATTCGCCCTTCATCGGCTGCTGAAAATCGGGCGTCGCCAATCCCGCCGGACGGCGGTACTTGCCGTTCCACGAATGGACATACTCGTGCGCTAGAACTCCGAGCGCGAGGCGACCTTGCGTGGGATCGAGGAGCGAGCGTTCGGTGATGCGGCTGTCATTGGACTGGTGATGCTCAAGGCCGAAGTGCGCGACGTAGTCGCTCAGTGTGAGCAGGAAGTGGTATCTCTCGTAGTGTCTTGCGCCAAAGAGCGCCGCCGCTTCGATGTCCAGCTTTTTGAGAGCGGCGCTTAGTTGCGGACTCATCTCCAAGGCGGCAACGCTGTCGGCTGCAAGGTCAATCACGTTGGTCGGATTAGCGGTCGCCAGAGGGACGGCGCGAAAGTATTCTCCGGCGAGCACGGGAGAATCTATCAGAGTGGTCAGAGAGACGGGCGCGAAATCAATCTGCTCCTTCGATTCCTTCGTCGCTACCAGAGACGTGCCGAACTTCCAGCCTACGGGCAGGCGCAGAGACGCGCGATAAGTCAGGTCATCAGTATTCCCGCCCTGCGGATACAGCAGCAGTTGATTCCACGTGACGATGGCGAGATGCGCGGTCGTGGCCGCGCCGGAGGTGAATCCACCGGCGAAACTCGGCGCAAGATAATCGAGCGCGGCCTCGACAGAGTTCGCTCCCTGCGGGACTTCGCAGTGAAAGGCATACATATCAGCCGCGTCGCGTTGCCAGTTGAGAGGTTTGCCGCCTGACATCAATTTCAAACCGGCCAGATTAACGATGGGGCCGGTCGGCCCGTGCTCGCCGGGAATCCATTGGGGATAAAAAAGCGTGAGCGGCCCCGGCGAGGCCGGGATCACGAGCCGCACGTGAAAAAGCTTGCGCGGCGCTTCGGTGGCGTCAACGGTGAGTGTGATCGGCGCGGATGCGCCTCGGCCACGGTTGTTTTGCGCGTGGGTTTGCGCCTGCACAAAAATCAAGGCAGACAGTATCAACAGCAAGGCGAACACTTTTCTCATAATGAACCTCCGGAATAGTTGCAGCACAGTCTGAATGCCCCGGCGATTAAGGACGCCGTCCGGGCACTTTCTTCAGTTTTGTAGGTATTAACGGGTAAGCGCGCTCACTCTACGCTCCATTGTTCAATTTTTCAATAGGCAAGATTGACCGCCGTCGCGATCAGGAATTTAAGATTTGAAATCTTGAACACTCAACTTTTCCTCATTCTTAGCGTCCATGGGTCTCCATCGTGAAACTTATTTTCGCGCTGGAGACCCATGGACGCTAAGAGAGAAGGACGCTAAGAATTATTCAGTTCGCCATCTCGCCGATGAGCAATGTGAGCGCGTTGTCCTGAAGAATCTTGTTGTTTTGCAGTTCGCTGTGGAGGTCGCAGGCGAAGACTGAATAAACGACGGGCAGCGATGTTTCGTAGAGCGCGCTCGTACGCTGGCGGTTGAGAGTTTCGCCGAGCAGCGAGCGGCGCGTAACGCGACCGTCGCCGGGTTCAAACATCGCGGTGATAACTTCTCTGCGCGGCAGTTCGCGCCCGTCGGAATTGCGAATCTTGCGTGGGGACATGACGGTTACCCAGTGTCCCTTCTTCAAGTCGCGAAAGATGACGGGAGCGGCGAGCGTCTCTTCGCAGTCGCCGCCGAAGGCGAAGAGCGGGACTGGCGATGCGCTCTGGTTGGCAGGCGCGTCGAGCGCTTCGTGAAAGCGTCGCGCACGATTCAGAGCGGCGGCGAAATAGGCGTCGAGGTCTGCGAGCGAACCACCCTGCCCGCCGGTCATCTCTCCCTGTAGTTCGCCGCGCGCGAAGCGTTCACGAAAACGCGGGTCGTTGATGGCTGCCCAGCCGTAACGCTTCCACGTCGCCGGGTCGTAGAGGTCTATCCGGTCGAGCGGCTGCAAGTTTTCATTAAGGAACCGCGCGGTCTGTTCATGCGGCAGTAATTGATAAATCGAAGGAATCGTCAGCGCGTCTTCACGCGAGAGTTTATTCAGCAGGCTCACGCGGCGGCGCAAGCCTTCGGTCACGGAATAACCTTCGAGCAGGGTTGCGAAGGCTTCGGCAGAGCCGACGTTGGGCGATCCGAACATGAAGATTTTATTAATGTGGCGAGCGCCCGCCCAATCAGGACGCGGCGCTTCGCCTGCGGGTGGCAAATCGCGCTCGCCGTACATCGCCGCATAGCGCGCGACGAGGCCGCCCATCGAGTGCGCGATGATATTGAAGCGCAGGTCGGGGCGTCCGAGTTTCACCTTCAACTCTTCGACGCGCGTGATAAACTCGCGCGCCGTCTCGACGTTGTCGCGCCGCCAGTCGTAAGGGAAAACATAGAACGTATCATGGTCGCCGCCGACGGCGGGCGCGTCCCAATCGCCTTCACTGTAGCCGCCATAATCCTTCAACGCGCCGAGCAGTTCGTAATACACATAAACATCAGCCGGAATGAGGCGAATGAGGCGAGCCGTGTCGACAATACGCGAGGCCACAAGGTCGTCACGATTGGCGGTCAGGTCTGGCGTCGTCGGTAAACTCAGCCCGTCAACCGACGAGCGAATCGCCGAAGGCCACACCACTTCGCCCGTTCGCCGATTGACGAGCCGTGAGCCGAGAATACCGGGAATGACGATGACGGGGCGTTTGCCTGTGCGCTCGCGCGTCGCGGTGAAGATGCGTCGGAGGTCAGGCGTGCGCCTGACTCCGCAGCCCTGTAATAGCAAGGCGAAGACGAGCGCAAAGAGCAAAGAATGTTGAGTGACGAGTTTGAAACGCCGCCGGATTCTCTTTTCTCTCATTACTCATCACTCGACGCTTTTTTGTCTTCGTACCTGCGGTTAATCAAACTGGCGACGAAGCCCGCGCCGAAGCCGTTGTCAATGTTGACGACCGTGACGTTCGAGGCGCAGGAGTTGAGCATCCCCAGCAGCGCCGCCACTCCGCCGAACGACGCGCCGTAACCGATGCTCGTCGGCACGGCGATGACGGGAACGCCGACCAGACCGCCGACGACGCTGGGAAGCGCGCCCTCCATTCCGGCGGCGACGATGATGACGCGCGCGCCTTCGAGCACTTCGCGCTCCGCCAGCAGGCGATGAATGCCCGCCACGCCCGCGTCCCAGATTCGTTTGACGCGGTTGCCCATCGCCTCGGCTGTGAGCGCTGCTTCTTCCGCGATGGGAATATCGCTCGTGCCCGCCGTGACGACGGCGATGTCTCCCACGCCGCGCAGAGACCTGTCACGCCAGACGCGAATCATACGGGCGCTCGCGTGCCATTCAGCGTCCGTTGCGACATTACGCACCTCGCCGAACGTCGCTTCGTCGGTGCGTGTGACGAGCACGTTGGGCGAGCGGGCGACGAGCCGTTCGACAATCTCGACGATCTGCCCGCGCGTCTTGCCCGCACCGAAGACGACTTCTGGAAAGCCCTGCCGCTCCGCCCGCGCATGATCTACGCGCGTATGCCCGATGTCCTCAAAGTGTAGATGACTGATGGCGCGCGCCGCCGCTGCCTCATCCATCACGCCGCTCCGGTAGGCGCGCAGTAATTGTTCGATCTTCTGCAAATCCATTTCGTCAACTCTTAAAATTCAGCCAGCTATTGAAACGTGCGGGCATTCTAGCATCGAACCCGCACGCCTCCGAAACTCGGTCGCCTTGCGTCCGTCCTGTGCGAATCGTAAGATTCAGTGCAGAGGTCAGAGGTTAGTAAAAGTCAGTCTGTTTCCAACTGACCTCTGACCTCTGACCTCTAACTTTTATGGAACTGACCGTCGCCATCACCGGAGCATCCGGCGCGCTCTACGCGCAACGCACGCTCGTCCATCTCGCCGCGAGCGGGACAATCGAGCGCATCAATCTGATTATGTCGGATGCGGCGCATACGGTGGCGCGCGTTGAGTTGGGTGCAGCCAATCTCTCGGAGCGCGCGGAGGTGAACGAATGGGTCGGGCTGCCGCGCACGTCCAAGCTGATTCGCGTACACCGTCTGGACAACATGGCCGCGCCGCCCGCCTCGGGGTCGCACCTGCAAGCGGGAATGATGATTGTTCCTTGCTCGATGGGAACGCTCGGCGCAATCGCGTCAGGAGCGGGCACAAACTTGATTCACCGCGCGGCTGACGTGACTTTGAAGGAGGGGCGCAAGCTGGTGTTGGTGGTGCGCGAATCGCCTTACAACGCGATTCATCTAGAGAACATGACGCGCCTCGCGCACGCGGGCGCGCGCATCTTGCCAGCGAGTCCGGCTTTTTATCACCGCCCGCAAACCATCACGGAACTGGTTGACCATCTCGTTTTTCGACTGCTCGATCAATTCGGCGTCCCGCACACACAGGGCACGCGCTGGCAGGGCGACCCGACCGCTGCGCCCGAACCAATCTTAGCCGAGGGCGACTGAAACCATACCGCGAAGAGAGATTTCAACGAGCGGCGGCGCGATTTTTTTGCGAGGGACAGGGCATGACTCAAGACGAATGGCAGCGCGGCGCATACACAATCAGCACCGACCGCGCGCGGCTCGACATCGAGTTGATTCATCAATTCCTGAACACGTCGAGTTATTGGGCGCAGGGACGGACGATTGAAGTTGTTCGTCGCGCTATCGAGCATTCGCTCAACTTCGGGATTTACAGAGACGGGGCGCAGGTCGGGTTCGCGCGCGTGATTACGGATTACGCGACGTTCGCATGGCTCGCAGATGTCTTCGTGATCGAAGAGCATCGCGGGCAGGGACTCTCGAAGTGGGTGATGGAAGTGATTCTTGCTCACACGGAGTTGCAAGGCTTCCGCCGCTGGCTGCTGGCGACGAAAGACGCACAAGAACTTTACCGCCGCTTCGGCTTCGACGAACTCAGACGCCCTGAACGCTTCATGGAAAGAGCCGACCCGCAGATGACCGAGCGGCCTGATTACTGGGCATCAAAGAGCGACGCCTAAAAAGAGAAGTTTCGCGCAAAGACGCAAAGAAGATAAGGACGCAAATAGTAATCAGTGGTTGTCGAGATTGGCGTTGACGATTGCGTCTCTGCGTGAAATTCTGTTTTTATCGTCCCGGCACGTTGGCAGAGTGCGATCATGACGTAGCGTGGAATAGCATTTTGCAAAGAGCGAAAGATGAAATTGTCGCTTTTCAAACTTCTTTTCGCTGGCCTCATGTTTGCTTGAATTTCGGATAGGTGAGAACAGATGCGGACGGCTGCGAGCAACCTAAAAACAACGCTTGAGATGATTAAGATCGAGCACACGCTGTTCGCGTTGCCGTTTGCGTTTCTCGGCGCAGTGCTGGCGGCGAATGGCGTGCCGACGCTTAGGCAGGCGCTCTGGATTACGCTGGCGATGGTCGGCGCGCGCTCGTGCGCGATGGCTTTCAACCGGATTGCTGACCGAGAATTTGATGCTGCCAACCCGCGCACGAGCGGGCGCGCGATACCCGCCGGACAACTCTCGCTCACCTTCGTCTGGGCGTTCACGATTGCAGCGGCGGCGCTCTTTTTTCTCGCAGCGGCGATGCTCAATCGCCTGACGCTCGCGCTCGCGCCAATCGCGCTCGCCAGTCTCCTGCTCTATTCCTACACGAAGCGGTTTACGTCGCTCTCGCATGTCGTACTCGGCTGGTGCTTGTCAATCGCGCCGACGGGCGCTTGGATTGCCGTGCGCGGAGCGATTGACAGCCCCGTGCCGCTGCTGCTCTCTCTGGTCGTGCTGCTCTGGACGGCGGGCTTCGATGTTCTCTACGCCTGCCAAGATTATGATTTCGACCGCGCGGCACGCTTGCGCTCGATTCCGGCGCGCGTCGGCATCAGCCGCGCCCTCTGGATTTCGCGCTCGCTCCATGTGACAGCATTCGCCGCGCTCATTGGGTTATACTTACTGACTTCGCTCGGCGCGCTGGCGCTCGCGGGCGTCTTGGCGACGGGGGCGCTGCTCGTCTACCAGCACACGCTCGTGCGCGCAGACGACCTCGGACGCCTCAACGCGGCGTTCTTTACGACCAACGCCTTCGTCAGCGTGATTCTGTTGGCGACGTTCGGCGGAGCGGTGTTGGTCAGATTTTGAGTTTGGGAAGCGCGCGGTTTCCGAAAAGCGCAGACAAGCTATGAGCACTACATTGATTTCCGCTATACAAGACATCAACGCGCTCGTGCTCCATTTCACCCCACTCCTGAAGAACCTCGGCGAAGAGGAGTTCTTTGAGTTCTGCATGCTCAACAAAGTATGGAACGCGCTGACGGAAGATGAGCAAGAGAGGTTTCCCCGGCTCTGCCCTGATTTCGTGGTTGAACTGCGCTCGCGCACAGATTCGCTCCGGTTCTTACAGGAAAAGATGCAGGAATATATCGCCAACGGCGCGCAACTCGGATGGCTGATTGATCCGCGCGAGAAGAAGGTTTACGTCTATCGCCCGCAGGCGGCGGTCGAATGTCTGGACAACCCGCAAACAATCTCGGGTGACGCGATTCTTAATTGAAATGATAAACGAACTTTTGAGCCTATGAAATTTTCACACGACCCGAAACTCAACGAACTCGCCGCTAAAGTCGAAGCGTGCGAGCGGCTCTTTTTTGAAGACGGCGTGGCACTCTACGAGACGGACGATCTGGCGGCGCTCGCAAAGTTGGCTGATACCGTCCGGCGGCGCATGCATGGACGCACGACTTATTACAACGTCAATCGCCATTTCAACCCGACCAACGTCTGTTATGCCGACTGCAAGTTCTGCGGCTTCTATCGCACGCCGCGCGCGGCTGACGCCTACACGCACAACATTCAGGATTCTCTACGCATCGCGGGCGAAGCCGTCCGGGAAGGCGCAACCGAACTGCACATCGTCGGCGGGTTGAACACCAAGCTGCCGTTCAGTTATTTCACAGATTTGCTCTCGTCGCTCAAGCGCGAATACCCGCAACTTCATCTCAAGGCTTGGACGATGGTCGAGATTGATCATTTCGCGCACTTCTACAAGATGCCGGATGAAGAAGTTATCGAGCAACTCAAGGCCGCCGGAATGGATTCCTGCCCGGGCGGCGGGGCGGAGATTTTCCGCGAGCCGACGCGCTCGATGATTTGCGCGCACAAGACGGACGGCCAGCGTTGGCTCGACCTCTCCGGCAAAGTCCACGCCGCCGGACTCAAAACTAACGCGACGATGCTCTACGGACACATCGAGTCTATCGAAGACCGCGTTGATCATTTCGTCCGCCTGCGCGAGCAGCAGGACAAGTCGGGCGGTTTTCAGTGTTTCATCCCGCTCGCTTTCTATCCGCCGAACACAAAACTCGCGCACCTGCCGGGGCCCTCGGGCGTGGACTCTCTGAAGACCATCGCGGTCTCGCGTCTCATGCTCGACAATTTCCCGCACATCAAAGCTTACTGGGTGATGTTGGGTAAGCGCATCGCGCAGGTCGCGCTTCATTACGGCGCGAACGATCTCGACGGCACGATTACCAACGGCGGCGAGTTGACGGAAAGCTATTCGGTCGAATCGAACAACGAAGTGAAGATGAGCAAACAGGAGATCATCGCCATCATCGAAGAGGCGGGCTTCGAGGCCGTCGAGCGCGACACGCTCTACAGGCGGGTCGAACAGGCCGAGACTGTCCAAAGCTGAGCCGGGCGATAATCGCGCCGCCGCGCCCGCCTCTGCCGGTTGCGACGACATTGGAGAATGAGTGTGAGCGAAAGAGATGCGGCAGCCATGAGGCCGACGGAGAGATTCTCCGACCGAGTTGAAAATTACATCAAATATCGCCCGCAGTACCCGCGCGAAGTTCTCGATTTTTTGCGCGCGGAATTGAAACTCGCGCCGTCGTCCGTCGTCGCCGACATCGGATCGGGAACGGGCATCCTCTCGCAACTTTTTCTGGAGAACGGCAACACAGTCTACGGCGTCGAACCGAACCCCTCGATGCGCGAGGCCGGAGAAAAGCTGCTCCGAGACTTTCCAAGTTTTAAAAGCGTCGAGGGTAGTGCCGAAGCCACCACGCTTGCGGACGAGAGCGTTGACTTCGTTACCGCCGGTCAAGCTTTTCACTGGTTTGATGTGCCGCGCGCGCGCCGCGAACTTGCGCGCATTCTCCGTCCCGACGGATGGGCGATACTAATCTGGAACAACCGTCGAACCGAGTCCACTGCGTTTCTCCGTGAGTTCGAGAAGTTGCTGCACGAATACGGCACGGATTACACGTCGGTCTCGATGAAGTACGCTCATGAGGAATCCTTACAGCAATTTTTCCAACAAGGATTCAGTCTTAGAGTTTTCGATAACTTTCAAAACTTCGATTATGAGGCGTTGAGGGGACGCCTGCTGTCCGCGTCCTACGTGCCGCTCGAAGGCTCCGCGCACGATGCGCTCTTTGGCAAAATGCGCGAACTCTTTGAAGAGCATCAAACCGGCGGGCGGATAAAATTTGAATACGACACACAAGTTTATTACGGAACAATTTAAATCATGACCACAGCCACCGAAACACGCACCATCACCGTCGCACACTCGCCCGACTCAGACGATGCCTTTATGTTCTACGCGCTGGCGACGGACAAACTCGACACAGGCGACTTGCGCTATACGCACGTACTCGAAGACATCCAGAGCCTCAACCAGAAGGCGACGCGCGGCGTCTATGATGTCACGGCGATTAGCTTTCATGCTTACGCCTACATCTCTGAAAGCTACGTGCTGCTGCCGCACGGCGCATCCATCGGCGACAACTATGGCCCTATCGTCGTCGCGCGCGAATCTTACAAGGTTGAAGATTTATCGCGTCTAAAGATCGCCGTGCCGGGGACGCTCACCAGCGCATTTCTCGCGCTCAAGATTCTCTGCCCTGAGTTCGAGTACGTCGTCGTTCCCTTCGACCAGATTATCAAGGCCGTGCAGGACGGCGTAGCGGACGCCGGGTTGTTGATTCACGAAGGGCAGCTTTTCTATCACAACCTCGGACTGCACAAGGTCGTTGACCTCGGCGAATGGTGGCACGCTTGGACGACGCTCCCGCTACCGATGGGCGGCAATGCCATTCGCCGCGAACTCGGCGCAGACACTATCCGGCGCGTCTCGCGTCATCTGCACGAAAGCATCCAGTATTCGCTCGACCATCGCGCCGACGCGCTGGCCTACGCCATGCAGTTCGCGCGCGACATGAACCCGGAACTGGCCGACCGTTTCGTTGCGATGTGGGTTAACCAGATGACGCTCGACTACACCTCGCGCGGTCGCGCCGCCGTCCAGCGACTCCTCGACGAAGGCGTGACGCGCGGCATCATCCCGCACCGCGTCGAAGCCGAATTTGTTGACTAACCCCAAAGTTCAAAAATCACCGCACGTCTTCAAAACTTAAAAAGGCTGTCTTTTTAGCGTCCTTTCTTCCGAGCGGCTTGGCGGCTTGGCGTGAGATAAAGTTTCACGCTGGAGACGCCAAGCCGCTCAGAAGAAGAAACGTAGTTGCTTTCAAGAACTCGATTTTTAACACTGAATTTGAACTGAATCTGGCAACATGACGAGGGCGAGGCGCATCTGAGATAGGTATTTGAAAGGCGGTTTTGGTTTGGATAAGGTGGCAGGCCACGAACGGCACGGAGAGCCGTTCAAAATAAATCCCATCGAAAAGTTATGAAACGTTTTCTTTTAATTCTTTTGGCGGCCTTCGCTCTAATCGGGGCGTCGGCGTTTGCAACTATCACCAGCGCACAGCAGACGCAGGGAACGGCGGCGAGTGCGAAGACGGCGGGCGGAGCGCCCGTGGATGTCGAGCGCATTATCCGCGCCGTCACGGCCAAAGAGACGGAGTTTGCGCGCGCGCTGACCAACTACGGTTTCAAGCGCGATGCGGTGCTCCAGACCATCGGGATGGGCGGGCAGATTACGGGCGAGTATCGTCGCACCTCGCGCTTCGTCCTCAACGATAACGGCGAGCGGTTCGAGAGGATTATGTTCTTCCCGCTACCGACGATTACCGAACTGACAATCACCGCCAACGACCTCGAAGATTTGGGCGGCGTGCAGGCGTTCGCGCTTGAGGCGTCGAAAATCAATCAATACAACTTTACCTATGCGGGCAAGGAGCACATTGACGAACTTGACCTCTACATGTTCGATGTCGCGCCGAAAGTGATGCCCGACCCGAAGAAGTCGAAGGAGCGTTTCTTTCAGGGACGCATCTGGGTTGACGACCGGGATTTGCAGATTGTTAAAGCGCGCGGTAAGGGCGTGCCCGAAGGCGAAGAGCGTTTCCCGACTTTCGAGACCTACCGCGAGCAGATTGGCGGTCGCTACTGGTTTCCGACCTACGCATACTCCGACGATGAACTGGTCTTTAAAAACGGCCAGTCCGTACATATCCGCGTGCGTATCAAGTACACGGACTATGAAGAACTGAAGGGTAAGGTGAGAATCATCGAAGAGTCGGAACCCGGCGTCGAAGACCCTGCGGCAAAACCCGCCGCGACGCCGAAACCGCCGAAGCCCTAACCTCTATGTTCAGGTCACAACAAGAACGGCGACCCGGAAGTTTAAATTTCCCGGTCGCCGTTTCTGCTTTGTCTGAGCTTTTACTTTTCCGCCCGTCTCGTCACCCTCACGGTCTCGGTTCCCAACTCTTCGGCGACGAGCGCGTTGACGTGATCGGCGAGCCTTCTGACATCTTCATCCGTCGAGAGGCCAGTCGTTTCGATTGGCGGCAGCAACACCATCTCGATAGTGCCGGGACGCGCGACGCCTGTTCCTTTGCCCATCAACACGTCAGTATTCTTCATGGCGACAGGAACGACGGGGACGCCCGCTTCCAGTGCCATGTAGAACGCGCCTTTTTTGAAGGGCAGCAGTTCGCCGGGGCGTGCGCGCGTCCCTTCGGCAAAGACGCCGAACGAAATCCCACGGCGCAGGCGGTCGGTAGCGGCGCGCATCGTCTCAATGGCGCGCGTGCGGTTCGAGCGATCAATCGCCATGATGTTCACATAGCTCATGCCGTAGCCGAGAATCGGAACTTTCAAAAGCTCCTTTTTTGCAATGATGCCGATACGCCGTCCCGTGTAATGAAACAGGGTCGCGGTGTCGAGATACGAGCGATGGTTCGAGATGAAGACGTAAGACTGCTGCGGGTCGAGATGTTCGAGGCCGCGCACACGCACTTTCACGCCGCTCAGGCGGAGCCAGTTGCGCGCGCCGAACAGCGCCCAGGGATAGACCCAGTGGCGGCGGCCTGCGAGATACGAGACGAGCAGGATGGGCGGCCCGAAGATGAGCAGCAGCATGGCGGCGACGAAAAGCGACCACCAGTAATGAAGGCGTCCGGCGAGCGTCCGGCGCACGCGTGTGCTAGACTCTCCGCGTTTGACCGCACTTCCATTCGGCTCGTCGTTACCTTTTAAATCATGCGAAAGACTTTTACCGGGATGCATTCCGTTCTGATTAGACCCGCTCTCTGTGCATTCACTATCGCGCTGCTTTTATGCGCCTCTGCGCTGCCAACCGCCACACAGGCGCAACGCCGACGCCGCCAGCCGCCGACACAACCTGCCCCGTCAAAGTCCGCGACGAGCGCGCCCGTCTCTGCGCCCTCTTCCGTCCCCAGCCCGCGCTCCGTGCTCGGATTCACGCCGGGCGACGACCGCACCTTCGCCGGTTGGACGCAGATTAGAAACTATTTCGCGCAACTCGACAAAGCGAGCGACCGCGTGCTCGTCTCTCAGGTTGGCGAGACCACTCTGGGACGCCCCATCATCGTCGCTTTTATCAGCGCGCCAGAGAATATACGCGAACTCGCCAAATACAAAAACATCCAGCGCCGTCTCGCCGACCCGCGCCTCGTCCGCACGGACGCCGAGCGCGAGCAACTCGTCCGCGAAGGCAAGACCGTCGTCGCCATCTCCTGCTCGATTCACTCGACGGAGGTTGTCGCCTCGCAAATGTCCATGCAGTTGGCTTACGAGTTGGCGTCGGCTGATACGGAAGAGACGCGCGAGATTTTGCAGAACACTATCCTGCTGCTGATTCCCTCGGCTAACCCGGACGGCAATGATATTGTCGGCGACTGGTATCACAAAACCCTGGGCACGCCCTACGAAGGGACAGAGCCGCCGGAGATTTATCATCACTATGCGGGGCACGACAACAACCGCGATTGGTTCATGCTCAATCTGGCGGAGACGCGTGCGCTGACGCGCCTGTTTTGGAAAGAGTGGTTTCCGCAGATCGTCTACGACGTGCATCAACAAGGGCAGACCGGCTCGCGCTTCTTCATTCCGCCCTTCTTCGACCCGCCGAATCCGAACATCGCGCCGTTGCTGCTGCGCGAGGTCGGACTTATCGGGCACAAGGTCGCCGCCGATTTGCAGGCCGCAGGTTTTCAGGGCGTCATCACCAACGCGATGTATGACACGTGGTGGCACGGAGGCTTTCGCACCGCGCCTTACTTTCACAACTCCGTTGGCATTCTCTCGGAAGCAGCGAGCGCAAAGTTGATGACTCCCTTCGAGGTCAAGCGCGAAGACCTCGCGAAAGCGCAGACGCGCGGGATGCCGAACGGCGCGCTCGCGCCTGTGACCAACTTTCCAGACCCCTGGCCCGGCGGCGTGTGGCACGCGCGCGACATTATGCAGTTGGAGTTGACGGCATCACGCTCCGTTCTCTCGATGGCATCGAAATACCGCACGCGTTATCTGCGTAACTTTTATGAACTCGGACGCCGCGCCGTCGAAGCATCAAACGAGGCGGGCGACTCCGAAATCGCCTACGTCGTTCCGGCGGGACAGGGCAGGGACGAAAACCTCTCGAAGATGATTGGATTGCTCGTCGAGCAGGGCGTCGAAGTCTACCGGATGGATAGAGAGCTTCACATGATGTTGATGGGTGCGCGCGGCGCGCTCTATAACGACCTCGCGCAGAACCCGCCGGAGATTCCTGCGGGCAGCTATCTCATCTTTCTCGCGCAGCCCTACCGCTCGAACATCAAGGCGCTC
Organism: uncultured Pyrinomonadaceae bacterium; assembly: GCA_964246705.1. Lineage (GTDB taxonomy): Bacteria > Acidobacteriota > Blastocatellia > Pyrinomonadales > Pyrinomonadaceae > DASZCR01. The sequence continues at coordinate 17,214 of CAXTRQ010000108.1, forward strand.
TTTGAACGCCAGATTTACCCTGACCGGCGCACCGCTGGCGGCGAGGCCGAACGCCCCTACGACGTAGCCGGTTGGACGCTGCCGATGCAGATGGGCATTCAAGCCCTGCCCGTCCACAGCATCCGCGAGACGGAGAGCGAAAGGCGTCTGACGCTCGTGCAGAGCGAAAGCGACGTGCGGCGCGATCTGGGTCTCGCGCAGGGCGCACCGTCGGCGGGCGCGCGCGTCCGGTCGCCTGTGCCAAATCCGCTGGCGCGTCCCATCCGTCTCGGCCTTTACAAAAGCTGGACGGCTTCGATGGACGAAGGATGGACGCGTTATGTCTTCGATACTTTCAACGTGCCGTATCAATCACTGCACGACGTGGCGGTGCGCGCCGGAAATCTGCGCGCGCAGTACGACGTAATTGTGCTGCCTTCGATGCGCCTGCGCGAGATTGTCGAAGGACGCGCGAAAGACACGGCTCCGTCCGAGTTCACTGGCGGCATCACCGATGCGGGCGTCGAAAATCTGCGCCGCTTCGTCGAAGAAGGCGGCACACTCATCCTCTTCGATGCCGCGACCGAGTTAGCCATCAAGCGTTTCAATCTCCCGCTCAAGAACGTACTTGAAGGCGTCAAGTCGTCCGAGTTTTATTGCCCCGGCTCAATCCTGCGCATCGAGGTGGACACGTCGCACCCGCTCGCGCGCGGCATGGCGGTCAAGACGGACGCATACTTTATCCAGAGCGCGGCCTTCGAGGTGACCGACACGAAGCGCGTCCGCACCATCGCGCGCTACAGCGAGAACGAGAAAGAGTTGCTGCGTTCCGGTTGGCTGCTGGGGCCGCAATATCTGACGGGCAAAACCGCTCTCGCCGAAGTCCAGTTGGGCAAGGGGCGGGTCGTCCTCTTCGGCTTTCGCCCCCAGCATCGCGGGCAGACGTGGGGCACATTCCCCTTCATCTTCAACGCCATCAGCCAATAGCCGGGTGTTGCGGTTTGATAGTTCGGGACGGACGAACTATGCTTTGGGTAATGAAGAAGTTCGTCAGAGAAGCGGGGCGGATTGCGCTGATTGTTCTCGGCATTCTTTCGGCAGGGCTGGGGCTGAAGGGCTTCCTGATGTCGAGCCGCTTTATTGACGGGGGCGTGACAGGCGTTTCCATGTTGCTCTCGGATGTCCTCGGCCTGCCTTTAGCGGTTCTCATTCTCATCATCAACCTTCCTTTTATCGCGCTCGGCTACCGTCAGATCGGCAAGGAATTTGCCATCAAAAGTTCGCTGGCGATTGTCGGTCTCTCAATCTGCCTCGCCGTCCTGAAATACCCGGACGTGACGCCGGATAAACTTTTGACGGCGGTCTTCGGAGGCTTCTTCATCGGCGCGGGCATCGGACTCGCAATGCGCGGAGGCGCGGTGCTGGACGGAACGGAAATCGCGGCCTTGCTTCTCAGCAAGAGCAGCAGCCTATTGAAGGTCGGCGATGTCATCCTGATCCTGAACATCTTCATTTTCTCAGCCGCCGCGTTTTTTCTCGGCGTTGAATCGGCGATGTATTCGATACTGACTTACTTCGCGGCCTCGAAAACGATTGATTTTCTGATTCACGGCATCGAGGAATATACGGCTGTCACGATTATCTCTTCCCGCAGCGAAGAGATTAGAGATGCAATTATTCGCGGCCTCAACCGGGGCGTGACAGTTTACAAGGGACGCGGCGGCCTGAGCGACGCCGAGCAGGACATCTTATTTTGCGTCGTGACGCGGCTTGAAATCGGCAGGCTCAAGCGCGTCGCCCAAGAGATAGACGAGGCCGCGTTTATCGTCGTCCACCCGTTGGCCGATGCGGAAGGCGGCATCATCAAGAAGCCCGTCTTGCATTAAGAGTTCTTTTCAAAATTTGAACTTTGAACTTTTAACGAGCATCCAAAGCACGCCCGCCGTCGTCAAAGCTGACAGTTTTTCCGCGTCTCGCCGTAGTTTCAGGAGTCAAAAGACCATGAGAAAGTTTGCGCCGCTCGTTTTGCTCCTTGCGCTCATCGCCCTTTCGTCAATTGCCGTCCTCGCGCAATCGCGCGCACGCCGCGTCGGCCCAAATACGCCCGCGCCTGCACCGTCTCCGGCTGCGCCCGGCACGGGGACGCGTCCCGCGCCGCACGGCAGCAGCGACGACGCGCGCCAGCGTGATGTCAACGAAGAGGTCGGAGACGATGAGTTGGTCAGCGTCAACACGACGCTCGTCACGATTCCGGTGAGCATTATGGACAGGGACGGGCGATTCATCCCGAATTTGCAGAAAGAGGATTTCCGTATCTTCGAGGACAATGTCGAGCAGGAGGTCGGCTATTTCGCAACGGTCGAGAAGCCCTTCACCGTCGCGCTCGTGTTGGATACGAGCGGCTCGACGCATTTCAAGTTGGACGAGATACAGGACGCGGCCATCGCGTTCATCGAACAATTGCGCCCGGAAGATCGCGTGCTCGTCGTCTCGTTCGACGATGAGATCAGAATACTCGCCGAGGCGACGAGCGACCGGCGCACGCTCGGCAACGCTATCCGGCGCACGCATACGGGCGGCGGGACGAAACTCTACGACGCCGTTGATTGGGTCATCAAACAGCGTCTCAACCGCATCGAGGGGCGCAAGGCCATCGTGCTTTTCACGGATGGCGTGGACACGACGAGCAAACACGCGACCTACTCAAGCAACGTCAGCGACGCCGAGGAACTCGACGCGCTCATCTACCCCATGCAGTACGATACATACGAAGAACAGGGATCGAACACGGGCGGCGGCTGGCCGGGCGGTGGCTCGCGCCTGCCGAACATTCTCGGATTACCGTTCCCCTTCCCCGTCCCGGGTGGTGGCGGCGGAAGAGGCGGCGGCGGGGCGGGCACGTCGCGCGAAGA
>CAXTRQ010000108.1:20165-20405 GCA_964246705.1 uncultured Pyrinomonadaceae bacterium
GCGGGCTGGGATGTTTCTGCGTGAGATGGCGGAGAAGACCGGCGGGCGACTCTATCGCGCGGACAGCCTGCGGTATCTTGAGCAGGCCTTCTCCGACATCGCCGAAGAACTGCGCCGCCAGTACAGCCTCGGCTATTACCCGCTCAAGCAGACACAGGCGGTCGAACGCCGCCAAATCAAAGTGCGCGTTAAACGTCCGAACCTCGTCGTCCGCTCGCGCGACAGCTATATCTACAAACC
>CAXTRQ010000109.1:0-20362 GCA_964246705.1 uncultured Pyrinomonadaceae bacterium
AAGTAGAGATGTCCCCTTTTCTCCCAAGTAGAGATGTCACCTCCCCACTTGTGCAAGATGCAGAGTTCACCTCGCTTCTCCCGTGCCGCTATTGACTTCTCCGAGTAGTCAAAGACGCGCCACGGATGATTCGGCGCCACGCCCCGTCGCTCACCTTCCCGGCGTCGGCCGGCCTGGAGAGCGCCGCGTCGAGCAACTTCGGCTCCACCACCCGCCCCTGCTCCCGCTCTTGCGCCGAGTGAAGGGCGGACGGCAGTGCCCGCCCTTGGTACTCGATGCTGACCGCCCCCGCCTCCGTCTCCCACACCTCGAAGCATGCGCCGCGCATCGTGTAAGCGGCACGCTCGCTACTCCAACTGTATTAGTCGCGTATTATCATTGAAGTCACTGCCGATACTTACATCTATTGTGATCGTGTGTGGCGGTAATGCTCGTATGCTCCTGTTCTCGGGGATATCTAGAGTGCCACGCAACTGCTCTATGGCGACCGGATTTCCTCTTACTATTGCATGTGCCAACTCAATCTTGCCTAATGGGCGAGTAGCAAAATCAGGAGAATCTTGTCCTGGATGGATTCGGATATATGTTGGAGCACTCACTAATCCACCTGGATGCAGGTCACTAGGATTAATGTCACTAGCGAAATGGGCCGCAAAGAACCATGAAAGGGGGCAACAGCCATCGAGCATCGTGTTATGAACTTGAGAGAGGTTGTATGGCAGCGTGTCTATTCCGGCAACGAAAACACCCGCCGCAAGAGTCGATGTATCAGAGCCAAGGTCGTCTCGTGTCTCCAATCCCAATGTGTAATCGAAAATCCTAGAGGCGAGTTTTTTGTATCTTAGGTGCGCTAATTTCGCCTGCGTCTCCTTATCGAGCGCAGATGGACGCGGACAGTAGAGGAGGTATTTGATGAACTCAATACCGACTGCTTTACGGAGTCTTCTGATTCGATCTTGCTGTTCAACATTGACAGCACCGAAGTTCGAGGCTTCAGTGTACAGTCGGCTGCCATGCAGATTAGCGGTCAGGCGCTTAGCTTGGAGTAACCACGCCACGCTCCAAGATTCTTCCGGTAGCAAATGATCTTGATAATTGATGACGAATCCGAGATCCGCTTGCGTGACCCAGCCCTCCATGTCCGGCGTGTATTCGTGCGTGTCAATTCGTCAGGAGAGGCGTGCCAACCCATCCCCTTGCGCTAGGTCGCGATTCAGATGTTGAAGTGAGTACGAGAGATGTTCTTCGGCTTGAGTCTCTTCATCCAACAGGTCGCACAATCGGGAAGTTAAAGCTGGTTCCGAGTGCGGGCGTTTTCGGATCATGCGCTTGGCTAGATTTTCATCTACGCAATCAAAGTGCTTGATGATGTGATGTATTGTCTTTGGTGAGAGCAATATACTCCTCCATATTACCTCTTATTCTTAAAGCTCATCCCCATGAGACTACCAGTGTATCCATGCCGAAAACCTACCGGATTTACATCATGTCAGGCGTATCCGTGACTGTTTACCGGGATGGTAGATCAGCACCAGCGTAGCCAATGATCTCGGACAATAGTGCAACCGCCGGCTCCCCCGACGATGCAAGACACAAGGCGTTAAGGCTAATACGATAGAGCCGCCCCGAGCGCGCGTTAACTAGTCCGACTGATTCAATCGCATGTTCATGCGAAGCTGAGTTCAGCGCACAATAGCACAACAGTTGCCGGACATCCGCAATTCGGAAGCGCCGCTCCACGTTTTTCACCTCATAGAGAGTCTCACCAACCAGGAGATCCCCTTCGCAATCATCAATAATGCCACACCCCGCAAATTTGGGCCGAACAACAATAGCCTTGCTAGGCTCAAGACTCTTCATGCAAGAGTCAAGCCTGGTCGCGAGTGTGAACGATTCTCTCATCTCGCCCGCTGAAATTTCTGCGTACTCCACACCTCGCTCTAGCGCAGAGATGTATCGTCGAACATCATCGGCAATCTTCTGTACGCGCTCTGCTTGTTGCACAGGTTCGGCCTCTAGTGACATGCGGCCAGCCAAAGCATTTTCATAAAGGCGAAACGCCAATTCACTCAGTAGTGCGTTGCGGGTTGGCGGCCCTGCGCTTGGTAGTGGCATTGCAAACCGCTCAAGGCTTGCATTCATAGCGCGTACGAACGCATCTGCTAGAGGCATCGCAGCCCGCCAAAAGGAGGAATGCGAAGAGGCAAGCTTTCTCTCCGAAATCACACCGGCACCTCTCGAACGCCCGCGCCCGCACGGGTGGAAGCCCATTCACGGACAAGCAGTTGAATGGGAGACAGTACGCCTTTAATTGACCCACGCCAGTGCTTGCCCTCATCTCCAAGGATGAATGATGCTATCAAGAGTGCCGTCCGTTCCCAGTCAGTAACAGTAGCGAAGTTCTTCAGAACATCTGACACCCAATAATCTGCGTTTCTCCTAGCCATCGAAAGGATTACATCGCGTCGTATCACAGAACTACGGCTGCGCTGGTACACACTGTCAAGAATCTCGTCACCTTCCTCGGACTTATCGTGTGCTAGAGCCCGTACAGTATAAACGAGATGTGTAGGCACTTGGACAACGTAAGCATTAGTGCTTATTAATTCCCTCAAGCGTCTAAACACCTCTTGCCGAGCTGGCTCAGCTAATTCATCTATGACAGCCTTCACGAGGATCATGATGTTTCGATAGACCGGATATAACACCTGCAGATTTGCCATCAGCGATACGACTGCGGCATCGCGCTGTGGGCCATCGAGCAGCCGTAACGCACTAATCAGCTTGCGCGTGAGGCTTTGATGCACGCGACTTTTTCGCATCTCACGACCGAGCATCCCCAGCACGTCGAACCGCGCTATCTCCTCTTTTAGCGTCCTGTAATCTGCATCTGCAGTATCTGAGTATGGATCGTAGTGGAGGCGCAGTCGTAAAAAGTCCCGACTCTCTTGCTCGACCTTGTCTTCGGCTTCGTTCTCTGTGGCGAACTCTGACGTACTAAGGAACTCTTCCGCAGACATAACTCGCGTCTTTGTCTTCTGTAGGAGCAAACCTTCGTTCGCGACGAGCTTCTCACTTAGGAACACTAAGTGCCGATAGGCTTCCTCCGCAGAGTCGGCAAAAATGTGGTAATCGTCCGCAAAGCGGCAGAAACTAATACCGCTCGTCGCGAGCAATCGATCAACGCGGTTCAGCAGCAGTTCGCTTAGGAGTCGTGCAGCATCGCCTCCTACGGGTAGACCATATGACACGTTACGTGAGAATTGCATCAGCAGCTTCATAATTCGCCAGCACTCATCCGCTACATTAGTGGCTTTGTGCAGCGCGTTCTCGAGGCGATGGTGGTAGATTCTGGGATAAAAATCTGAGATATCACAGACGAGAACATACTTCGCACTACGCGCACGATCTACTGACGTCATCTGGAACTGAAGCCATCCTATGCTCTTGTCGAAGACCGTCTTTTCTTCATCATTCCAACTAAAACGGTAAGAGAACACATTGCCCCGCGAGACTGATAGTCGGGCGGATTCGATCGCTGGACCGGCTGAAATTACGAGCCCAAGAAAGTATGCGTTCCAAAGCGGATCGATAAAGGTTGCCCAGCGAAAGCCTGTGTAGCCCACAGAGGTCAACATACCCTCTGAAATTGGCGGATACTCAGCCACAGCACGATTCATATCCCTATGGATATCCAATAGTAACGCGACCACGTCGTCCGGCCTGTCGAAGAAGACGTGATTCTCGACGGGGAATGGGAAAACGTCCGTGTCGCCATGGCGGGCGATGTTCTGGACGGCAGCTCGGAATGCTTGCTCCATTAGCTTCTGGTAGGAAAGGCTTTGTGTATTAAGGCCGAAGATCGAAATCGTGAAGCCGCATATATAGGGCGGCTTAGGCAAACTAACGCGGAGCTTTATAATTAACCAGCACTATCGTTGCCATAAAATCCCCTCTCCTTGGCGCGTGACCGTTTTAGAACTTTCAAGCTAACAGTTTTCTACCACATCTACGTTCTTAATAAAACATTCAGCTATAGAGGTATTTACTGTCGCCTTCCCGGCGCGCGGTGGTTTGGGAAGATAAGGCGGTGGAAGGTTGCTGGCCTGGCCCGATCAAAGCAGTAGCCGAGTCGGCTGCCAGGGGCACGGGAAACAGGTACCCCTGACCAAAGCAACAGGAGAGCGCGTGGAGTTGCGCCAGTTGCTCTTCAGTCTCGATTCCTTAGGCTATCACTTCCAAGCCCAGGTTACGAGCGAGCATTATTATGATTCGGACAATCTCAAGATTCTCATCGCCGAGCCCCACTCGGCTAACGAAAGACCTGTCAATTCGCTCCGGCGCTTGTTCCTAACTTTGCTCAGAAGTTGACGAGGGCAGCTTAGTTTCTGATGAAGTTTCGTTAATAGTCGTTGATAGAATTACGGTATCGCCTCCGACCAGAAACCGATCCAGTAAATTATAATCCTGAATAAACTCAGGGTGTTTTGTAAGCACTCTGATAGCAAATCCAAGAAGTTTAATTCCTAAATCCACCGTCGGCAGAGTTTTTTCTTTAGCAATTGTGATTACTCTTGTTTTTTGAACTTCCTTCTCGTCTTTTCCATGTGCGATAGCGCTTCTGAAGGCATAAATTCTTTTGCAAAATTGAAAGACATCTTGTGGGGAATTGTCTTCAAATTTCTGAAGTCGAGATAATGCGGCCAGTCGCGTAGCCAATTTATGTGTAACCTCGGCATTATCCTTATTGTCGAGGAGCAGCACTTCCAACCCAATAGCTATGTCTAAGATAGAGTCCGCCTCTTCGGCTCTTAGGGATGCACGGTTAAGACGCTTGATTGCCAGATCCATTTTTTTGCTGCTCAGTTCCACCACTGCCTTGTAGAGCCCAGCAGCCTCATTGCAATCACTTTCCTTTATGGGCTCAGGCTTCTCATACCACATGCGCTCGTCAAAATGATCTGGATAGGCTCGGCTTCCTAAAACATGTACCGGTATCAAATTTGTTGTCCAGTGATCAGCCCATCCGTTGTGTTTAATGATCACCTGTGCGTAACCCAATTCAGTTCCCGTTACAACTCTGAGAAATGTAATAAATCTATTGACCTCAACCAGCATTTCAGAAAACACGTAGATATTATTTAAAGAATTCTGACGTTCTTCGCGGGTATCGTTGGGTAGTTGCCAGTTTTTCATCACCAAAGCATGGGTTGCCATACGTGCTACTTCCTTATTTATGGACCGGTATGAGTAGGCCTGATTTCGCGCTAGTTGAACGTCATCCCCCATCTCTTCGATAAAGAAATTTTCAGAAATCTGCAATGATTCAAACGGGAAGGTTTGTGCAAGAATTGGCACATAAAGATCGAAAGGTAACTTTCGATAATAAGTAGCAGTTAGCCACTCCTTTAAAATGGGCCGGAAATCAGCCGCGTTAAATTCTTTATTTCCGGTTACATGAATATAACGATTGAGTAAATTGCGGAGCGGGTCAAAATACCGGTATTTGTCCAAAGATGTTCTGATATGTTCTTTGATTATATTCTCTCCATCATCTACTGATTGAAGAGCGATTTCCAACCGATCCGGTGTCCAATATTTACTTAGATATGGATCTGCTTTCCCAAAATCTAAGAAGGCATTCCAGGAAGCAAGACGGCTCGAGGGGATTGAATCCCCTCCTACCATGAACCAACTCGGAAACAACGTAAACTCACCGCTCTCCTCCCTAGCTTGTTGTTCCTCTGTTTTGTGATCATTAAAGATAGAACCATAATCGGGAAGCCCCTCTGTTTTGGAGGAATAATAAGGGAAGCCTGTAATTTGATATCCCAACTCCGTTGACTCTTTATATCGTTTGATCTTCTTCTGTTTCGCCTCGAAATCTCGTACTACATCAAGACCCTCTGAAATAGCCTGCATAATCAATTCCATAGCTTTCGGATAAGACTCTTCTGCTAACGCTGCCAGGGTTGAATCTTCGCTCATAGTTCCTCCAAATCTTAAATCTACCTGACTCCTGAGATATGAATTACATGATTATGTCGCGCTGAGGCAATGCTGGTCCGCTCTTAGAAACAGAAGTTGTTGCTACCGGGCAGACCAAAAACTGCCGCGAATGGGATTACTTGGAATGGCATGGGAGTTATTGACAGAGTCGGCGTATCCGTTCAAGAACGAGAGCGAGAAAATCTGCTGTAACTGAATGTTATAACGCTCTCCCTCACGACTCCAAGCATTTTTCAAATGGAGCGAAATGTTGTTGACTTTGCTCTCTATATCTTCTACATTATAGAACATTGGTTTGCAGGCGCGAAATGCGGTGTAGTTTGATGGGGAAACTGATATGAATTTAACCAAAACGACGCTCGGCTCCTTCGAGGAATTTGTCCTGTTTGCAACACTCAGGCTAGGGGAGAATGCATACGGGGTAAAAATCCGCCAAACAGTTGAGGAAGCGACTGGGCGCTCGGTCTCCATCGGCGCGATTTACGCCACGCTGGATCGGCTTGAGCGTAAAGGTTTCGTCTCCTCTTGGCAGGGCGAGGCTACCCCGGAGCGAGGCGGGCGCGCTAAAAGATACTTTCGTGTGGAGGGTGCCGGTGTTCAGGCACTGAACGACACGTTGGCTGCTAGAAATAGGTTGATGAAGGGGATTGACTTGGACCTCGGTACGCTTGGAGGTGCGGCATGAGCATGACCCGCCGAGGCATCGAGGCTCATGAAAAACCCCACCCTGATCTAAGCTCTGTGGGAGCTAGTGGCGGACGCCGTGTTTTCATTTCATTCAATATTTCAGACGCCCCCATGGCAGACGAACAAGTTAAGCGGCACGCCGTTAAGAGCGCCGCAGAAAATTTACTGGTCAACGGCTATAAGTACAGCCTGATAAAGAACGCCGGTAATCTCACAAAGGAGATGCTCGACGAACAAGCTGAATCACTCGCAGAGATATTGTCGCAGGACAACGGTATCGACTGGGTGCTGTGTGTAGGTGCGGATCAGAATAGTAGTTCACCGCCGCCTCAGCCACCACCCTATGGAGAGCGTTTTCTATATCTCATGCTCTCTAAGGAGGACCGTGAAAACTTAATCGGCGACCTCGCGGAAGAGTTCGCCGCGCTTCAAGTCAGACATGGAAGGAAATTCGCAAAGGTCTGGTACTGGAAACAGGTGTGTGGATCGCTACTACCACTCATTAAGAGAGTAGTCCGTTGGGGTCTGTTGGCGTCGGCTGTAGAGTGGTTCCGTCGGCTCACTTAATTCAGAGGTGTGCAAACCCAATGAAAAAGTTACAACTGCTGCCTTTGTATATTTTGGCCTTATACTGGTGGCTAAAATCATTATGGCTTAAGAAACGTAGTGCCAAGCCGCAGCCAGCAGATTTCCGCTTCGACCGAGAAGCGGCACAACTCCTTGCGGCTAAATTTAGGCAGAGTCCACAGCTCTCGGCGAAGGCCGACGTGGGGAATGATGGGGCACTGATAGCATTTGTCGTGATCGGGCTTTTATTACTCCATAGTATTTCAAAGACTTCGAGCAATCGTTCAAGCCCTTTGCCGCCAATGGCCGAGCGCATTTTGTCATCATTCCTATCGGAAAAAGAGTTCGAGTGTGTGAGCGGGGATTTGCAGGAGGAGTTCGGGACGCGCGTGGCGACAGTCAGCATACGCAGAGCTGAACTTTGGGTCTGTAGACAGGTGGTCACTTCGATTTGGCCGCTCGCTCTTAAAGCGGCTAAGGCCAAGGTTTCCTCTTTACTGTGGCAAAGGACCCGGTAGCATACTCAGGATTAAACAAGTCCTCTGCTTCACTGACTTCCTCGGCCTATAGCCTACCAGGTCAGCGTCTCACTGCACCCTCCGTCGATCCACTCTTCAGAAAGAAGCTAAATAAATGTCTGAGAAGGCCGTGAGTATTGAGCACGAACCTTATGAGGCTGATCGTCCCATCGAATCCTTTCGCCAAGATCGCTTCGGGCGTTCAGAGTTTGCCAGACGAGTAGCCCATGTCATCGTTGAAAGGCGTGATCCGACAAGCATCGTGGTCGGGATTTATGCCCCGTGGGGCGAAGGCAAAACTTCCGTCCTTAACATGGTGATAGAGGAACTGGAGAGCCACTCGAATTCGGTGGTGGTGCGTTTTAACCCTTGGCGCTTCCATGATGAGGCGCAACTCCTCAATAACTTCTTCAGCGTTCTGGCAGAAAAGCTGGACGCTTCACTTAAAACAGGCGGTGAACGTGTTAGCGAGGCGCTGGGCAGATATTCTGGCCTACTAGCGCCGATTCCGTATGTGGGAAGCGGTGCCAAGGAGCTTGCTAAGGTCGTAGATTCTTTCCATCCAACCGCCGATCTTGAAGAGTTAAAGAGGCGGTTGGAAGAGATATTAAGCAAGGTCGAGAAGCGAATCGTCGTCCTGATGGATGACATTGACCGGCTTGACAAGGAGGAGATTCAGGGCGTTTTCAAACTCGTTAAGCTATCGGCGGACTTCTCGAACACCGCTTACATTCTTGCCTTCGATGAGCAGATGGTCTCCGCCGCCCTTGCCGAGAAGTACGGCAGCTTCGAGGCGGGCCGCAGTTTCCTCGAAAAAATCGTTCAAGTCCCACTCCGCCTGCCACCCGCCGACTCTGAGGCGCTAAGGAAGATTATTTACGAAGGAGTTGGAGCGGCTCTTGAACTGGCCGGGATAGCGCTGTCCGAGCCACAGGCAAAAGATTTCGTGAGGCTGTTCGGGCGGGCGTTTGAAGGGGAGATGATTACACCCCGACTGGCGAAACGATATGTGAATGGACTGACTTTCACCCTCCCGCTACTGAAAGATGAAGTGAACACAGTCGATCTTCTCATCATCGAGGCCGTGCGCGCTTTTTATCCTACCCTCTATGCGAGCATCAGGGACAACCCGTCGGCTTACATCGGCGGCACTTTGGGTATGAGGCACAGAGCCGGAAAGGCGGAAGAGGAGGGCGAAGCCATAATAGCCGACGCTCTGAAGAACATGACGCCGTATGATAGGCATGGCGCGGAACAAGTGACCAGGGAGTTGTTTCCCCGCGCGGCAGGATCGTTCGGCGACCCCTCACACGGGTCTGACTTACACTCGCGGTGGACCAAACAGAAGCGGATCGCGTCCGAAGAGTATTTTCACCGTTACTTCGCCTACGGCGTTCCGCCTAGAGACGTGAGCGACCAGACTATCGACGAAGTGCTCACCGGCGGTGAGGCAAGCGATATTGATTACGTTAAGGCCCAACTAAGGGCCATAGCGAGGAGTGCCAAGTCGGGCACCATTTTGTCTAAGCTCCTGCGTCACGCGGATTCAGTGCCACCACAGTACGCCGCCCGTCTGGCATTAGCCGTGGCGGAGTATGATGAACTCTTCAACCAGGACAGCAGCGCGTTCGCGATAACTATGGGGCTTCCCGCTTTCTCGCAAGCGGGCTTCCTGATCGGCACCCTCCTGAAGAGGATTGGGGATGAGGCAGAAAGAGACAGGGTGGCCTTACAAATCGCCGACGTTGTGACCCCGCTCCCGTTCGCCCTCGAATATGCCCAAGAGGTCACTAAGGTAACTGAAGAGGAGGAAGTTGATTCAGTAATCTCCGAAGACGCCGAGGCCGAAGTGCATCGTAAACTCGCTTCACGCATCGCGGTGGAGGCATCCGACGGGGGAATCTTCAGGAAATACCCCAAAGACTTGTTGGGCATTTATACCGCATGGCGCAATATTGACGTGGAGGCCGCAAGGGAGTCCCTACGTGCCCACCTCCGCAGTAAGCCGGACGACGTGCTCCTTCTGTTGGAGAATGCCATGCCAATCTCCACGTCGGGCAGGGGCACGACCAAGTTGGAACTTAGGGGTTATGATTACAACAGAATTGCGGAGCTAATTGACCCAGAACTGGTAATCGAGGCACTTGCGCAGGTGTACGATGACGTTGACGCCTTCGCTAAACACACAGGAGGAAGTCCGTATGACCTCCAGCCCGCCGAGCGTGCCGCAAAGAGTTTCATCCGACTTCACCGCAAGGCACAGCAAAGTGCGGTAGGAAAGACCGGGACGGTAGAAGATGTCGCAGAGGATTCAGGGGATTTGGCGGAGGGTTCTGACGGAGACGAAAGATCGAGTTCCTAGGCCGCCGCATGTGGTGAGTATAGATTTGAGATTGATTTACTTAACAGACCTGCTCACGGGATTACGAAAGGCCCATTTCAGCCCTAATAGCAGCAAGATTGATTATGTCTAAGATGTTTTTTGAAACTAATTTGAAGCTTCTGCAAGACTGGGCAAATGATAGCGCAAAGCAAATCCTTCGTCGTCTCGACAGATCACTCGTCTCCTCGGTGTCATTCGTCGCCATTTCACCCAACTTATTGGTTGGCTCGCCGTCCGTCCAGCCTTCTGAAATTAAGGAGAATATCCGCATTTTCGGCGATGCCGATCCCAGCCCACTAGAGCGTGCGTTCCCGCTCTTTAGAGAGGAGATTGAAAAGTACGAGGCTGAAATAGTGGCACAACAAAATCCGCCATTGGCACCACCGCTAAACTGGCATGAGCAGCATGTGCTTAAAGGGATCGCCATCGGATACGCCCTTGCAGCGGTATTTAACGAAGCGGATGCTTCGGAGGCCAACGTTTATTTCGCCGACCGGGCAGTTTGGCGGGAGAGGGATGGGCATTTCGTCTGCCCCGTCCTCCGGCTCGACCAGGCAGTCTATGAGTCTCATTACCGCTTGAGGATGCCGATTACTCTCAACCTCTCATCAACATCTCTCCTCGACCTGACAATCAACCAAATCCTACAGGCATGCTTCGTGGGGCTGCGCGCGCCTAGCGGCGATGATGTCCATAACTTTACCTCCTACGCTAGGAACATCATCACGGACTCGGCCCGCGCTATCATGAATTTCAGCAGGCCGGTGTATTTTGACCTTTTCGGTGACTGCAACGCCATCGCCGCGCTCCCGTATGAAGGTAAGGGAGGCACCGGCAAGATGATTATCGCGGAGCGTCATCATCCTAACGTCGGGCCAGAAATTATTTTCAGACGCCCTACAGGTCTGAGTGACCACCGAATGGCGCGTAAAGTATTGGAGATGGCTCAGGAAGATTTGTGCCTGCTCTGCGATGGAAGTCAAATCTACGGATTGGGTGTGATTACGGGAGATTATGATTCCACGAGGCAAGACCTTTTCGTCGTGGACTTCATTAAACAGCACTCTTGGCGGCTATGGCATGATACTCATGAATTGATGACAGTCACTCTCGGAAAGCCGAGTCTACCTGCAAAAAGAATCTCAGCGGAGGAATTCGACGAGCATTTTCAGCGTTCCATTAGTCAGATTGAGGGAGGTGACTCGAAGTCCATTTATAGACTTGTTGAAGCCGCCGCTAATCAAGATCACGGCGCGCTGCTAGTGGTTTCAGAAATAGCCGAGGCTGAGTCTGCGCGACTCGGAGGGCAAGTTGAACCGTTCCTCCTGACGGTTGAGAAGGTGCGATCATTGACGGCTATTGACGGCGCTGTGCTAATTGACCCGTCGGGGCGGTGTCATGGCGTGGGAGTGATTTTGGACGGGCAGGCAGTCGAATCTTGGAACCCTTCTCGCGGTTCACGATATAATTCAGCAATGAGGTACGTTTCGACCAAGCGGAATCAGGAGCATAAATGTCTGGCCGTAGTTATTTCTGAAGACGGAATGGTAAATCTGTTGTAAGCTCACTTTAACATCTGCCCTTCAACGGGCCTGCCAAGATCGTCTGATGGGTTTCTTAGTGGCATTTACCCGCGTAGCATAATACTTATACGCAGAGCTTCCTCTATACCCCTGCGAGATGCCCGAACCTCTCGTAAGAGCCGTTGAATAGACCGGCTTTCAGCGGCGGCCAATCTTGAGCCTGTTCTTTAGCCTGCTGCTTTACCGCCTTCATTACAGGGCTTTTACTGCGGGCCTGCTCCTCCCACATGAACAGCCCCTGCGGCCCCCAGAAGTAATCTGAATCCTTTCCTTCTGTCCGCAGGTCGGCGTGCGTAAGCGATAAGAGATACTCGAACGTGATGAAATGAGTTAAATAGTCGTCTTCGTGCGGGATGATGTCTGCGAGCGGTTGCCTGAGCACCCGGTGGAGGTGCTTATGTACTTGAAGACCTTCACCCTCCAAACGGGGAAGATATTTCTCAGTACCATTTTCAAATACGCTCCCCGTGTACATGGCAAGAGCGGCGGATAGTTTCCCGCCTTCGTTGATTACTGCTATCTCGGTCTTTTTAAGCAGCGCCGCCAGATTCTTCCACCTCCGGGCCGCGACTGAGGCGACGCCCCCGCCATACATCAGCAGATAAGCCGGATACCACCTGACACCTTCCCAAGCGAGTCTGCCGGTATATTCTCTGGGAGGATTGGCAATACGCTTGATGGTTTCTGACCACAGCTCTTGATGAGCGTCAGACCAGTAGCACCCCGTAGCAATAAGGCCCAGAAGAAAGAGGAGTATTCAATTGCGAGTTGCTCGAGCCCTTGGCCCCCACTTATACCTATCAAGATATCCCCTAGTTGAGCGAGCCGCGAGCGTCGAACCGCGCCCGCGGTCCATCCCGCATTGAGTACCTCCATATCCACGGCGCCGTTATCCCTCAGTTCATCATAAATCGGGCGAAGTTCCGTAGGAATTTGGCTATCCGTCTTGGTCGTTGCGAGGGTCGCAATAATTCTACCATTCGGTCCTGAAGGCCGCGCACGCCCGTCCTTTAGTGTGCGAAGCACGGCCTCGGCTACAGTCCAGTCGAAAATGATCGCGGGGCCGTCAGTGCGGTCTTTAAGGAAGGGCTGTTTCCCAAAGGGGATGACGAAGGTAGCACCCTCCTCGGCCAAAGTTTCCGTCAACTGCGACACAAGTGAGTGAACGTATTCGAGCCTCGCCGCGTCCTCTTCCGGATCTGCGCTCCCAACTATGTGTATTCGGCGACCGCGGAGATTCATTTTCGTGTGCCTTCGGTTTGAGACGGTGCCGGCCCGATCACGGAAACAGCTTTGATCAGATCAGCGTGGATAAGCTTTCGGGAAGGATAAGCCCGTGCCAGTGCCTCCGGAAGGAATCTAGTCCTGATGTCGGAGAATGTATAGTCGAGTTTATCTGGTTCTTGCGGACCAATGAGGTCAACCAACTCATCGATGACCGGTGCGTCGAGACCCAAACCTTAGCAATCGAGTTAGAGGATCTCACGCCTCTCGGCTATGGCTGAATGACGAAACTCATCCAGAACAGGGCCGGGCCGCGGCACTGGTGTGGTCGTCAACGGTGAGTGCCGCAAAGACGCTGACGAATGCGATGGTGGAGATGCCGACGATGCGAATGGAGAGAAGATCCCATTTCTTCTTCCAAGCCAACAATAATTGCCCCTCATGATCAGCACGAAAGCTAGCATCAACAGCACCGTTGTAAAGTCTTCCCGGCACGGCCTTTCGTTCCCTGATCCGCCTTGCCTTCCTTGGCCGCCTGCTCGGTTCGTTGGGCCACAGGGGTTGTTGTTAGGCACCCCTCGAAAGGGATGGTTATCGGGGACGGGCTGGCATTAGCTTCCTGCATTTCATCCTTCCTTTCGCTCCGAGCACGGTGAAGCAGCATGCGCCTATGCAGCAGTAAGACTCCCCAAACTGTAGGTACGGCTAGGGACCTTTAAGCACCCGGCCGGCGGCGGCCTTCTGGCTCAAGGTCATAAAGGAAAGGGGGTCGCGATTCAGTGACCCGGTCTGATTGCGTCTTTGAGCGCCCTCTTGGCGGGGCAGGTCCTGAACGAAGTACCAGTAGAAATACCCCCGGGATAAGAAGTGTTCCCATAATCAAATGGAAGATCAATCAAGATTGATAGACACCGTGTCTAAATTAAGCCGCCGGAACCGCACGTCCCGCTTGAAAGCGTAATATTTGGACTCTTCGTAGATGAAGTCGGGGTCATAATTGAGAATGCCGGACAATAATTCTCGAAGATTTTGATTTGAGGACTTTAAAAGCTTCTCGAACAGCTGCACCATCCCGGCGTGGAGGTGTTCGACAGGCAAGGCATTGTCTATCCAGTTCTTGAGATGGAAGATGAAGCTTTTCTGGAAATAGTTACAGGAGTGGCGCGGGAAGAAGCTGGTGAAGCTGTCGTACACAGTCTCTAGGAAACGTGCCGTCCTTCGCACAGAGTCTTCGCTCGCGGCGATGGCGAGCACCATCTGGTTGCAATGGTGGGCGCGCGCCGAGCCATCTAGCATCGTCACTTGCATCTCGACCGACTTACTCTCTAGTGCCGTCGCAATCCCGTTATATTCGAGAAAGATTAAAGCGACTAGGGCCCCCAGTGATTTCCTATCGGCCAGTGACCATTCCTGCAACTCGTCAAACACTTGGATAGGGTCGCCGGTAAAACACAGAACCACTATCGCGTACTGGATCGCCAGCAAGATCGCGCTGTCTTCCGAAAAGACTCGTCGGGCAATCTCACGGAGGAGGTTGTGAACGTGCGCCAGCCCCATCGCTTCATTCTCGTCAAACGACTGGTCCTCTAGTGCCTGCTCTATGCGGCGCAGGATGCGCTCCACCCTCTGGGCGTTCTCCATCGTCCCAGCAAACTTTCGCTCGGCAATCTCCCTGAATTTTTTCATGGCCAAGCGCAGGTCGTAGGTGCCAAGTTGCTTATAGGCAGCGATGGCGGTCCACACCTCCGGCTTGTCCTCCTCAAGCGCCAAGCTGTTCAGCCGTTTGAGACAGTCCTCGCGGTAACGGCCATTCCGGCTTGCCCAGATTCCTTCGTAGAGGTAGCCCACGGTCGCCATTTGCATGAACGAGCGTGAGTGCATCCACTCATTCATTAAAGAGAAGGTCACTTCTGCAGGGTCGATCTCCCCGATGCGCCCTAGCATGGCCGCGGCCAGTGCGCGCCTGCGGGGGTCGTGCAACTCGGCCAGCTCTTTGAGGTGAGGCACTAAGAGCGTCAAGACCCTCCGATTCGAGTTGAGGAGAACGTCCCACAGCATCTCGTGGTGCCGTTCATTGGCAAACTTGACAGCGTCCACCCCGGTCGCATGGTCTTTATAGACATCGGCGCGGCAACGCTCCAGCAACGTATTCTCATAGACGACCTCCCGGACTGATGGCCTCGGTTGCTCGGCCCACCCGATTCGCAGCTTACGGCGCAGGTAGGTCGAGATGGATTCGCGGAAGAACTCGAAGTCGAACCAAGGGACGATGGACGGATTGTCCTTGCAATGACACAGGCACAGCGTGAGCGCGAAGCACCAGACATCGAAGTTATCCGTCAGGTCATTTAGGAACCAGTCTTGTAAGCTATCCACGCGGCCGATAGCCTCTTCTAAATCAAGCCCGTCGCCCAGCTTCAGGAAATAATACTCCACGAGGTAAGTGATCCGCGGCATCGTGCGCAGCCTGTTCACCACCTCCGCGCGCCTTTCTGCGGGCAGGCGCTTTTTAATCTCCTGCTCCACATCCTCTTCCTGCCAGCCCTGCATGGCGGCGACTTGCCTGAGCTTCCTGTCAAGCCCACTCAGCAACAGTTCTTCCCCGGGATGCGGTATGCACCTCTCGACGTTTAGGCTTGACAGCTGTCGCTGGCAGGCTTTGACGGTCTCGGTGTCGGCGGTGAAGACGAGAAACAAGTGGTTACGCTGAAGCTTCTCGGTGATGGAACTCAGCAGAGGTTTGCCCATCTGGGTGAAGAACTCCAGCACGTCTCGGTTGCCCCCAGAAAAGGCGTCTTTGAAGAGTAGCACCCGTGAACCATACTCCTCCCGCCTCCCGATGATCTCATGAAAGTTGATCTTCACGTTGCGGTCGAGCGGGCGGACGAGGTAAGCGCCCTTGAATTGATCAAACACCCGGCGCAACTGGTGGCTCAGATATAGGGCCGTGGTGGTCTTACCCGTCTCAGGTTCGCCTGTCAGCACCAGCAGGTGCTTCTCGCACAGCGTCTCGTACGAGTCTCGCAGGAAGTCGGGGTCGCCGACGTGCGTCTCCCCCGCTTCGGACTCAGCCTCGGACGAGATCTGCGTCGGGAAGTCGGGGGAGAACGACCTCAGCTCGGCAAAGTCATGGCTGCTGCCGATGTACTGGCGGATGTTAGTCTCGTTGAACTCCTGATGGTCTGCCGCGAAGAGCCTTTCAGACTTGATCTCGTTCGCGCTAACATTGACCCCGCCATGCTGGACACTCTTCCCTTCCTTCTGCTCCTCTCCCGGCGGGATATGGTCGACCGCCTTCTGGACGGCGGCGACCTCGGGCGTGACTAGTTGCGGCATGGACGAAGGTTGGACGCCCGTCTCCGCGGGTGGCTCTGCCGGGGTTGGTTCTGTCTGTTCCGTCATATGTCCTCGGTTGTCTGTAGAAGAGACTGTCAGGCCGCCGCATGCGGGACAGGCGGGGCGACCCGAATCCGCGCGAGGACGGTGAAGATTCTTGCCGACCGCCGTACTTCTTTCGCTGACAGACGGCGCGTCACTTCAGCCGTTCTTTGAGGCCGCGGTAATTGTCGTGGATGAAATCTTCCAGATCTCGCGGCACGAAGCTGAGCCGGGCGACTACGTCCTGAAGGTGCTCCCGGTAAGCCTTGAGCTTATCGTCGTCTGCCTCTTCGCCTAGCATGGCCTCTGCCGCCAGGTGAGCCATGGCCGATAACAGACGCTTCTTTTCCGCCGCCGTGTAGCTGACGGCACTGACCGCATGGAAAGAGCTCGACAGTAGTTGGGCCACTTTCGGCAGGTTACCCGCTTCGCCATTCTGCGCCGAGAGAAGCGCGACCGGGACATTGAGGCCGCCCAATGACTGCACATCGGAACTTGGGGTACCGCCGTCGCCGCCGGAGACCTGTTTCAGCCTTCTAAGAACGTTGAACACCTCTTCGAGTTGCCTAGGCGAGTTCGTCTCGCCCGCAATGTTTTTAAACGCCTCGACCGCCGCGTCCGCCCCTCCGGCTTTGATTTGTCTCAGTAGTTCGTTGTCATTCAACAAATTCTCCAGTACCATCCGGGCCATCCGGTTCTCTTCCTCTTGGCGGCGGAGGCTCTCCTGATGTTTCAACTCCTGCTGCTTACGCTCAAACTCGCGATCACCCTCGCGCAACGTGTGCCCGTGCTGAGATTCTTGCCGCTCGGCCTCGAGCCCCTCCTTATACAGCGTGCCTTTGTGCTCTAGGGTTACCTGATGAAGTGTCTTCTGGTGGTCGATGTCGGCCTGCCTTTTCTCGGCTTCGGCCTCAATCCGTCGCTTCTCGATTTCGAGGTCTTTCTCTCTCTTGGTGAAGATGGGTTCAACAATCCCCTCCGGAAGCTGGCGCTCCAACTTGACTGAGTCGACGGCGAACCCCCAGTACGTAGCCTGGTTGGATATTTCATGAAGGGTGTGCGCTAGGGCGTTGTCGGCGACCAGATTAAACCGGTCCCTGATGGCGTCCCATTCTTCATTGGAAACGACGTCGGTGATGAGATCTATGATCTCGTTTTGTAGCTTCGACAGCGGGTCTTCGGAGAGCCGCTCGACGACCCTTCGAGGCGAGGAGACGTGATACTTGAGCTTGAAGATGAGGTCGAACCCATCCACCTGATTCTGCAACAGAACGCGCCGAGAGAATTGAAGCCTCAGATGTTCGTTAAGGTTGACTGCATAAGCCAAATAAGAAGGAGGGTCGGAACGAAAACGCTTCCACCAGCTCGTCTTCTCTTCCTGGAATTGCTGCTCGGGGCTCAACTCCCCCTGGAAGGTTCGCCCGCCGTTGACCACCTTGTAGACTACTAGCGCATGCGCCGGTAGCGGTGCAAGGGGTACTTCCCGCACTAGATTTTCACTTATCGTCAGGTTGGACATGGCTCTCAGTTCTCCTCTAATTAACCCCGGTAGCCGCTTCCGCCTGTGAGCGGGAATCGTTGCTGCGGGTGGCCTCCATCTGCTGACTGACGTGACCGATGGCCGGTTGCAATGCCGTCGCTTCCGCCGAGAGTGCGGCCAATGTCTGCCGCAAAAAGTAGGTCGCCGCCTGTTCCCAAGACTCCTCTCGGACAATCCTCTTCAAATCGTCTGTCAACGGATGAGCCGCGCTGCCCGGCTTGCGGTGCGGGCCAACCCGGCGCTGGAGGGAGGTCCACACCGCCCTTCTTGAAGCCAATTCACCCTCAATGTCCGCGATCAGACGTGCGACTAAGGTGACTAGGCGCTGGGCGAGCAAGTCGGGTAGCCGCTCGAAGGCGCGCCGCAGCTTGAGGTCGGACGACGATGGGGCGAAGGCTTCCGTCTGCCTGAAGAATTCCGCTTGTTGCTTGATCTTGGCAGAAAGGTCTTGAACGCTTTCGCGCTCCCCGTCCGCCGCTTCCGTCAGGGCGAGCGCCTTATGCTGACACAGGCGCGCGATAAAACCTGCCTGCCGGCTTCTACCTGAAGCCAACAACTTGTCAGACTCGGCGAGCAGCCGCGTAATGGTCTCGACCGTCAGCAGTTGGGTGAGTTGTTGAGAGTCGAGCAGGCCTGTGAGCCCCCGGTAGGCTTCGGTGGCACGGCTGTGGTCATCGTAAGCGTCTAACAGATCTTGCAAACGCGCTAGCCCGTTACGTGCCCGCTTGATCTGGAGCAGACAGGGCTTGAACTGCCTGCCTCCGCACAGGCGCTGTGCGGCGCTGATGGCGTCGTCGCAATCGCGCATAGCTACCGAAGGTCGGTAGTGCAGGCCTCGCAGGCGCGGACGCCATTGCACCATCAACGCCTGCAATCCATTGAGCGCTTCATGCAACTGCTCCGTCAGTTGAGTCTCCGTGCATACCCCCGACTCGTAGCGCCGGATCAGACGGGCCAATCCGTGCATGTCCGCCGGTGTGACGCCGAGTCTCATCTCTTTTCCCCGGGCGTGGAGAAGACGACGCGGATTTCGATCCGGCGATTCAGGCCCCGCGCCTCTTCCGTATCGCGCGGGTCTCTGGGCCTAGTGGCAGCGTAGCCGTTAGCCGACAGGAGGCTCTCCTTGAGCCCGTTCTCAACCAAGAACTTGACGACGCTGATGGCCCGCCCGGTCGAGAGCTCCCAGTTGTCGCGCGGGTAAGTGATGCTATCAAGCACGCGATCATCGGTGTGCCCCTCGACCTGGATCTGCTTGAACCCCGACTGCGCCGACTGATTGAAGATGGTCGCGCACCGCCGCAGCACATCCTTGCCAGCCGGCTGGAGTTCATATCGCCCCGGGGGGAACAGGATTTTATCGCTGAACGTAATCTGGATTAAATTCAACCCCTGCTCGACGAAAACCGTCCGGCTGGTTATCTCCTTTGAGAAGTTCTGGCGGAAGCCGACGGCAAACCTCTCCTGATTCTGCCTGACCAACTCCGCCTCCAAGTCCTTGTGCGCCAGCGTGGCCTGAATGAAGTAGATCAACAGAAAGATCATGAGGACGGAGGTGAGCATGTCAACCATGCACGGCCAAAAGACCAGGTGAGTGTTGATTCGCGTCTGCCGCGATGAGAGTAGTCTGGACACGGACGCCTCCGAGCTTCAGCGGAACAGGAGCAGGATCAGCACGAGGACGAACATCGCTGCGCCGCTGTAGATTAAGAACATGCGCTGCGACAGTGGCTCGTCGAGCAGTTTCACCTCTTCATGGCGCTGGGGCAGCGGGACGCGCGCCGGGACTGCGGAGGTCTCCGTCTTGGCGGCCCCGTTGCGGCCGCCCCGCTCCAACTGATTAAGCAGGCCAGGCAGGGACATAGTCACGTTCGACAGCGAGGTGTCGATGCGCTCCTGCCAATGCTTGTGTGAATCGAGAAGGGTCTCGACACGTTGCTGCATCGTCTGATTCGCCTGCCGCGCCATGTCGAGCGTCTCGGGCAGGCGGCCGGTGAGCGTAACGATGGAGCGGTTGACGCCCGAGAGTTCGCTGATGACTCCCGTCAGCTGCCCGATGACCTCCTGCACGCTGCCCGGGGAATTGCCCCGCGACATCTGCTCAATGCTGGCGATGGTCGTCTCGAAAGCCTTCTGGGCGGCGCTCAGGTCCTGGATGGTCTGGTTGTTCTGCTCGGCCACCTCGCGCAACTCGTCGAAGTAGCGCTCCATCTGCGTGTTGATGCTCTGCAGCAGCGTCTCGTCCTCCATCGTAGGGGAGGTCTTCGGCAGTAGTTCCTCAATGGTGAACCGTTCGAGCTTTTCGAAAAACCGCGACTGCGCCTTCTCCAGCCGTAGGTTCAGCAATGACGACGTGATTGAACAGACTAAGCCGATGAGCGTGGCCGAGAAGGCCGACTTCATAGAGCTCATCACGTCCCTGACGTTGTTCAGCGATTGCGACCAGGAAGCGGGCGTCAAAGTGTCGGCGGCGGTC
>CAXTRQ010000110.1:0-20266 GCA_964246705.1 uncultured Pyrinomonadaceae bacterium
ATCGCGCGGATTTTAAACCGCGCGACCAAACCATCACGGTCTCGGAATGGCTCGCTTACGGAGTCGAGCGTGTCCCCGTGCTTTATGACGAAGTTGAAAAGCGTATCGCCGCGATGCGCTCCGGAGAGTTGCAATCAGGCGCGCTCGGCGACGCTACGCAGACGAAAGTCGTTATCCTCTCTTCGGGCAACCCTTCAACAGACCCCGCCCCACAAGATGCACTCGGCGCAAAGAACATCAAGCTCACTGGTGAGACAGCTAAAGTGCAACAACCCTCGCTTTTCGACTTCGCACGCAAGCGGCGCGAAACCGTGCTTGTCAAAACGAAATAGATGTAGCATCGAGTGAGCACGAAAATACAAACCAGTAAGGAGGCGGTCATGACGAATCATGCCAGCGGAGAGTTTGATGTGAAGGTGAATCATCAGGCGCAGGAGGACAACGTCGGAGACCCGACCGTGAGCAGGATGTCTCTTGACAAGCAGTTTCGAGGCGATCTCGAAGCCACCAGTAAAGGTCAGATGTTGGCTGTCGGTACGGAAGTCGAAGGCTCAGCCGGTTACGTTGCGATGGAGCGAGTCACGGGCAAGTTGCATGGCCGCAAAGGGACATTCGCATTGCAGCACAGTGGAACCATGACGCGCGGTGTCCCGCAACTCGTCATCACTGTCGTGCCAGATTCCGGCACTGATCAACTCGCAGGGCTTTCCGGCAACATGACGATCAACATCGTCGAGGGCAAGCACTCTTACGACTTCGAGTACACGCTCGCTCAGCCTCTTTGAAATCCGGCCGAATGCACAAAACCGCGAGGCCAGCATGTCGGAGCGCGTCTTCAAAATCATGGCTCGTTTGATTTCAAGAGCCATCTACAAAATTAAGATTTCTAACGGGCTACCAAGCAATACCGTAGTCCTCGCCGTGGTTGCTCGATCCGCCCCACATTGTACCGTGTGCACGGTCGAACTGAATGGCGTTGATAGGCCCGGACGTGCGCTCCTCAAAAGTTAGCTCGTAGCCCATCCGGCGCAGTTCCGAGCGCACCCACGGCGGCATGGACTCGGCGAGCAAGATACGTCCCGGCCTCGATTCGTGCTCGCCGAAGGAGCTTCGCATCTGGAAGCTGTTGATGTTCGGAGCCTCTGTCGCCTCCTGCACGTTCATGCCGAACTCGACGACGTTAAGGAAGAATTGCAAGAGGTTCTGATCTTGGCTGTCGCCACCCTGTACGGCGAAGGCGAGGAACGGCTTTGCATCCTTCAAGGCGAGTGTGGGCGTGAGCGTGACGCGCGGGCGCTTGCCCGGCTCGATGACGTTGAAAATGCTCTCCGCCGGGTCAGTCACGAAGCTCTGCGCGC
Organism: uncultured Pyrinomonadaceae bacterium; assembly: GCA_964246705.1. Classification (GTDB taxonomy): domain Bacteria; phylum Acidobacteriota; class Blastocatellia; order Pyrinomonadales; family Pyrinomonadaceae; genus DASZCR01. The sequence continues at coordinate 1,359 of CAXTRQ010000110.1, forward strand.
GCTGGCTCAAGCCGATGCCTGTATGTCCGGCGATGACCGCAGGTATCCAACCGCCGCTCGGCGTCACGGAGACGACCCAGCCTTCCTCGTCCGCCGCCTCGACCGAGGTTGTGCCCGCGTAGAAAGACCTCTGGAAGCTGTTATCACGCTCAAGCGATGAACTGTCCTGCGTGCGCGCGGGCGCGACGCCGGGTTTTGGCTTCGGTGCGTTCCACTTTTCCAGTGCGTTCAAGTAAGGATTCTTCTCGCCTTGGAACGGGTACGGGTCGCCGGGGGCGATGGCGGGATCGTTGCGCTCCCAGTTGATCTGTTTCGCGCGCTGCTTCGCATAGTCTTTTGAGAGTAGCCCTTGAATCGGCTCGGCTGGCGGGAAGTACTGGTCGCCGTAGTAGAAATCCCGGTCGGCAAAAGCCATGCTCATCGTTTGGTAGATGGCGTGGATGTAGCGCGCGCTGTTATAGCCCATCTGCTTGAGGTCGAAGTTTTCCAGAATGTTCAAGGCTTGGAGCATGGCCGGGCCTTGCGTCCAGAGCGTGAGCTTGTAGACCTCTATCCCGCGATACGTGGTCTTGACCGGCTCCTCGACGCGCACCTTCCAGTTGGCGAGGTCTTCGGCAGTAATCAGCCCGCCTTCTTCTTTGATGCCGCGCGCCATCTCGCGCGCGATGTCGCCTCTGTAGAATCGGTCATACGCGGCATAGATGGCCTCCTTCCGGTTCTTGCCCGCCGCGAGCGCCTGTTGCTCTGCCTCGACCAGCTTGCGAAGCGTGGCCGCCAATTCCGGCTGGTGAAAGACCTCGCCTGCCTCCGGCGCTTCGCGCTGCTGACCGCGATGCGGCAGCAGGACTTCGCGCGAGTAGCGCCACTGCTTCAGCCATTTCTTTTCGCGCTCGATGGTATTGGCGAGTTGCGCCTCGATGGGATAGCCGTCAGCCATCTGGATTGACGGCTCAAGTACGTCTTTAAGACTGAGCTTGCCATACTCGGCCAGCATCAAGAGGATGCCGCCCGGCGTGCCCGGCGTGACCGCTGCGAGCGGCCCGTACTCCGGTGGGTGCTCCAACTTCTTCGACTTGTAGAACTCAGCCGTCGCACCCGACGGAGCTACTCCGAGGGCGTTGATGCCGATGACCTTTCCGGTGTGCGGGTTATAGATGAGCGCTTGCGTCTCGCCGCCCCAGGAGAGCGTGTCCCACATCGTCGAGGCGGCGGCGATCATCGCGCAGGCGGCGTCCACGGCATTGCCGCCTTTCTGAAAGATCATCGCCCCGGCGGTCGCCGCCAGCGGTTTGCCGGTGATAGCCATCCAGTGTTTACCGTGAAGGACAGGTTTTTGAGTTCTTTGCGCATAGAGGCTCGCCGGGAACGTGAGCAACACCATGGCGGAGAGAAAAAGATTGAAGAGCCGCTTTGCTTTATGGATGAGCATCTGGTTTCTTCCTACGGACTAAGATTTAGACTTGGCCTTTCGACAGTAAAGCAGAAGGTGATCAGACTTTGTTCCCTTCCCTTTATCGTCACTGATAAAAAATTGCGCCGGGTCTTTGATCTGACCCGGCGCGTCGAAGGTTTGGAGACTGGCCGACGCCATTTCAGTAGATTAATTTCAGGGCGAACTGAATCTGACGCGAGGAGCCGGAGTCGCCAGTAGCAAAACGCGTGTTGGTGATGACGCGCAAGGTAGTGCCTCCCGCCTGTCCCACGCGTCCTGGCTGCCCGAAGTTCGCGTGATTGAAGATCTCGAAGAACTCGGCACGGAACTGCACGCGCACGCTCTCAGTCAGGTTAGTGTTTTTGATAACTGAGAAGTCCACGTTGTTGAAGCGCGGCCCGATGATGACGTTGCGCCCCATGTTCCCGAAGTGAAACACCGTGCGACCGTTGACGACCGTGACGGGCAGCGCAAAGGCCGATCCGCCGGGGCAGGAACCGCCCGCGCGCGGGTCGCAGACCGTGCTCGTGAACCACTGGTTTGGATTGCCTGTGATTTGGACGGGGCCGATGAGGTCTGGCCTGAGCGTCGCCAGTCCGGTCAGGGCGTTGGCGTTCGCCGCCCCTGCGCCTGTGATGGCAACAGCGTTTCCGGCCAGAATGTTGACCGGGTTGCCGCTCTGCGACTGAACGATGGCGGTTAACTCCCAGCCTTCGACCAGACGGTTACCGCGAAACGGAAGTTCGTAGAGGCCGCTGAGGACGAAGCGGTGGCGCGCGTCGAAGTCTGAGAGGCCACGGTCGCCGCGCAGGTTAAAGCTGTCCTGCACGGTCACGCCCTGCGAACTCTGCGAGTTGTAGTCAATAGATTTAGAGTAGGTGTAAGAAGTGTTGAACTGGAGACCACGCGAGAGCCGCTTATTGGCTGTCACCCACAGCGCATTATAACTGGAGTTGCCAGTGCCTTCGCGCTCGGTGATGTTCAGGAGCGGCACGTTTGGCGAGATCGCGCTGGACGCCGAGACGGTAGCGAATGGGCGCGTGCCGTCGGGTCTGAGTTGATTGATATTGCGCGTCAGGCGCAGGTGCGTGCCCTTCGAGCCGAAGTAACCGACGGTGACACCGAGGTTGCGCACCACTTCACGCTGAAAGTTCAAGTTCCAAGACTGTACGTAGGCGTTGTCGAAACCGGGGTCGGTGGCATTGGGAGAGAGTGTGCTGCCGGGCACGGCGTTGCCGGGAAGAATCGCGTTAGCGAAGGTGGTCGTCCGGTTCGCGGGCAGTGCGACGGGGTTGGCGAAGGGCGGGTTCGATGCGAGGCCGGTCACGAGGTTCGTGATTGGCTGATCAACCAGCACGGCATAGGCTCCGCGCACAGAGGTTTTGCCGTCGCCCCAAGGGTCCCAAGCGAAGCCGATGCGCGGCTGGAGGTTTTTATTGTTGGTCTCGTAGATGGGTGCGATGCCGTTGTTGACACGGACAAGCGTGCCCGTGGTCGGGTCGAAATTGACGAAGCGATTGAAACGCTCGGTCGGCGACATGTTCCAGTCATAGCGCAGACCAAGTTCGAGCGTCAGGTTCGGGCGCACCTTGTAGTTGTCCTGCGCGAACATGCCGAGCGAGCCTTGGCTGATGCTGCTGGAAACGTCGCCCAGCGTCACAGTGAAGGTGCTCGCCGTCCCTGAGAGGAAGTTGTTGATGTTGGCGAAGCCGAATGTGCCCGTGTCGAGATTGAAGTTGTTATTGAGGAAGCGGCGGAACTCGCCGCCGAACTTGAACGAGTGAGAGCCGCGCAGATAGTTGAGCGTGTCGGAGAAGATGAATGTCGTGTCGCCGCGCCCCTGCGGGAAGCCTGCGGGGCCACCAAAGTTGAGCGAGGAGCCTGTGATGCTGATTTGCGGTAGCCCGATAGCCTGATTGACGCCGTTGTTGATGCCGAAGTCCGCAGGGTTCAACTGCGCGTTCGGCGTGAACGAGATATTGATGCGGTTGAAGCCGAAGCGCGCCTCGTTGACCAGATTCGGCCCGAAGGTGTGGCTTTCGTTGAAGGTGAAAATCTGCCGCCGCGACTGGCGCGTGTCGCCGAAGCCGGGGATCGAGTTGCCCTGCAAATTCGGCTCGCCGCGAAAGTCGCGCTGGACTGCATAGTAGCCGTGCAAGCGGTCTCTCTCGCTGAGAGTGTGTGTGATGTCTATCGTTCCCTGATCGATGTTGACCGGAGCCGTGTCCGAGCCGACGAAGCGCGGCGAGCCGTTCGCCCCCGTGGTGTTCGCGCGCGGAATCAATTCAAGCAACCTCCGCGTGGTCGGGTTCGTGGCCGCCGCGCGTTGCGCGTCGCTCAGCACATCCGTATTGAGCGTGAGTCCCTGTCGCTGGCGCAGTCCCTCGTAAGAGAAGAAGAAAAACGTCTTGTTCTTGCCCTTATAGCTCCAGACGGAGCCGCCCGCGCCGAAGTGCGGCAGCAGCACAGGCCCGCCGATGGCGAACCCAAATTGGTTGCGCTTGAAGGGCGGCTTCTTGGCTTCAAAAAAGTTGCGCGCGTCGAGCGCCTCGTTGCGCAGGAATTCAAAAAGCTCGCCGTGAAATTCGTTCGTGCCGGAGCGCGTCGCGATGTTGACGACCGCGCCGGAGTTGCGTCCGTACTCGGCGCTGAAAGTGGAGTTATCGGCCTTGAACTCTGACACCGTATTGATTGACGGTTGGAAGGTAATCTGGTTCTGCACCATGTCGTTGAGGTTGACGCCGTTAATTTGAAAGTTGACCGTGTCCTCGCGGTTCCCGGCGGTGTTGATGGCGAAAGAACCCTGCCCGCGCAAGGGAGCGGTCAAAAATCCGTTCTGCGGCGGCGTGACCGAGCCGGGTATCAGCAGGCCGAGGTCAACGAAGTGCCGCCCGTTTAAGGGAATCTCCTGCACGGTGCGCTGGTTGATGACCGTGCCGACAGAAGTGGTCGCCGTCTCGATGACGGCAGTATCGGAAGTGACCGTCACCTCCTGCGCGACGTTGCCGACCGTGAGTTGGAAATTCTGCTGGACTGTGCGCGCAACTTCGAGGTTGAGGGTGTTGACGACCTGCGTCTGGAAGCCCTGCGCCTGAACCTCCACCCGATAGACGCCGGGTAGGAGCGACGCCACCTGATAATTGCCATCGCTATCGGTCTGCACCGTTCGCTCAACACTCGTGGCCTGACTGCGCACGGTCACTTTCGCGTCGGGCACGACCGCGCCCTGCGGATCGGTCACGGCTCCTTGGAGCGTCGCCGTCGATTGAGCATGTGCGAAGGAACCGAATGCAATACATAAGAGCAGGCACAGCAGCCCTGTGATGAGATTGATTTTACCCATACCCTTCATGACTCCTCCTTCAGAGCAGGCGCGCGAGACCGCGCTTGCGGTTAAACTGGCAACGACACGTCAAAACGTTATCAGAATTATTGCCAGAAAAATGGCACGGTGAGAATTTGTGCCATGTGCGCCCTATGGCTCGAACAATCCCTTCCGAAGCGAGCAGTCTACATCCTGAGATTGTTCCGGGTAAATGGAACAATGTGAAGTCCCGCCACAAACCGTTCCATGCAGGGGCGAGAGCGCATCAAGAACGGATGGGGCGGAACAACTTGATTGCTTCGAGAACTTCGAGCGTTTCTTCGGATAAGGTGGTGTCGAAACGGAGTTCCCGAACTCTGGGCGGAATCAGTTCGCGGACTCGCGAATCAGAGATGGGCGAGACGTAAACCGTCTGCGCACGGCGGGCGAGCGAACGAACGAGAGGCAGGTCTGTGTGGCTGACGGCTGTGATGCTCTCAACGAGCGCGCGCGGAGTACCAATCTGAAGCAGACTTTGGCGGAAGGCGGGAAAGTAATCCGCGTTCGAGACTATCATCAAAACAGAGCCTTGCTTTGTGGCGTTGACGATGGACGGAATGAAAGATGGATTGAGACGCAACTGTAAAAGCTTCTTCCGGTATTTCGACGTGAGGCTTTTCACCTGCTTGTAATGAAAGTGGGTCGTTGCGATGTAGTCCGCCCTCGACAGCATGCCAGCGGTGCGGCGGTCGGACATTTCGAGTCGAGTTAATAGTACCGGGTGAACGGTAATGCCCAGCCTCCCTGAAATCTCGTGGGCGAAGAGGCCGACCTGCTCCTCGTTGCATTCTATGACAACGAGCCGGACTGACGTGTGGCGGCGCTTGCTGACGAAGCCTTGCACCAGCGAGACGTATTCGGACGGACTGATTTTTAGACCGGCGGCCTCAGAAACGTGCGACTTGATGAGGCGGAAGAGAGAAAGGCAGTAAGCCTGTTCGAGGTCAGACGGCTCCACATCTGAGACGAAAGCACCAGACCCACGCTTGAGGGTGATGTATCCTTCGGCCTGCAACCGCTGGTAGATGGCGAAGGCCGTCTTGAGGTTGATGCCGTTGCGCTGTGCGAGTTGCCGAACACTGGGGAGACGGTCGTCCGCACGCAGCTTGCCCATGTGCAGAGCCGTGAGCAATTGCATGTGAGCCTGTTCAAAAAGCCCTTCCTTTTGATTTTTGTCCAGCAGGAAATGCAAGCCGATGACTCCTCCCGTCAGCCTCGACACACGCAGAGGCTTTGCCTATTTATTCAGGAAAACATGCATATCATGATGCGGTCACCCATTCATGCAAGATTTATGCGAACTGCTTTGAATGAATTAGGCAAAGCTGGATGAAGCAGGTTGTCGACACTTCCTTGGCGGCATAAGGCTCTGCTCTTTGACCACGCAGAGTATCTCCGCACAATGGTCAGTGTTTTCAACATGCGTGATTCTATCACTTCCCTCCCCTCGAAAAATCTTCTTGCTATGCATTACTTTTGGCACTATAGTCTTAAAATTGATACCTACCACGAAAGGAGTGGGATTTGACAGCGACTCGGCCTCTCTCTCTTCTCGAACGTTTCGGACTGACGCAGCCACCTTTCTCCGTCTCTCCTGATCCCAAATTTCTCTATCAAACCCCGCAGCACAAGCGTGCTCTGGCACAAATCAGGTTTACTGTTGATGACCGCCAAGGACTAGCCGTCTTGTATGGCGATGTCGGTATGGGCAAGTCCACCTTGGTCAGAAAGCTGTACGACCTTTACCGAGCCGATGAGTCTTACGAAACGATTCTCCTAACCAACCCCGACCCTACCTCTGCCCTGCAACTTCTAAAGCGCATAACTGACGCGTGCGAACTTCCGCGTAAACGCTCGCGATTGGATCAAATGCAGGAACTGGAAGCTTTTCTGGTTGACCGTTACAGGGCTGGAAAGAATACGGTTTTGTTAATTGACGAAGCGCAACTCCTACGCGGCGAACAATTTGAATTGATTCGTCAGTTGACCAACTTTGAAAGCTCTTCGGCAAAGCTCGTGCAAATTGTCCTTGCCGGTCAGAACAACCTGAGAGGAAAGCTCAGGCTTAAGAAAGCACTCCTGTCACGTGCCGTAACTGTCATGACGCTTGACCCTCTGACGCTCGATGAGACGCAAGCGCTAATTGAATACAGACTGCGTGTTGCCGGGCGGGAAGAACCGCTTTTCGAGGCCGAAGCGGTGAAAAGTGTATATCGCCTTTCAAAAGGCAATCCACGCGAAATTATCAAGATTTGCAGGGCTTCCCTGACGATGGCTGCGGTCAACGATTTGGACTCTATTCCCGCAGATGTGGTGACCTATGACAGAGACGAAACGTAAGTATCGAGGCATTGAGGATCTATACGAAGCTGAAGAGGAGATGCGGCAAAAGCCGGTACTCGTCCCCGTCGGCCTACCAAATTCCAACAGCCTACCAGAACCTGACAGGCTGTTGGATGTTAATAGCCTGCCAGAATCCAGCCTGCCAGAATCCGACAGGCTACCAAAACAACAGCCCACAGGCTGCCAAAACAACAGCCTGCCAGAATCCAGCGGGCTACCAGAATCCAACAACCTAAACAACGAGACGGCTTCTTTAAATCTGATGGCAAGCATCCCCGACATTGGTGGCTTTACGAAGTTCTGGCACCAGATGACCGATTATCTATATGGGCAGCTCACGCCCGCCGAGCAGGTTGTCCATCTCCAACTCTTTAGACTTTCGTGGGGATACGGTAACCCCACTTGTAAGATTGGTTTACCGCAACTAGCGAAACGCGCCGGAGTAGGACGTTCGACAGCCCAAACCGCTGTCGCAGGGCTGATCAGAAAGGGTTTGATAAGAAAGATTCAGTCCCATTTTGGGAGCGATAAAGAGCAGGGAAATGAGTATCACATCGAGCCTCCACCGGCACTGGCGAAGCCCGTCAGCCCGCCAAATTCCAACAGGCTGCCAGATTCCAACAGGCTGCCAGATTCCAGACACATTAAAGAATTAATGAAAGATATAAAGAAAGATTTAAAGGGGGAGAGCGCTCCGCTTGAAATCAAAAGCTGTCCAGACTGTGCTGGTACTGGGTTCTATTACCCGAACGGAGTAGAAAACGGCGTGGCGAAATGTAAGCACGAGAAATTAACGAAATGAACAATTCAGCAGCGAGCACATGACAAACACTTCATCGAACGCCACGGTTGCTGGCACAGCCGTAAAGGTGTGGGGTGATTATCCCGGATGCGGGCGATCCATGATGCTGACGCTCATGCCCTACAAAAAAAAGCGTGTGGTGTATTGAATGCGCTTCTGAAGATACGGATTAGTTGAAATTATGACGGCACACAAGCGAATGTTTCACAATGGTTAATTAGTTTTCTGGTTGACTTAGTATCCTCTAAGCATCCGCATTTAGGAAGAGTAGAAATCTTTTATTTTATCAACTAGACACACAAACCGACTAATTGTGGAGCCGTAGTTTACCCTAGAAATTTATTCAGGAGATAGGCAGCTAAACTCGTGAAATAAAGGTTATCTCAGCGTCATCCTGTTACATATTCATCAGATTCAAATTCAGTTAAGTATCTTTTGTCATAGAAGGCAAAGAGGGCTATCTTAGAAAACAACTGTGCAGTTCATCAGAATTAGATAATTTCCGAAAGCAGTGTTGGCGTTCTGCTCTTGGGGGAGGAAACGAATGAGCGCCGGTATTGACAATATGGAGTTTAATGAAAGAATTTATTGATTCGGAATTCATCGGCGGGCATTTGGTGATTATTGGCGGCGCGGAGGATAAGTATAACGAGCGTCGTCTGCTTCGTAAATTCGTCGCGCTGGCGGGTGGACAGGAGGCGCGCGTATTGATCGTTCCCGTGGCTTCCGATTATCCTGAATTTTCTGCCGACGTTTATACACAGACATTTCGCAATCTCAATCTCCAGCAGGTCAAAGTCTTGCGTGCAACTTCGCGTCAGGCAGTGATTGACGCCGACGCGAAGAATTTGCTTGAAGACGTGACCGGCGTGTTTATCTCCGGCGGCGACCAGATGCGCTTGGTTTCCATGCTCGGCGGCACAGAGTTCGCCCGCTTGTTGGAAGAGCGCGTTCGTTATAGTCCTCTCGTGCTCGCGGGGTCGAGCGCGGGCGCAGCGGGCATGAGCGCGACGATGATCGTGCGTGGCGACTCCACTTCGCATCCGAACAAGAATTCTCTACGACTTTCGCCGGGACTTGGGATTTTGCAAAATATTATCATTGACCAGCACTTCACCGAACGAGATCGTTTGAGCAGACTGATTACCGCTGTTTCTTACAACCCGCGCCAACTCGGAATCGGCATTGACGAGAACACTGCGGTCATTATCTCAAATGATGGCACGCTTGAAGTCTGCGGCGAAGGCACTGTTACCATCGTTGACGGCTCGCGCATCTCCTACAATGACATCGCTGAAGTCGCGGACTTTCATCCCTTCGCAGTTGCGGGAATACAGTTGCACATACTACGCGACGGCCTACATTACGACTTTGCACGGCGCGAGACGATGCCGGTCAACGAAGAGTTTTTATTGCCGGACATTGAATAAACGATGAATGATGAACGCGGAGCGATGAATTAAAGACAGGTTGTTTTCAGTTCATCGCTCCGCGTTTATCATTCACCGCTCATCAATTCTTTCATCACAGGACTTTCTACATGCGTATTCTCGACATTAAAGCGTTGCGCGGCCCTAACTATTGGAGCGGTTACCGGAACAAACTGATTGTGATGCGGCTCGATCTCGAAGAATTTGAAAACAAGCCGACGGACAAAATCGAAAACTTCAACGAGCGGCTGTCGGAGTTGATGCCGAGCCTCATTAATCACGGTTGCAGTTACAAAAAGCAGGGAGGCTTCCTGCGACGTGTCGTGGAAGGAACATGGGCGGGGCATGTCGTCGAGCATCTCGCGCTCGAATTACAGACGCTCGCTGGAATGGAGACGGGCTATGGGCGCACGCGCGAGACGAGTCAGACGGGCGTCTATAACGTCGTCTTCAGTTACATCGAAGAAGAGGCTGGAAGATACGCCGCCCGCGCCGCCGTTAAAATTTTTGAAGACCTCGCCAACGGAACATCGCTCGATGAACTGAAGCGAGTTTTAGCCGACGACGTGCAGCGTCTGCGCGAAATACGCGAAGACGTGCGCTTTGGCCCTTCCACCGGAGCCATTGTTCAGGAAGCAGAGAACCGCGACATTCCTCATATTCGTCTCAACACGCAATCGCTCGTCCAACTCGGCTACGGCGTCAACCAGCAGCGCATACAGGCCACCGTCACCGGACGCACCAACATGATCGCCGTTGACCTCGCAAGCGACAAAGACGCGACGAAGAAACTCTTGGGCAACATGGGTGTCCCCGTGCCGCGCGGGTATCGGATTGTTGACGAGGACGAGATTGAAAGTACTGTCGGACGAGTGGGCTTCCCAGTGGCCGTCAAACCGCTCGACGCTAACCACGGGAAGGGGATTACCGTCGGCTTGAACACGCTCGAAGAAGTCCGCGCGGCGTTCCCGCTGGCGAAGAAATATTCGCGGCGCGTCATCATCGAACAATCCCTGACGGGTCAGGACTTCCGCGCGCTCGTCGTTAACAACCGGCTCGTCGCCGTCGCAGAGAGGATTCCAGCCCACGTCATCGGCGACGGCGAGCACACAATCGGCGAGTTGATTGACATCACCAATCGAGACCCACGACGTGGCTACGGTCATGAGAACGTCCTGACGCAGATTGACGTGGATGCGCAGACAGAGAGTCTGCTGGCGGCGCGCGGCTATTCGCTCGATACGGTGCTGCCCGCAGGTGAAATGTTCCGTCTTAAAACGACTGCGAACATTTCAACGGGCGGAACTGCGATTGACCGCACCGATGAAGTTCACCCCTTCAACATCTCGCTCTTCGAGCGTATCGCGCGCATTATTGGGTTAGATGTGGCAGGCATTGATGTGGTCGCGCACGACCTCTCCACGCCGCTCACGGAGAACGGCGGCGGCATCATCGAGGTCAACGCCGCGCCCGGCTTTCGCATGCACCTCGCGCCCTCGGATGGCCTCGCGCGCAACGTCGCCGAGCACGTTATTGACATGCTCTTTCCGCCGGGCGCTCCCTCGCGCGTGCCCGTCATCGCCGTCACGGGCACGAACGGCAAGACGACAACGACACGGCTTATCGCGCACATCGTCAAAAACTCGGGTCTCAACGTCGGCTTCACCACGACCGAAGGCATCTACATCGGCAACAGTCTCATTCAACCCGGCGACAACACGGGCCCCGTCTCCGCGCAACTCGTGCTCAAAGACCCGACCATTGAGATCGCCGTCCTCGAAACGGCGCGCGGCGGCATCATCCGCGCGGGACTCGGCTTCGACCGCTGCGACATCGGCGTTGTGATGAACGTCACTGTTGACCACCTCGGCTTGAAGGACATCGAGACGATTGAAGATATGGCGCGCGTCAAAGCGGTCGTTCCGCGCGCCGTTGGGAAGAGCGGTTACGCCGTCTTAAACGCCGACGATGAACTGGTCTATGCGATGCGCGAAGATACGCCGGGGCGTATCGCACTCTTCAGCATGGAGGAGGAGAACCCGCATATCATCGAGCATACGAGCGACGGCGGCATCGCCTGCGTCTTCGAGAACGGTTACGTCACGCTACTCAAGGGCAGGTGGAAGGTGAGAGTTGAGAAGGTCATCAACATTCCGTTGACCTACGGCGGTCGCGCCACGTTCATGATTCAGAACGTACTGGCCGCGACGCTCGCAGCCTATCTGCAAAACGTGAGCATCGAAGACCTTCGTGTCGGCCTGACGACCTTTGTGCCTTCGGTCGCGCAGACGCCCGGACGTTTGAACCTCATTGAGATGGGCGACTTTACGACGCTGATTGACTTCGCGCACAACCCCGCAGGGATGGAGGCGCTGCAACGTTTCGTCACGAAGTTTCCGAACAAGACGAAGACCGGCGTCATCGGCGGCACGGGCGACCGCCGCGATGACGACCTTCGTCTCTACGGGCGCATCGCCGCGCAGATGTTCACCAACGTCATCATCCGCGAGGACGACGATTTGCGCGGGCGTGCGCCGGGCGATTCGACACGACTCGTCATCGAGGGCATCCGCAGTGTTAACCCCGACATGCCGATTAAGGAATTTACAGACGCGCGCGAGGCCATCAACTATGCGCTTCAACACGCGCGCAAGGGCGAACTGCTCGTGATTCTCGCAGACAACGTCAGCCGTTCAATCGAACTCGTTAGCAAGTTTCGTGAACAACGCACGCCGGTCAAGGTCGTCCATGAGGACATTCCTAACCAGCACTAGGGAAAGTCAAATTATTGAGCAGAGAAGCTCAAAGCCGTCTTCCTTTGCGTGCTGCCTTCTTTGCGCCTTTGCGTCTCCAGCGTGAAACTTATTCTCACGCTGGAGACGCAAAGAAGAAAAAAAGTTGAGTAATTGAATTTTCAGGATTTCAAATCTTCAATCTGATTAGTCGCGATAGATGGCAACTTGCGCCGCGCTCGCCGAAGTGACCCACGCGCGGTACATACCTTCGCTGTTGAACGGCAGCGCGATATTTCCCGAGTGGTCTACGGCGACCAGACCTCCCTCGCCGCCCATCTCGCGCAGCGTCACGCCGACGACCTGTTCGCAAGCCTCATCCAGCGTCAAGCCCTTATACTTCATCAGGCATGCCACGTCGTATGCCGCTACCGCGCGGATGAAAAACTCGCCGTGGCCGGTGCAGGAGACGGCGCAGGTGCGGTCGTCGGCGTAGTTGCCCGCGCCTATCAGCGCAGTGTCGCCGACGCGCCCGAATCGCTTGTTGGTCATCCCGCCCGTCGAAGTCGCCGCCGCGAGATGTCCCTGGGCGTCGCGCGCGACCGCGCCGACCGTGCCGAACTTTTTCACGGGCGAGTGATCCAAACGCACTTCTTGCGCGCGCTGCGCCTGCACTAATTGTTCGTACCTGAACTCGTCGAAGAAATATTCGGGCGGCGCGAATTCGCAGCCCGCCGCGCGTGCGAACTCTTCCGCGCCGCTTCCGCACAACAACACATGCTCGGTTTCTTCCATCACATGTCGTGCGAGCATGATCGGGTTTTTGATGCCGCCGATTGCCGCCACCGCCCCGGCTTGCAAATCTTTCCCAGACATAATTGCCGCATCCATCTCGTGTTGCCCGTCGTGCGTGAACACCGCGCCGCGTCCGGCGTTGAACATCGGGTTATCTTCGAGCACGGAGACGGTTCGCTCGACCGCATCAAGCGCAGTGCCCCCATCGTTCAGCACTCGCCAGCCGTCCAGCAGAGCTTGCTGCAAACCATCTCTGAATGCGGCTTCACGTTCGGCGCTCATCTCCGCACGGAGAATCGTCCCTGCGCCCCCATGAAGCGCGAGCGCCAGCTTTGCTTCTTTCTTAATTTCAGCGTTCATGATTGAGAGAATGAAAAGTTTCGCCGCGCACGTCAACCCCACATCACCGAAAATGTAACGCCATCAAGGCAGCTACAGGGGCGTCGGCTTGAACAACTTGTTTAGCATAACGCCGAATCATGATTAGCTCTTCGAGCGGTGGCACGACTATAATTCACTTCTCCGATTCTTAAATATGAGAGCAGTGTATTTGCTTGCGGCTATGTTGTTAATGTATGAAAGACCTATCTCGTCCACGCATCTCTGTTCTTGACCTTGCGCCGGTCAAGGCTAACGGCACGATCACCGAATCGTTCCGCAACACACTCGATCTGGCGCGGCACGCAGAGCAATGGGGCTACCGACGCTACTGGCTGGCCGAGCACCATAACATGTCAGGCATCGCCAGCGCGGCGACCGCCGTCCTCATCGGATATGTTGCCGGTGGCACTGAGACAATCCGCGTCGGGTCAGGCGGTATCATGCTGCCGAATCATGCGCCGCTCATTATCGCCGAGCAGTTCGGCACACTGGAGGCGCTCTATCCGGGGCGAATTGATCTAGGCATCGGACGCGCGCCCGGTACAGACCAGCGGACGACATGGGCGCTCCGCCGAAATCTTATGAGCGGAGCCGACACGTTCCCGCAGGACGTGGCTGAACTGCAATCTTATTTCGCTCCCGCCCAGCCCGGGCAGGCGGTGCGCGCCGTTCCCGGCGCAGGGCTTCAAGTGCCGCTCTGGCTCTTGGGTTCAAGCCTCTTCAGCGCGCAACTTGCGGCCTCACTCGGTCTCCCGTTCGCCTTCGCCTCTCACTTCGCCCCCGACTATCTCATGCAGGCGCTCGATGTCTACAGAAGCCAGTTCCGGCCATCCGCGCAACTGGAAAAGCCCTATGCGATGCCGGGGGTCAACGTGTTCGCGGCGGACACTGACGTTGAAGCCCTCCGTCTGTTCACGTCTCTCCAACAGCAATTCGTTAATCTCCGTCGCGGCACGCCCGGCCTGTTGTCGCCGCCGCTCGACAGTATGGACGGCCAATGGTCTGACATGGAAAAAGCTGGCGTCGAGCGCGCACTGGCTTACTCGATTGTCGGCTCACCCGAAACCGTGCGACGCGAATTGGAAGACTTTATCCATGCCACACAGGCCGACGAGATGATGGTCACCGCTCAAATCTTCGATCATGACGCGCGCCTCCGCTCTTTCCAAATCGTCGCCGATATCCGCAACGCTTTGAACGCAGAACGCAAGGAATGAGTGGCGCGCGACGCCTCATGAATTGTCGTTGGCGATTGGAATAATGACGGCAAGTTGGATTTGGCAGCAACCCATAACACGAGAGCGCCTTCGGTGCAGGGGCTTTGTGCTCTGCCCTAAAAGGTCGGCCTGTTATGCACCATGACATAAGCGCACGCAGCATCCGCCCTATGATGCGACGTGGCGAAAGGCTTTGGCGCTGTTCCTGCTTGCGCCGAGGCCCTCCCCAATAATGGATGCAGTGGGTGTTCTCTTTAATACAATCAGGCGAGAAATTGCCGAACCATGGATAGGGGTAAAAATATTCTACGGGGTATTGGGCGGCGGTCGCTTTTCTCGCAAGCCCCGATGCGGCTTTCATCACAGGAGAGACGTTCGACGTAGATGACAGCATGAAAGCTTGACTGAAACGGATTACCGGCACGTTCCTTAAAAGGTAAAATAAATGGTTTGGCCGACACGCCCGCTGCCAAACTCGCCATTCAACTGGCTTCGCAGAAACTTTCGGCAGTCTTGAGTCAAGAAATAGCATTGCAAGTGGGGCGAGCTTTGGTTTCGCAAATGAGCGAGGCGAACCCCACGCTATGTTGAGGACATTAAACTTGCTCTGAAGGGACGCGCAGCATGATCTTCGATCTACAAACATTCACGTTAATACATGTCGTGATAAGCCTGATTGGAATCGCCTCTGGATTCGTCGTCTTGTTCGGGCTGCTCACAGGGAAACGGCTCAATCGTTGGACGGCGCTCTTTCTGGTGAGCACGGTGGCGACGAGCGTGACAGGCTTCGGTTTTCCGCTCGTTCACTTCGGAGCGCCCCATTGGGTTGGCGTCATCTCGCTGGTGCTGCTGGCAGTAGCGATCTTTGCGCGTTACATACGCCACCTCGCCGGGACATGGCGTTGGCTATACGTTGTCAGCGCAGTGGTGTCGCTTTATCTGAATGTCTTCGTCGGGGTCGTTCAAGCTTTCCAAAAACTGCCCGCGCTTAACGCGTTAGCTCCGACGCAGACTGAGTTGCCATTCATGCTCACGCAATTAGTCGTGCTGGCGCTTTTCATCGCGCTTGCCATCATTGCGGCGATCAAGTTTCGCATCGGCCCGGTCGGTACGTCACCACGCACGTCTTAGTAGCGCCCAACACTATTGAAGCAGTCAACTCGCCAAACTTTAGCGGACGGAAAGAGGAGTCTTTCGTCAGCGGGTTCCGCGTCGTCATATTGATCGCGGTGGCGCTGGCGCGCGCGCTTTTCGCATGGCTATTCATTGAGGGGAAGGCAAAACCCGTAAGCGGCGTATCCGGCACGCTTGGGCGCGCACAGTCGAATTCTTAAAAGGGGAGGATTCTAATCTGAAAGCTGTTCGTTAGTATCAACGCTTAGCCCGGCTGGAATAAAACCAGATCTTGACGAGATATTATTGGCGCCGTATAGATGATCGCGTGGGAATCGGAGAGAAAATAACTACCGCAGAAGCGGCTGCGAAACTAGGCAAGACTATTCGCCATATTCAGTGGTTAATAACCGAAGGGCGTCTGCCTGCTGAAAAGGTTGGGCGTGACTACTTCATTCATGAAGCGGATTTAGAGTTGGTTAAAGGCTTAAAGCGTGGCAGACCCCCAAAAGCGAGCAAGGAAGGCGGGAATAAATGACATTTGAAACTAACAGAAAGCATATCCCCGTTTAGTCACAACCTAAAGTTGTTGGGGTGAGAGTTTAAAGCTGACGGACAATGAGGAATTTTAATGTCTTCTGTGATTGCTAAGAAGAGTAAGACAGGTAAGAAGGCTCAAAAGCTCGCGGGCGAGGAAGGGGAGAAGTTATTACAGATTGTTGAAGAGCGCGCAGGTTTCAACGACCCGGCTTTCGCCAGTAACAAGGTGCTCCCCGTACATCGTTGGGTTCCGTGGATTGCAGGGTTTTCGAGCGACTTCTTAAGCGACGCGCTAGGCAAATACTTACCGGTCTCAGGCACCGTGCTTGATCCCTTCTCCGGTGTCGGGACGACGCTTGTTGAAGCTGTGAAGTACGGGCATGATGCTATCGGGTTTGAGATAAACCCGTATGCGGCGCTGGCCTCTCGTGTCAAAGCTAATGCTCATTTCATCCCACTTGATACATTGATTGCAGAGTCCTCTAAATTTGAGGCGTTCTACTCACGGAAAGCAGCTAACGGCTACGTTCCGCGTAGCGAAGTTCCGGCTGGCTTTAAGACGCGCGCAGAGTTTTACAGCCCTAAAGTATTGCGCAAGGTTTTAATCGTTCAGGACTTCATTAGCAGTATCAAAGATAATAATTTGCGGGACTTGTTCAGGCTAGTATTCGCTTCTACGATGGTACGTTATTCAAACTACTCCTACGAGCCGAGCTTAGGTCGGCGCGTGGCGGCAGGAAAGCAAGTGATAGAAGACTTTTCTGTCGAGCGGGAGATCACAAAGAAGCTGAAAGAAATGTCAGACGACGTTGCATGGCTACAAGCCAACATGCCGAGCAAGAAACCACAGGCCACAGTTATCAACAATTCATTCTTCAAGTATGCCGATCACATTGAAACTGGCAGCGTTGACCTTGTGATAACTTCACCACCTTATCTCAACAACTATCACTATAACCGGAACACAAGACCGCAACTTTACTGGTTAGGTTTTGCACAACGGCCAAGCGACTTTAATCATCTCGAAAATTCCAACTTCGGCACATACTGGCAGACGGTGCGTGAGCGCGCGCGGCTAGATTTAGAGTTTGACTTGCCGGGTACGGACATCAAAGAAAGGCTCGAAGCGTTACGAGAACTTAACTCACACAAGGGCATCTACGGCGGGAATGGCTGGGCTAACTATGCTGCCGCATATTTCAACGACTGCCGCCGCTTCTCTGAGGGCTTGAAGCATGTCCTACGCCCCGGCGGTGTCGCTCTCGTCGTCATCGGTAACAGCATCTTGCAAGGACTGCTGATACCGACTGATGTGTACTTTGGAAAGATCGCCGAAGCTGTCGGACTTGAGCTTGTGAGGATAGATGTACCGCGCGCGACTCGCGTCGGCAACAGTATCATCCAATCAGACGTGCGCGTAACCAAGGCGCAAGATAAACATCAACTTTACGAAGCCGTTGTTGAATTAAGACAACGTTGACTCATCAAGAAACTTGTTGGCATCAGCGATAATCCTATCCTCATTCGCCGCTAAAGTTGCCATACGCGACGCCCATGATCTACCCGGATGCAAAATATCCCAACGCGAACGGCGCTGATTGTAACGTCCACTTCCGGGAACGTGGTTTCCGAAGCCGTGCAGCACTTTGGCATTCCACAATGGTCTATACTTACGAATGATGGCCGACTCTACCGGCGCGATTAAATCTCTCTCCACTACGCCAAGAATAATAAAGCGACAGCGAAAATCGCTAACCTTTAAGTTCGTCGCCTGCGTCAAGCTGCTCGTATGTTCGCGTAGGTGGCGAAACAAATCAGCGCTCTCATCGTCCGAAACGTTCATACCGGTGCGAGAGCCGGGTGGCACGGCTTTGCCGACGTAGATGGGAGAATGCACGCCGCCCTTGTTACGCGTAGCAATACGCTCGTACAAATCAAAATCACCAAAGTAATAAAGCGCGTAAATTCCAGCACCCGCGAAATTGTCCGGCGGTGGTAGCGGGTGAACCGGAGCCGCCTCGAAGAAAGCCTCGTCGAAATGCGCCATGAAATTCCGTAGGTTCAGTTCCAGTTGGCGTAAGTTCCTCAATTCCCTGCGTCCCGGTGTCAGCATGGTCGTTCGGTCTCCTATTGTGAGTGGTCTAGCGGGAGATTTTAGGGGCGCATTATAAGCGATTTAACACATTTACAAAAGAACTTTGTTATATAGAGATACTTTGCAATGCAGAGTACTTTATTACCCCCCAAGCAAGCAGGGTAGGTCGGGTGACTATTCAACAAGCAGACCTGTAGATTAGCTTTCCTACTTTTCCTTCAGTCTCTTCCTTCGCTTTAGTTGATTCAGTCCAGACAGGCTCATCACGGTGGGGCTGCCCCTTGAGCATTATCTAAATATCACGGGGCCACTACCCAAAATTCCCGCGCTTCGGTAATCTTTTATTTTTGTTTTCTCAGTCGTTTTGATAACTTCAGTCATAAATTCTTCGACGGTCGCTTCAAATTCTATTCAGCCTTTTTATAAAACCGATCTGCGGCCAACGCCGCTGGCAGACCAATGGAAAACATTAAAATCACCGCGTTTTCCAAAAATCCCCAAAGTGAAAAAGCGCGCGGCGGAATATTGGTCAGCGGCAGAACAACAAAACTCATCAAGGTCTGAACAATAATTCCGTAAGCAATCGCGTTAAGCCATTTGTTCCATTTCGAAAACGACAATTTCGGATACAAAAGAAGAAACGCCGCCGTCCAACAGATAGCAA